>JAEWPX010000068.1 GCA_023399375.1 Pseudomonadota bacterium | reverse complement strand
CCGGCGCACGGGGTAGGGGCTACAGGCGGGGGCGCCCCCACGGGGCCGCGGGGGCGGTCCCGCAGAAGCGGCAAGGCAGGCGGACAGGGCGATTCCCTTCCGCCTGCCTTGCCCATTGCGGAGACGCCTGCATTCTGGTTTTCTTCAAAGATACGCCGCGCCGCGAAGCTGCCGGCAAACCCGGATGAGGGGAAACGATGGCATCTCCCGTTGAAATCCGCGCGTTCATGGACTTAAGCAGCGTTTTTAGCAGCAGGAACTGGCCCAATCCCAAAATCGTCGACGTCGCGGGGCAGCTCAGCGGCGCGCAGCTGCTGGAACTGCTCGCGCTCCCGGCGGAAATGGTCGAGGTCATTTTCGTCAACGGCAAGGCGTTTACGCCCGAGAACGCCATGGTCTGCGAGGGCGATCGCGTGGCCCTTGCGCCTCCGGGGGTTCCCGGCCCCTACCGCGTGCTGCTCGGATTCAAGAAAATGGGCTGAAGCCGTCTCCTCGAACGCGCCCGTTCCGTCATAGTCCGCGCCCGTCCCCGGCCTGCCTCCAGGCCACGGCGCCCGCCTCCGGTTGAGACGCCATATTCCACTGCATCACGTTGTTGCCGTCAAAAGCGGTGTTTGCGCTCGTATCTCATGGAACGATTTGTTGTATGAATGGCTGTTCCTGGCGTTGGTCTTCTGTTTCGTGGTCCTTGCATGAGGCGCATGCCACTGGTACGAAACAAGGGGTCGCCGCAGCCGACACGTCGGGTGCGCGAGGATACAGCCAGGGATATTGAAGGGTTACATGCAGCGGCCGTGAAGATCGCTTGCCATTTGCCGACTTCGGCATTATCTGTCTCCCTCCCTCATTTAACCCTCGCCGGAAGCGCCCAATATGTCGGAGCGAACGCCTCATATATCCCTGCCCCTCGAACGCCTCGTGCCGCGGGTCCTCGACATCAGCCCCGAGGAACTCGATTCCTGGCCCGAGGACGCGCGAAACCTCGCCGTGGCCGTGGCCGCCGAACTTTTTCTCGTGCGCGCCAATCCCTTCATCAAACCAGACGACGTCAAGGCATCGGTGGATAAACGCCTCGCCGAGGCCAATCCCAAGGCCTGGGGCGACTATCCCCGCACCATCCGCAGGGCCTACAAGGCCTTCTGGGACGTGTTCGAGGCGGACAAGCGCTTTCGCGACAACCTGGTCGAGCGCCTGCGCCAGTTTTTGCCGGCCGAGGACGTGGTCACCGCGGCGCACTCCCTGGTCGAGTGCTCCACCGACGCCACGGACCTGCGCATGGAGATGCCGCTGTGCATGCTCCTGCCCGAGTCGGCCGAGCATATCCGCCATATCCTGCGCTTGGCCAACGAGTTGGAATTCGCCGTCATCCCGCGCGGCGGCGGATCGGGCCTCACCGGCGGCGCGATACCGGCGCACCGCCGCTCGGTGATCCTCAGTCTCTCGAAATTTAAAAAGATCATTTCCATCGACACGCAAGCCCGGACGCTTTGCGCCCAGACCGGCGTCATCACCTTGAAGGCCATCAAGGCCGCCGAGGCCAAGGGTCTGCTCTTCACCGTGGACCCGGCCTCCAAGGCCGCGTCGTCGCTTGGCGGCAACATCGCCGAGAACGCCGGCGGCCCCTTCGCCTTCGAATACGGCACCACGCTCGACAACATCGTCAGCTACAAGATGGTCGAGGCCACTGGCGAGATCATCGAGGTGCGCCGGGTCGACCACCCGCGCCACAAGATCCGTCCCGACGAGACGGCCGTGTTCGAGGTGCTCGACGGCGAGGGCGCAGTGCGCGACGTCATAAGCCTGCCCGGCGACCAGATCCGGGCGCAAAACCTCGGCAAGGACGTCTCCAACAAGTACCTCGGCGGCCTGCCCGGCGTGCAGAAGGAAGGCGTGGACGGCATCATCACCGAGGCCTGCTTCGCGCTCTATCCGATCCCCAGGTATTCGCGCACGCTGTGCCTGGAATTTTTCGGCCGCTCCATGAAGAACGCCATGTGCGTCATCCGCGACGTGGTGGGCCTGCGCAACCGCATCCGCGAGGAGGGCGACGCGGTCAAGATTTCCGCGCTGGAGGAGTTCAACTCCAAGTACGTGCGGGCCATCAACTACGTGAAGAAGTCCTCGCTCTACGAGGGCGACCCCATTTCCGTGCTGCTGCTCCAGCTCGACTCCGACGACGAGGACGCGCTCATGCGCGCCGCGGCCGACATCGTGGACATCGTCGATCCCTACGACAACGTGGACGTGTTCGAGGCCAAGGACGCCAAGACCGCGGAACTGTACTGGGAGGACCGGCACAAGCTCTCGGCCATCTCCAAGCGCACCTCGGGATTCAAGATCAACGAGGACGTGGTCATTCCACTGTCCGTCGTACCGGAGTTCGCCGAATTCCTGGAGGATTTGAACCTCCACTGCATCGCCCACGCCTACCGCACGGCGCTGCAAAACGCCGGCCGTCTGCCCGGCATCCCGGCTTCGGATGAATTCATCGCCATGGAGCTGGAATTTTGCGACCGCGTGCTGCGCGGGCGCATCACCGGGCGGGAACTGTCCGATTCGGAAGTGGAGGTGCAGACCTACTACTTCTTCACGGACCTGGCCGCGCGCTATCCCCGGCTCAAGGACCGCCTCGCCGCCATCCACGCCGACCTTGCCGCTACGCGCATCGAGGTGGCGAGCCACATGCACGCGGGCGACGGCAACTGCCACGTGAACATCCCGGTCAATTCCAACGACCCCGAGATGATGCGGCAAGCCTGGGAGGCGGCGGAAAAGGTCTTCGAGAAGGTCACCCAGCTCGGCGGCGCGGTTTCGGGCGAGCACGGCATCGGCATCACCAAGATCGCGTTCCTCGACGAGGCCAAGATCGAGGCCCTGCGCGCCTACAAGAAGCGCGTGGACCCCAAGGGGCTGATCAATCCGGGTAAGCTGACTACGCGCGAGCTGGCCGTCGAGCCCTACACCTTTTCGTTCAACCGCCTCATCCGCGACATCAAGAAGACGGCGCTGCCCGACAAGGACACGCTGATTTCGATCCTAAGCGGCATCCAGTTCTGCAACCGCTGCGGCAAGTGCAAGCAGGTCTGCCCGATGTTCGCGCCGGAATACGGGATGCTCTACCATCCGCGCAACAAGAACATCGCCCTTGGCGCGCTGATCGAGGCCATCTACTATTCCCAGATCGCGCACGGCGAGCCCGATCCGGCGCTGCTCGACAAGCTGCGTGGCATCGTCGACCACTGCACGGCCTGCGGCAAGTGCACGGGCGTGTGCTCGGTGAAGATCGAATCCGGCAAGGTGGCGCTGGGGCTGCGCAATTTCCTGGACCAGCAGGGCTGCGGCGGCCATCCCATCAAGCACAAGGTCCTGTCGTACCTGGTCGAGGACGTGTCCGACCGCGCGCCCAAGGCGGCCAAGCTCGCGGCCTACGGCCAGCAGTTCCACAACAAGGCCATGCCGCTTCTGCCGCGTTTCTGGCGCAACCGCATCGAAAACCCGGGCTTGCGGGGTCCCAACCCGTCCCTCGGGCTGCGCAACCTCTCCGAGCGGTTGGACCTGGACAAGGGTTCCATCTTCATCCCCAAGGAGGGGCGCGAGGCCCCGGAAACGGTGCTGTATTTTCCGGGCTGCGGTGCGTCGCTTTTTTCGAGCACCATCGGCATGGCGGCGGTGCATCTGCTGCTGCGGGCCGAGGTGGCGGTGCTCATCCCGCACCGGCATCTGTGCTGCGGCTATCCGCTGCTCGCCGCGGGCATGGGCGAGGAGTACCGCCGCAACCGCGAGCGCAACCGCGAGGCGCTGCGTGCGCTGCTCGAAGAGGCGGAACGGCTGGGGCTTTCGCCTTCGCACAGCCTGACGAGCTGCGGCACCTGCCGCGAGGCCTTGGAGGAGCACGAGCTCAAGACGTTGCGGCCGAACCTTACGCACATGGACGTGACGCAGTTTTTGCTCGGGCGTCTGGATTTCCCGGCTTCCGAGGACGCCACGCCGATTCTCTACCATGCCGCCTGCCACAGCGAGTGGGCGGACGTGCCGAAGAACAAGGCCACGGGCATGTACATGGCGGCCCTGCGCAAGGTCACGGGCCGGCCCGTGGAGCTTTCGCCCAACTGCTGCGGCGAATCCGGCATGGGGGCGATGACCACGCCCGCCATCTACAACCGGATTCGCGAGCGCAAGCGCGTGACATTGGCCGAGAACCTGGCCGACGCGCCGGAAACGATGCCGATCCTGGTGGGCTGCCCGTCGTGCAAGATGGGCATCAACCGCATTCTCGCGGAGATGCGCGACAAGCATCCGGTGCTGCACACGCTCGAATATCTGGCCGAGGCACTGGACGGCCCCAAGTGGAAGAAGGTGCTCAAGAAAAACGTCAAGGACGCCCGCGTGCGCGGCTAGGCGAACGCCACGCTTTTTTGGGACGCCCCCTTCGTTGGAAGGGGGCTTTTTTTTGCGCTGTGGCATGTACCGGATATCATGATGAGATTCCATGACAAAATATATATTAAAATATATTGATTCTTGCTAGTGTGTCTGCAATATATCGCATTGTGGAAGGAGGTTGGACGTCGGCCAATACAGGAGGTGGAACATGGGCATTTTGGAAAAAGTTCTCATAGTCCGCAATGTGGCCAAGAAAAATATGGCCGAACCCTTTGCCGTGGCGGCCCCGTCGCGGCATGCAGCGACGGGCTGGGGTGCGGGATTCGAGACGATGGCCGCTCCCGCTGCGTTGTCGGCTCCTCCGGAGTTGCGGCTGGACACGGCCGCACTGACGCCCAAGGAGATCCTGGATTCGAGTCAGGGACCGGATGTCGTGGGCATTGCGCCCCCCATGGCCACGATGCTCGTGCGGCCCGTGACGGAAAGCGCCCCCGGGCCGGTTTGGGGACTCGACGCCGTCGGCGCGACGCACTCGGCCTATACGGGCAAGGGCGCGGTGGTCGCGGTGCTCGATACGGGGATCGACAAAGGCCATCCGGCGTTTTCGGGCGCGACCATCGAGGAAAAGGATTTCAGCGGCTGCGGCAACGGCGACGTCCAGGGCCACGGCACCCATTGCGCGGGGACCATTTTCGGCGGCTCGGTCGGCGGCGTGCGCATCGGCATCGCGCCGGGCGTGAAAAAGGCCCTCATCGGCAAGGTGTTCGACGACAGCGGCCCGGGCTCCACGGAGATGATCGTCGAGGGGTGCTTTGGGCCCTGCAACAAGGGGCGAACATCATTTCCATGTCCCTGGGCCTGGATTTCTCGGGCCAGGTCGCGCATTACGTCGCCGCGGGCATGCCCGTCGAGGCGGCGACCTCGAAAACCCTCGAAGCCTACCGGGCCAATGTGCAGCTGTTCGACAACCTGTTCGCCCTGACGGTGGACAACGCGGTGTGGGATCAGGGCACGCTGTGCATCGCCGCAGCGGGCAACAGCAGCGACCGCCCCCGTTACGTCATCGGGGCCGGACTGCCGGCGGCCGCGAAGAACATCATCAGCGTCGGCGCCGTGGAGCAGGCCGGGGGCGGGAAATACGCGGTGACGTATTTCTCCAATACGTATCCCCAGATTGTGGCGCCGGGAGCGCAGGTGACCTCCGCCGTGCCCGGCGGCGGGCTCGGCGCGAAAAGCGGGACCAGCATGGCCTGCCCCCATGTGGCCGGCGTGGCGGCGTTGTGGTGGGAGACCCTGGCGCAGGGCATGCCTTCCGCGCTGCGGGCAAGGACGGTGCAGGCCAAGCTCCTGGGCACGGCCCGCGGCAACGTGTTCGCGCCGGGCGGCGATCCGGCCGATCTGGGCACGGGCCTTGTGACCGCGCCTTAGCGAGCGCGGTATCTTGTCGTCGGTATACGGACAAGGAGAACGATCATGGCTGACTATGAACAGTTACGGAAAGACTACGCCCATCTCGACAGCCTCACGCAAGCCCAGTTGCAGTCCTTCAAGGCGGAAGCCACGGGCATGGGCGTGCAATCCGCCATCGCCGGCGCCCGGACGGCGGCCTTGGGGTCGGGGCCGCGTCTGGTCGCAGAAGGGGATTCCTGGTTCGACTACATGCCCGGCACGGATTTGATCGATTGCCTGCGCTACTACCACGGCTACGACATCAAGAATTTCGCCCAGGCCGGGGATACCCTGGAAAACATGGTCTACGGCAGCAAGAACACCGGCAGCTTCGCGCCGCGTCCCTGCCAGTTCGAACTCGTCGCAGAGGCTCTGGCCGCGTACAAGCCCAAGGTCTTCCTGTTCTCGGGCGGCGGCAACGACATCGCCGGGGACGAGTTCGCCACCTACCTCAACCACACCGCCTCCAGGAATGCGTCCTTTCTCCGTCTGCCTGTCGTGGACTACATGTTCGCATACTTCGAAAAAATTCTCGTCACTTTGATCGAGAAAGTCAAAAATGCAAGCCCCGGAACCCACATCGTCATGCACGGATACGGCAGCCCCGTCCCGACGGGCAAGGGTGTGGGCTTTTTCGGGTTCTGTTTCGCCGGGCCATGGCTGCGCCCGGCTCTGGCGAGCAAGAGGATCGATGTGCAACAGTATGGTTGCGGCATCGTGAAGACGCTCATCGATCGTTACAATACGATGCTCGCGAAGCTCGACGCAAATTGCGCCAACTTCCACCATGCCGATGTGCGGGATCTGGTGAATCCCGATACGGACTGGGAAAACGAGCTGCATTTGACCAATAGCGCCTACGCCCGCGTGGCCTACCGCATCCACGAGATCATCGAGGCGCTGCCGTAGGCGGACTGCGCGCGGGGACGCCCTGCCGTCGTCTTGCAAGGGGGAGGGATGTCGCGTAGGTTTCCGTGACCCCTTGCAAGGCGCTTCGGCGTCGCAAGGACGGCAGCCGGCCGACCGGCAGCTGCTCCCGGAAAGCTCCATGCCGCGCATCCTCGCCATAGACTACGGACAGGCCCGCGTCGGGCTCGCCGCGACCGATCCCGGCGGGACCGTCGTCTTCGCCCTGCGCACCGTCGCCTGGGAAACCCGCGAAGCCTTGTTTCGCGAGCTGCTTGGCGTTATCACCGAGGTGCGCCCCGCAGGCATCGTCGTGGGCTACCCCAGGCGCGCCGGCGGCGACGAAGGCCTCACCGGCCGGCAGGTGCGCAACTTCATCGAACGGCTCAAACGGCGCACGGACCTCCCCGTGGTCTGCGCCGACGAGGCCCACTCCACGGAAGAAGCGGCCGAACGGCTGCGGGAGGCCGGACTTTCCGGCCGCGAACTGGCGGCCCGGCTCGACGCCGAAGCCGCCGCCGTCATACTGGAGCGCTACCTGCGCGGCGGAGCGTTATGCTGCGATCCCTTGTCCTCGGCGTCTGCTTCCTCCTGATCGGCCTCGCCGGCCTGATCGGCTACAAGGCTTACGAATTCCTCTCCATCCCCCCGGCCAGACCGGGTGAAACCAAGGTCGTCTTCATCGAACCCGGCCAGTCCTTCGAAACCACCGCCAAGATGCTCGTGGCCGAAGGCGCGCTGCGCGACGCCGACGCCTTCCGGCTGCTCGCGCGCGTCACGGGCAAGGGCGGCAAGATAAAGGCCGGCGAATTCGAAGTCAGCACCGGCTGGACCCCGACCCAGCTCCTCGACTACCTGACCACCGCCAAGGGCGTGCAGCACAAGCTCGCCGCGCCCGAAGGCCTCACCATGCGCCAGATCGCGCGGCTCGCCGAAGAGGCCGGCCTGTGCTCGGCCGGCGCGTTCCTCAGAGCCGCAAGCGACCCCAAGCTCCTGGCCAGATACGACATTCCGGCACAAAGCGCCGAAGGGTTCCTCTTTCCCAACACCTACCTCTTCACCCGCAAACGCGGCGACGACGGCGCCTACGTCGTCGAGGCCATGCTCAAGGAATTCTGGAAACAGGCCGAAGCCGTCTGGCCCGGCGACACCCATCCCAAGGGCAAGGACCTCCTCGCCGCCGTGACGCTCGCCTCCATCGTGGAAAAGGAAACCGGCGTCGATGCCGAACGCCCGCGCGTGGCCGGCGTGTTCGCCAACCGCCTGGCCAAGGGCATGCTGCTGCAAACCGATCCCACCATCATCTACGGCCTCGGCGAAAAATTCGACGGCAACCTCACCCGCGCCAACCTCGAAGACACCGCCAACCCCTACAACACCTACGTGCGCCCGGGCCTGCCCCCCGGCCCCATCTGCTCGCCGGGGCTCAAGTCCCTGCAAGCCGTGGCCGCGCCCGAAGTCCACGACCTCTACTACTTCGTGGCCACGGGCGAAGGCGAACACAAGTTCAGCAAGACCCTCGACGAACACATCAATGCCGTGAACAAATACCAGCGCAAGCGCGGCAAAAAGTAGAGAGGGAGTGGGGGAGGGGAGGGGAGAGGAATGCCTCCGGCGGGGGGGGGGGGGGGGGGGGGGGGGGGGGGGGGGGGGGGGGGGGGGGGGGGGGGGGGGGGGGGGGGGGGGGGGGGGGGGGGGGGGGGGGGGGGGGGGGGGGGGGGGG
>JAEWPX010000030.1 GCA_023399375.1 Pseudomonadota bacterium | reverse complement strand
GTCGCTTCGCGGCGGTTGTCCCAGCCCTCGCCCGAACGCTTGGTGTCGTCGAAGCCGCTGCGCGCGACCTCCCGCTCGCCGTCGCCGGCGTCGTAGGCCACGATCACCTCGCCCCCCGGGGCCAGGATGCGGGGAAAGACCGTCACCGCCGCGGTCCGGGGCGCGGACTGCGCCCGGACGTCGTAGACGAGGCGGTAGGGCTTTGCCATATCCGCGCCTTCGAGGTGGCTGGGGAAGTGCTTGATGTTCTCCGTGTGCGCCAGCGCCACCGTGAGGCCGCCGTTGTCGCGCGCCGCGCCGTCGGCCTCGGGAATGAGGACGATGGCCTGTTCGGGCCGCCGGACGCGGAAGGTGTAGTTGGCGATGCGCCGCTCGGGCACGTAATAATAGGCGAGAAGCGATGTCAGCTTCGCGGAGAGGATCACGTTGCTGTCCGCGACCAGATCGAAGCGACGGGCGCGGATGTCGTCGGCGATGGGCGAGTCGAGCAGGGGCAGCAGGCCGAGCAGGTCGTAGAGGTCTGTCTCGAAGGCGTCGAACAGGCGCAGCCGGGAAAATTCCGGCCGGCCGAGAAACGGGTACGCGCCTTCGGCGTCGAGGAGCGTCGTGCCGGGCGTCGCGGCAACGGCCTCGCGAACGGCGGCGTATTGCGCCACGGCCTCGGGCTTGGGTTCGAAGTCCTTGGGTGAGAACGGCCCGAGGTCGAGGCTCGCCGGCTGGAATCCGGCCAGGAGCAACAGCCCGAGTCCGACGACCGGGCCGGAGCCGGCAAGGCCCGCCGCGATCAGACGCACCGCGCCAAGGCTCGCAGCCGCGGTCACGAACAGGAAATGGTTGATGTCCGACCCGCTCCAGGCCAACACCCGCACGAGCGCCGGCAGGGACGCCAGGGCGAGCAGGTCGGGCAGAGGCAGGCGGCGGCGGCGCAGGCAGAGGAGCAGCCAGCCGGCGTAGACGGCGAGCAGCCAGACGTGGCCCGTGGCGTATTCCCCCAGGCGTTTCCAGGCCGTGTCCATTCGGTTGAGGTTGGCAAGCGAGGTCATGCGCCCGGGAAAGACCACGGTCTGGAAGAAAAGCTCCTTGCCGGCGTACAGGAAAAAGACACCGGCCAGAACGGCCGCGGCCAGGGCGGCCCAAAGCAGGAAGCGCGGCAGCTGGCGTCGCAGTCCGGGCACGACCAGACCGTAGACTGCGAAGCAAAGGGCCAGGGGCCAGGTTTGTTGTTTGGTGAAGCCGGCCAGGGCCAGGCAGACGGCGGAAGCGGCCAGGCCGCGCCCCGCCCCGGGGCCGCCCGCCGCCGCGCCCTCGAAGAAGAAGCAGGCCGCGAGCACGAGCCCGAAGGCCAGGGTGTCTGGCTTGCACAAAAAACCGCAGGTCGCCTCGGGCGTGAGGAAAAAGATCGCCGGCGCGGCCACGGCCGCGACGAGGCTGCCTGTTGCGCGCCGGGCCAGGGCGCCGAGCATGGCCAGCATGAGCCCGAGCCCGGCCAGGGAGGCGAGCTTGGCCGCCAGGAGCCCGGGACCGGCGAAAAGTGCCATGCCCGCCGATGCCGCGTAGTAGAGCGGCGGATAGAGGGTGATAAGAAACGGGTAGCCCGTAAGCGGCGAATAGATGTCCTGTCCCTGGCGCATGAGCCAGGCCTTGACCGCCTCGCGGCCTTCGATGGTGTTGACGGAAAAGGGGCCGACGAGGTCGGGCAGGCCGGTCTGACGTACCTTGACCGCGCAGGCGGTCAGAAAAACGAGGGCAAAGGCGAACAGCGCGCCGTACAGCGCGGCGTCGAGGAGCAGGGGGCGCACGTCTGCGCCGTCGCGTCGCCGCGCCCTGCGCAGGGCGTCCACGGAGAAGAGCAGAAACACGCCAAGGGCCAGGACGCAGGCGTTTTGCCGCCACTCGTAAAGGTGCTTGCAGATGCCGATATAGCCCAGGGCGACGATGGCGGCCGCCGCCAGCACGGACGGCTGCGGCATGCGGGAAGCGGACGGCGCGCGCCGCGCCGCTGCGATGGTTGCAATGGTTTCGTCGAGTGGCCCGGCCATGTCGGGGGATTCATAAGCGAATTTCACCGCTGCGACAATGTCGCGCCAGCAATGTTTCCAGGCTGTCGCCGAGCACGCCGGCGAACCAGCCGTGGCCGGCGCTCGAGAGGTGCGAGCGGTCCACGAACAGGTCCAGGCGTTCCCGGAAGGACAGAGCGTCCAGGAGGCGGTTGGGGTCGCGCACGACGACGCCGGCCGCGGCAAGGCGTTGCTTCACGGCGTCCATCCGTTCGTAATAACGCACGAAAATATCGTATCCCGTCGGGGAGGGAATGCCGATCTCCGGCAGCGTCCGCTCCAGGGTTTGTGGGTCGATGCCGCGGGCGAAGGGGTGCGCGACACGTAGAAGAGCATGGGCGTCGCGCCCTCGATCGTGGCCATGCGCCGGCAGCAGGACACGATCTGGTCCGCCCAGGCCGGATTGTCCAGGTTTTCCCTCAGCACGCGCAACTTCGCGTCCTGACTCATGACGATGCGCCTGCGCCGCGTAAGCGCCAGGCAGGCGAGGTGGCCGACGTGGCTGCGCCACAGGGCGCTCTCCAGGTCCGAGCCGGGCAGCGCGAGGCCTTGTTCTTGCGCCAGCTGCGCCAGGCCAGGGCCAGTTCGGCCAGGAAAGCGCCGCAAAGCGCGGAGGCGACGAGCCACATGGAATTCCTCCGTGGGCGATCCGCCGGACGACAGCCGGCACGGCCGGGATTCTTTCCGTGGTAGATGGTGGCGGCGGCGCAGGAATGCGCAATTTGCCGCCGGACGGCGCGGCCTTGCCCGCGGCGCGGCCAGGAGGTATCCGGGCGCAAAGCCCGTCCACACAAGCGCGGGCCATTCCCGGAGGCAGCCGCAACGTCCATGTGCATCCTTTTTTCCGACCGTGCCCGCTTTGCCAAGCTCCTTGCCGCGTTGCTCCTGCTCGCCGGGCTCGGGGCCTATGCGGCCACGTCCGACCACTGGCGCTGCGCGAGCCCGGGCGACTGCCTGGCCCATCCCGGGCGCTGCGACGGCCGAACGCTGGTCGCCGGCCCGGCGCGCATCATGGCCGTTTTCCCGGACGCCTTCACGGCGGGCTCCGGCGGCGGCGTGCGCTTTTCGGGCGCGTTCCCGAAGCTTGCCCCGGGCAAGTACGCCGATGTCGAGGCCGTCTTCCACGCCCCGGACCGTTTTGAGGCCGTGGCCGTGCACGTGTATCTGGAGCGAAGCGTCAAAATTGGGGGTTCGCTTGCGGCGGCGCTCGTCGTTGCCGCGCTCCTTTTCCGGGTCTGGTGGCGCGGGGGGTTTTGAGGGTGCCGGATCTTTTCACCCACCTGTGCGCCACGCATCTGGCGCGCCGCGGCGTCGAGACGCGGCGCGCCAGGGAGCTGCCCGAGGCGGACGCAGCGCTTTTCTATGTGGGCGGCTGCCTGCCGGACCTGGTCTCGCGCGCGCCCGGGGTGCTGGCGTCCTCTCCCGCCGCGCTGCACATGCTTGCGGCCATGCACCAGCCCGTGCCGGTGCTGCTCGTCGCGTATGTCCTGGTGCTGTTTCTGCCCGAGGCACGCCGGCAGCGGTATTTCGCCTGGCTGGTCGCGGGCGCGGCGCTGCACTACGCCCTGGATATCCTCCAGCGCGACCTGGGCGACGCGGGCGAGTTCTGGCTGTTCCCGTTTTCCTGGAAGACGCTGCAGCTGGGGCTTTTCTGGCCGGACCAGGCCGTTGTCGCCATCGCGCCGCTTCTGGCGTGCATCGCGCTGGTGGAGTGGCGGCGGCGCGCGTCCGTCAGTCGGCGCGCCTGAGGTACTGGTAGAGCGTCTCGCGGCTGATGCCGAATTCGCGGGCGAGCGCCGCCTTTTTCTCGCCGGCCGCGGCGCGGGCGCGCAGTTCGTCCGCGCGCTGCGGCGAAAGCGCCTTGGCCCGGCCCCGGTAGACGCCGCGGCGTTTGGCCAGCTCGATGCCCTCGCGCTGCCGCTCCCGAATGAGCGCCCGCTCGAACTCGGCGAACGCGCCCATCACCGAAAGCATCAGGTTGGCCATGGGCGAGTCCTCGTCGGTGAACGTCAGCCCTTCCTTCACGAATTCGATGCGCGCGCCGCGGCGCGTGAGGTCCTGCACCAGGCGGCGCAGGTCGTCGAGGTTTCGCGCCAGGCGGTCCATGCTGTGTACGACCACGGTGTCGCCCTCGCGAGCGAAGGCGAGCAGGGCCTCGAGCTGCGGCCGTCTGGCGTCCCGGCCCGAGGCGGCGTCGACGAAGATGCGGTCCACGGCGACGTGTTCGAGCTGCCTGGCGGGGTTCTGGTCCAGGCTGCTGACGCGGACGTAGCCGATGCGCTGTCCCAGCATGGGGCCTCCCTGGCGAAAATGTCAGAAAAGACTCTATGGTCATGGGAAACATCTGTCAAGAAAATAGAAATTAAGCCTTATCCTGACGTTGTTCCCGGCGTCGTGCTGACATCATGTTGGGGTATACCCTAAATTGGCGCAGACCACGCGGCGCAGGCGGCGTCGGCTGGTGCTGTATCCATTACCAGGCTGTACCCTGTCAGCGTCAGCGAGAGGACCACTTCACCTGTCCTGCCGGCGACGGGGGGGATGAGCACGGCATCGTTCCCAAACACATACAGCAGCAGCCCGTTCTTCCTAGAGAGGGCCAGACAACTTCCGGCCATTCCCACACGGTGCAGTCCATCTCCGGTATATGCCGCCAACTCCCGCCCCGTGCCTGCATCGGTAAAGAGCATTCGCTCGATAAAGAAAAGTCCGGGCGCGCGTGACACGGCAATGCGCACCTGTCTGGTGGGGAGGCGTACGGTCAACGTGGTCGGGACATTCGGCGCGAAATTGCACACCGTTCGCACGGGATCCAAAAAGGGCCCGCGTTCTCCCAGTACGTCGAGCCAGAACCAACGGTTGGCGGACGCTCCGATCAGGGTAGACCAAAACAGCGAATCAAAATTGGTCATGGCGGTCAGCAACGCGCCGTCGTCGAACCAGGTGCTTGCCGTCATGGGGCCGACCCTGCCGACCATGTGGAGGAGCAAGTCCAGTGTGAGCGCCGCAGACAAGGATACCGCCGCCGCTTCCGGTTCCACGGTCGTCTTGATCGCCTGCTTGACCTGAAGCCCTTCCATTATTTCCACTCCCTGAGCGAGCATGGCCTGACGCCGGGTGCCGTCGTGACGGCGGTAGCGGTTGCAGGGAGTGGCGGCAAAGGCGATGCGCCAGTCGGACAGCAACAGGTCGACATAAGCCGCCCAATCACCGCACAAAGAGAATCCGTTCGTGGCGGCCAGGGCTGGGCGCAACGCGTCGGCGCGAAATAGACAGGCGCTGGCATTTGGGATCGTGTTGCGGAAAAAAAGCGCCTCTCGGCATTCCTGTCGTCCTTCGGCCACATAGTCGGTCAGCCAACGCTCGGAATCAATGGCGTCCGTGTGACCCCGCAGGGTTGTCCATTCGCAGCCTGCGGCATCAATTTCCATCGACTGGCAATAGGCCATACCGAGGCCGTCGTGACGTTGGAATTTTTCCAACAACAATGCCAGGAAATCAGGGCCACAGGCATCATCGGATTCGGCGATCCAGACAAATGGCGCTCGAACCTCCTCCATGCCCAGTCGCCAGGCGGCAAATGGATTGCCGGTCGGCTTGGGGGCGCGCAGGAAGCGGAAACGGGAATCATTGGTAAGGCCGCACGCGGCTTCAAAACTTTGGTCCGTCGAACCGTCGTCAATAAAAACCACCTCGAACCGGGGCATGGTTTGTGCGGCAATGGAGACAAGCCGGTCGCGTACGAACGGGGCGTGATTGTGACAGGGAACCAAGACGGAAACCAATGGAGGGCCTTGTCCCCTCATGACGCGCCCTCCGTTCGGGGGAAGGGGTCAAGGCGGACCTGCGTCAGCCACAAACCGAGCAGGCGCATATCTCCAGACAGACCATGGCTGGCCGGAGAACTCGCCCCGTGAATATGCAGCACCACTTCAACCCGTGGCCAGGTCGCTCCCACAGGCATCACGGCAAGTTCCACCCATCGTGGCGCTGCCGAGCCGCTCCAGTTGAGATAGCCGGTCAGTTGGCCGTTCACCGTAATCGAGGTGGTCAGGGGAGCGGCGTCGTCTGCCCCCAAAAAGGCGCCGGCCTCAAAAGACAACACAAACCCCGCCTGAAGTTCCGGCGGGAGGGCCAAGACGAGTCGCGCCCGGTCGCCAATGGTCCAACGCCCCGTGTTTTCGCCATGCCCCCAACCTTCCTTGAGGTACTCCACGCAGCTTTCATCCCGGCCCCAAGCGATGGTTCGACCCGGAGAAACCGTGTGCGACAGCGGGCGCTCGGCCAGCCGAGACCAGTCTGGGCGGGCGGCGGATATGGCCTGCTCCAAATTTTTTAACAACGCCGTGTAGGATGCAAGCATGGTTTCGGCTGTAAAATGCAGCCGGACTCGCTCCTGACCAGCCCGTCCCAGGTCGCGGCGCAAAGCCGGATCAGCGGCCAATGCAACCAGGGAATGGGCCAGGGCGGTGACCATGGCGCGGGGGGCGGGCCTAGGGTCGGGAAGCAAAATTCCCGCTTCGCCAACCAGCTCGGGCACGCCGCTTATGCCGCTGGCCACAACAGGCAGGGCTTGTCCCATGGCTTCAATCAAGCAAAGCGGCATGCCCTCTGCCTCGGAAGGCAGCACAAAGACGTCCGCAGCCGCCATCCAGTCGCGGATGTCCGAACGTTCGCCAAGCACCGTCACAGTGGCCTCGAGTTCTGCCAACTCCACGGCCAGGCGCAATTGTTCTTCCCCGTCGGCCAGGGATTGTCCTATCCAGGCAAACAACGGGCGCTGCGACAATGGCGCGTTCCGTACGGCTCGAGCCGCTTCGAGAAGATAACGGTAGCCTTTTCGCGGTTCGTAGCGGGCTACGGTGAGAAAGAGAATATCGTGTGGACCAAGCCCCAGTGTCCGGCGCAAGGCCTCGCGTCGGCCTGGAGCGGGGGAGGCGAACCATTCCGGCGGCCGGCCATTATAAATGACGCACGAACGGTGTGAAAGGATGCCGTAGTCCCGGTGCAACAACAAAAGGTTTTCCGAAGAGACGGCCACGACAAACAGGGCTGCTCCGAGAGTTCGCGTCACTTCCCTCCGCAACCATGGCTCCATGTTCTCGGCCTGACCTGTCGCGACATAATTGACCATCACGACGTAAGGCACGCCCCAATCCAGGCAGACGGCTTTGGCCGCAAGGTTTGCCTCGGGGCCGCTATCACAAAAGAAAACGAGATCTGGTCGAAACGCTAAAAAGGCCGATTCGGACTCGTTGCGGCTTGCTAGGTTTTTATGGCGCAACAGTTGGGTATTGTAGTCCAATGGCACAAAGAGGATGTCGTTCCGGATGCCGGTGACTTCAAGGCTGGACGCCAGTCCTACTGACCAGCCGTGGTCGGCGAATCCTGGCGCCAACAGATTGGCATTGACGGCCGTGCCGCCGTAGCAGGGGTCATCGCAGTAAACGAGGATACGCATGGATGGAGTAGAATAATGTATATCAGACGTGTTCGGCTTTTAATGTTAAATATTACACTGTTGGTAAATCTTCTTCAACGACCCTGACCGCAGCAGGGTAGCCTACGAGGCCGCCATCCAAAGGGGGGCCGTCGAGATATACAATGAGAGTTTTCTGATTTTCCATTGTGCTTGTAATTGTCCTTTTCGTACCGTCTGCAAAAATAACCTGTCTGCCAGTCTTCAGATCTGACGCTGCGGTT
Organism: Pseudomonadota bacterium; assembly: GCA_023399375.1. Classification (GTDB taxonomy): domain Bacteria; phylum Desulfobacterota; class Desulfovibrionia; order Desulfovibrionales; family Desulfovibrionaceae; genus Solidesulfovibrio. Next base: position 123,013 of record JAEWPX010000030.1, on the reverse strand, counting down.
TCGGAATAAAAGACAAAGAAAGCTGAGTCATTTCTTGAAACACCATTGAGCCAATTTTTGTCAGAGGCGTCTATTAAGTGGTAGATTGTTGGGTTTGCCGCCGCTTGCAGGTTCAATGGAGATATTCTCTCAAATGAGTTCTTGATTTCATGGTCATCCGGATGCTCTTGAAGCCAAGCCTTATAATACAATGCCGCCATTCTGTGGTTATTCTTCATTTCGTAGTATCGGCCCAGAGATCTGTTTCTGTCAAGCAAATGCGTTGCAGGATATGTTGTATCAATCCCAAGTTCTGCAACAAGACGACAAAAATCCTCGAACCGCTTGAGGCGTGTAACATATGTATTGAGGCCGTCTTTGGTTTCCCAATAGAGGGTGCCGTTGGAAAGATCGATACCATAGCTGTCTGGAGATTCATATCCATATGTTCCTGCTGAAAAAGCGCAAAAGCAGGCACTTGGATTAACAACGATCCCGTAATGATGGTTGAATCTCAAGAATTCCAACACAGAAAAAGAATCTTCTTCCGTCTCGCCGGGTAATCCGAACATGATATTGTAGACTGCACCAAGACCAGACTGCCCATGCGCTTTGGCTAATTCATTTATATCTGCCCCTTTTGATAGGTATTTACCAATAAATCGCATCAATGTTGGCGAAGGTGTTTCCAGTCCATAGGCTAAGCATACACAGCCGGAATGTTTGAGTTTAAGCAATAAATCCAGCGTCATTTCTTTTCTAATGACAGCTTGGCCAGTCCATTGAATTTTTAACCTGCTTTCGAGCAATAGCTCTGCAAATTTTTCAAGTACACTGATTTTCCCATTAACCAAGCTGTCTTGGAATTCAACAAAATTGAGGAATGGGTAGCGTTGTATTTGGCTATGTATTTCTAAAAAAATAGACTCCGCCGATCTAGAGCGAAATTTTCTCCAAAAAGGACGCTCGTTACAATAAATGCAATGATTTGGACAGCCTCTGCTTCCCATGAGAGGAAGGCGATTCGGGATGCGATAATTCGGGAAAGAAAAATCACTGAAATCGGGAGGAGGCAAATCATCTAAGTTATGTATCAGTTCTCGGTCGCCAGTATCGAAAACCGCTCCGTCCACGCAAAGAAGGAGGCCAGGGCAGTCTCTTAAGTCGCGTCCTGCTTTCAAATAATCTAGAATTTGAACAAGGGTGTTCTCGCCTTCCCCCAGGGCGATAACGTCGATGTTTTTGTCAAGAATTAATTGAGGTCCGCACATATTGCGACTTACGTGCGGCCCCCCCAAGATAATGACCAACTCTGGACGGAGAGATTTCAACCGTCGAGCTAACTCCAGCGTGACAAGGAGCGATGATTCATAAACGGTAAACCCAATGGTTGTTGCCTTGGAGGTCAGGACTATTTTAATAAAATCGTTTATTTTATCAGAAAAATATTCAAGCATGGAACATACGCTCGCCTGAGTACTCCAAAACCATAATGACTGTTCCATCTCCCAATTCAATTTGTATTCATCGGGACGAAGCGTATAAAATTCGAGATTAAGATCCAAAGGGAGTACTTTGAATCCACGATTTCGAGCGAAAGCGGAAAGCATTGCCAAGGCCAATGGCGGTGTATTGACGCCCCAGCCTGGTGCTTGGACAAGAATGATATCAGGTTGACGCAAATTTTCAGGACTAGTCGTAGAATGAGGAAATACGCTATCAAACGTATCCTTGAAACTATCAAAATCTATCGATGTAAGCATGCAATCATCTGCTGACATGGGAATCCTCATCTTTAACCAGTCTAAAGAGTTGTGGCGGTCCCAGTTGTCTGGACAGATCCGCGGCAAAGTTAAGTTAGAATTCAGTTGTCACTCATGTCGTTATGGGTGCCAGTTGGCCTTTGCGAAACTTGTTGTGATAAATACAGAAATCGTAGTTTTGCATTTGGTAGCGTTAGTATTAGAGAAAATGAATCGTTGGTGAACGCTATTGAAGTTGTTCAAATTGATGCTCTATTACTTCAGATTTGTGTTAAACAGAGGAAAAATTCAATTCATAACCTTGAAAACTCTAGGGTATCCGATTGTTCCCCCATCAAGCGGATGACCAGTAACAAAAACAATGAGATGCTTGTCGTCAATAGATGTAGATACTATTTGTCTTTTTTCACCATCACAGAAGACGACCATTCGCCCTGGGAGCAGGGCGCGAATGGCATTTTCGCTTGCCGGGGTAAAAAAAGCATTTGCCCAATCTTTTGCCACTCCATTAAGCCAATTCTGATCAGTGCAGGGTACAAAAGAGTAAGCGCCAAGTTCAGAAGTATCTGAGTCCGTTCCAAAATAATTCAAATTCCGAACGTTGAACTTGTTTGGGAATCCAATGATTTTACCATTTAGTGGGTTGCCATTGAGAAAGACAATCAAAGCGTTACCATTTTCTTGTACCGCTGTTATCAAACGAACAGTGCCATCTACAAATTCTATATAACGCCCGACAGTAAGTTCGTTGCGCATCTGAACTGAATTTGTAGCTAAAAGTGCAGTTGCCCACTCGCGCGCAATCCCTTTCAACCAATTCTGGTCGTTGCTTCTTAGCGGAATATTTTCAAAATAATTTTCACTATTATTGCCGGACTGCGGATTTCCAAAATTAAAAATATCGAGGAGAGATTGTCCTTCTTCTGTCCTGTTAAGTTGCTCACAACAAGACATGAAATGCGTTAATGAACTTTTGTTATATCCATGTTTCAATAAGTCAGTAAAATAACACTCATAGGCCATTTCGAAATCATTCTCATGCTCATAATAAGCACCAAGAGAAATATATTTGTCTGTCCGTTCATTCAAAACGCCAATGCCATCAAGCTCTAGCTCATGGCAAAGCCTACAAAATAACTCGTAACGTTTAAATCGTACAGGATAGGTGTTTAATCCGTCTTGAGTTTTCCAATATATTGAATGAGCGTGTGGGTTAATATTAAATTTCAATAAATTTTTTTGCAAATAAGTATCTTTCAGTAAAACCATAAACGCCTGCGCTGGAGAAACTCCATCGATCCATTCCGCGTTGTCTTTAATAAATTTTAGTGTTTCAAGAAAATCTTTTTCAGTTTCTGTTGGATAACCAAACATAAAATTAGCATATGCTCGAATGCCTGCTTCGTGAGTGTCATGCAAAACTTGCGATGCTAGTGCAGCACTAGATAATTTTTTATTCATACTTTTCAATACAGAATCAGAACCACTTTCAACTCCATAACCAAGAAATACACAGCCAGCACTACGCATTAATCTTAAAAGCTCAGGAGTCATTTCCTTGCGGACAATAGCCTGCCCACCCCATGATATTTTAATGTTATGAGAGATGATGTTGTCGCAAAATTCACGAATTGATTTTATAGATCCATTAAGCATCGAATCACTGAAATTAAATTCTTTTACTTGTGGATGGTGCTCCAGGTGATAAACAATCTCATTGAATATGTTTTTCCCAGAGCGAAATCTGTAACGTTCAAAATACAGACTTTCGTCGCAGTAATGACATTTGTTTACACAGCTACGGCTGCTAAATGTGTCGAGTCGCAATGGATTTGCGTAAGTGGAAAGATCGTAATCTGAATAATCGGCAAAAGGAATATCATCTAGATTTTTTAATGGTGTACGCAGTCCTCCATCAATAATCTCCCCGTTTTCCTTAAACATTAAACCTGGTATTTTCTTAAACTTTCCAGTTTCCGCAATATCCCGCAAAGCTTCAGGCAAGGTCTCGTCGCCTTCTTTAAAAATCAAAGCGTCAACAAAATCATACTCTGCCAAAAATTCAGGAGCGCTATCTTTGTTTATAGCAGGTCCGCCAAAGACAATCTTGCAATCTGAAGACCTTCTTTTAATTTTTTGTGCAATATTCAAGCTAAATACGATTGTTGACAATAGACCCGAGAATCCGACTACATGACTCTTTGTCGCTACAATGGCATCTATAGCGCTGGATATTTCTTTATCAATTTCCAGCAACAGATTCTCAACAGATTCCTTGTTTGTCCAAAGTGAAAATTTTTCTTGATCCCAAAAATCCTTATACTGAGATGGAACTTTATGATAAAAATAATTATTCAGATCGAAAAGATGTGTTTTATATCCTTTGTTCCGAAGGTTCCCACCAAGAAGGGATATGGATAGTGGAGGACATTCCCGCCCCCACCATGGGGACATAACAAGTGAAACAACCAAATTGTTACACATCTATTGTCTCCTGCTATGACAAAATATCAACTCTGCAACTTGCTAATACAATTATACACAACAAGCAAATTGCTTTTTACATAGACAATTTGTCCAGATAACGTTGCCACGCTAAACAATTAAAAAAAATCAGATACGCTGGAACCTGCCCAACAAAGATCATCCGCCCATTAAGCGACGAATCTTTGCCAGGTTCTCTGGTTTTCATGCGGCAGTTCGAATTTTCGACCACATTTCTTCTTGCCTGCTTCCTCACCTATGCCTGGGTGTCAAGTCAGACCTTGGCGTGTAAAGTTCCCGTGTTCAATTCAAACCGAAAGTTGAAACCTCTTGCAAATTGATGGCGAAGGACCTGAATGGCATTAGGGCTCCGAAAAATTTTAGAGTCAAACCATGGAAATATAGAAGTCTAAAACATTATATCTACAGGCGATAATCCCGCGTCGTCCGTTTGTCGTTGATCTCCCGCTAAAGAGTCAGATAAATACATCCTCGATCTTGGAATGACACAGAGGCACCCTGGTCGCCCGCTTGGGCGCAACCCCATGTTTTTGGGCCACGAACGAAACGTTCATGCCCACCAAAAACTGCTCCTCGACGATGCGCAGTTTCCCAGCGAATGGTCCGCGCCGACGTTGGACCATGTTCACCATCTCGATCGTGGCGAACTTGTTAGCACTCTGTCTGGACAATCCTCCAGCACTACTTCGTAGGCTGGCGGAACTGTCCGGTCTAAATGGGTGCCACTTCAATTGAGTACTGCTTACATGGTTGAGTGCTGCCGAGCAACTGAGCATACGCACCCGGAGTCATATTTCCCAGACTCAAATGCGGTCGCACCTCATGTAGGTTTTGAGTCAGTCCTCAATGGCCACCTTGGCTTCCATCCTGGAGCGAAACCATTCCATGAAATTTTCGATCATGCCGTGTGGCCGGGCTTTCCGGCAGCGATCAAGTCGATTTCGAGGCTTTGAGCCACAACCTAGCGCAAAAGCGCCTTGGAGACAAATGAGCTGCTCACGACCAATTTGGACATACACGGGCGGACTTTTTGAGCCACATCAGGCGAATCGGAGTTGACGGTTAAATTCTTCATGGCATATTGCTCCTGTGACCATTTATCGGCTCTTAGGTTTTAAAGCAAAAATTTTCACCAGGATCAAGTGAATGCCATGAGGTTGTTTCGGATAAGGAATTACGGCGAATATTTAAATCACACAGTTTTGGTTTCCGACTTACTGAAAGAGCACATTGAGTATTTGGCGTCTGTTGTACCAGACACGGATCAGCCATTTTGTATCTCCGGATATTCCTATCCAGCTGGAAAACAAGTTGACTTCATAATCGATAACACACTCGACGCGAGAACTTCTCAAATCCTTTGGCGAGAAACCGTTGTTTGTCCTGAGACGTATTTTAATAACCGTATGCGAGCATCAGTTCATTTGTTTGATTTAGAAATGAATTTTTATAATAATCAATATTTATACATTACCGAAAAAATCACGCCCATGTATCATTACTTTTCAAAAATTACTTCTAACATATGCGGAAGTGAATTCTTAGGAGGCCAATGCCCTCTCGGTGAAAATAATATAGACGGCATTAGAAATGAAAATTTGTGTAATCTAACATTTGAAGAGGAATCGTTTGACGCTTTGATTTCTCTTGATGTTTTTGAACACATTCCAAATTATACACAAGCATTTGCAGAATGTGCTCGAGTGCTAAAGCCACGAGGACGAATGCTCTTTTCTGTCCCATTTGCGTCAATATCTGCAAGGAATATAATATGTTCCCGTGTAGTTGATGGACATATCGTGCATGATCTTCCGCCGGAATACCACGGTAATCCACTTTCGAATGAAGGAATACTTTGTTTTCAAGTGTTTGGCTGGGAGGTATTGGACCAGCTGCGCGCCCAAGGCTTTCGCGATGCATATGCCTTATGCTATTTTTCTGCAAAATTTGGTTACCTTGGCGGCGAACAATTCATATTCATTGCAATAAAATGATGTAAAATTTTTTCAATATAGCAAAAATTTATCCAGTCTGATTGAGGTGGTCGCGTGAAATTGGACAGCCTGCTAAGCTATAGTCCTCAAGCAAGGAGGACGGTTTTCGATGTCCCAGCGACGGAAGTTTTCAGCGGAGTTTAAGGCCAAAGTGGCGCTCGAGGCCCTGTCCGGCGAGTTGACCTTGGCGGAGCTGGCCAGCAAATACGACGTGCATTCGACGCAGATCGCTGGTTGGAAGCGTCAGGCCAAGGAAGGTATGGTTGCTGCCTTTTCGGGGAAGGCTGCGACCGTGCAGAAGGATGCCGCCGCCGAAATCCGGGAACTCCACGCCAAGATCGGCCAATTGACCGTGGAAAAGGATTTTTTAGAACGAGCCTTCGCCAAACGGTGAGTCGCGAGCGAAGGCGTGGGAGTGTCGAACGTGCGCATCCCCGACTCAGTATTTCCCGGCCGTGCCGCATCTTCGGGCTGGCCAGGTCGACTTAGTATCATCGTCCGAAGGGCGAGTCGGCCATGAATCTGGCCCTGATGCGGCGTATCGACGAGCAGTTTCTGGAAACGCCGTTTTACGGATCGCGCCAGATACGACGGCATTTGCGGCATCAGGGCATCGTGGTCGGACGAGGACGTGTGCGGCGGTTGATGCGCAGGATGGGGCTGGTGGCGATCATGGACTGGCACAGCCGAGCCGTGCTGTCCTGGCGGCTGTCCAACACCCTGGACGCGGATTTTTGCGTTGCCGCCTTGGAAGAGGCCATGAATCACTATGGGGTGCCGGAAATCTTCAACACGGACCAGGGATCGCAGTTCACTGGCCAGGACTTCACGCAGACGCTCAAGGATGCCGGCGTCTCCATCTCCACGGATGGCAAAGGCCGGTGGATGGACAACGTCTTTATCGAGCGGCTTTGGCGCTCAGTGAAATGGGAGTGCATTTACCTGCGGGAACTCGAAACCGGCAGCCAGGCCAGACAAGCGCTCGGAGACTGGTTTCGCTTTTACAACGAGCAGCGACCGCATACGGCTTTTGACGGTCGCCGTCCCATGGACGTATATCGGGATGGCCACTCGGCCTCCAAGGCGGCATGAGCATCAACTGGACTAGAGCTTAACTGCGCCGCCAATCTGTCCAACCTATCCGGACCACCTCAGGTGCTTCATTGCAAAGAGTACTAAAGCGGGTCTTTCGTTTTTCTCGTGGTGAGGGGAATGGGTATGGTCTTTCCTGGAGGTCGGCCATAGAAAAGATACGGACCTGTATTCTTGGATTTTGGGGATGAGCAACGGGAAGTTTGTTGCCTCCATCGAGTTGGATACGGCAAGAGGCCGAGTGGATATCCATATTGTTGTTAAACTGCCTCCGCGTCGTCAGGACCAAACGGTTAATCAAATACTAGATGGCCTGGGTGAAGAAATCAGACGTTATCCTGATGCACAAGGCTGGGAGATGCTTTCCCGGTGTCTAAATAATATGTTGATTTTTTCCAGCAATCAGATCACCAGCGGCACGACGAAGGGACTTGACGGCAAGATTATGGCCATCAAACGCAGGGTGCGCGACCACTGTAGCGGTAAACACTTCAAAACGTCATCTATTTCTTCTACAGCGGCTTGGACTTTTGTCCAAGACAGGTGTTAGTGGGGTTGCCCACGGAAAATTCGGAAGGACAAAAAAAAGTAGACAGTCCAAAAAAAGTAATGTATATTTTTGCCGAATAATGTTTAAAAATAAAGCGTCAAGCTTGATTTTTGTATGAAGATTGCGAAGTAATGATATTTTGGGCATGTGCTATTTAAAATGGTCTAAGTATATTAACAATACATTATTGGACATGTCTTGTAGTAGATTCTATCATTAATTCTTGAGATCTCTGCTTTGATATCATTGATCGGTAAATTCCAATAAAGTGTCGTGAATGTAGGTTGCGGTTCTATGCATTTTCCATCCAAGCCGAGGAATGACGGCCATAGGTGAACACACTTCGAGAAGCCTGGCATTGTTGACTACGTTACTGCTCCGATGCAAGCACAAGATGAACTTCTTGGACGAAATCGATTTCCTCATTGACTTGAAGTCGCGTGAAAAAACTCTGCGGCAAAAGCGCAAGAGATTCGTTACGCCATCGGCAGTCCGGTGTATTCGCCGCTGCCTATGTCCAAAGTCCTTCTGCACCAATGCTGTTATAAACTCAATGATGCGGCGATGGAGGAGGCCTCGTGCGATTGTCTGTCCAGTGTTCGGTGCGTGAGCCTTTTCTTGGATCATGACGCGGTACCGGACGCCGCCACGCTCTGCCGTTTTCGCCGGTGCTTGGCGGAATGCAATATCATCAAGCGCCTGCTGGACAAGCGCAGTCAGCAACGGAAAGTCGGGGAGCCTTGGGTGCGCGATGGGGCCGTTGTCGATGCCGGCGTCGTTTTTTCCGCACGTTGTCAGATACAGGTGCTCGACGCGCTGCCCAATGATCGCGAAGACGATTCCGGCAGTGCGCCGGATGTGACACCGTCAAAGCCTCTGACGATACCGACGCTGCCTGGCTGCGCAAATGCAAACGAGCATATGACGGCTACATGATCCACGCCGGCACGGATAGTCGGGGCGTCTTTTCGCTCGACGGACATGCCATATCGGACAATCGGTCTGATACGGGGGAATTTGTCATCGTACCGGATGAAGTCGGTGCGCGTACTGGCGAGAGCAGCTACGCGGACAAGGGTTCCCGCAGCCAACTGGATCGGTACGTGCTTCATATCGGAAGGCTCTCGGACGACATAAGGTGGAGCGCTCCTGCGACACTCTTAAGCATGGCTACGGCTTCTTTTGTGCCAAATATCTCGGTCTGGCCAAGATCGACTGGAATTCCCTCTCAAAGTCATGACTTTTAATCTGAAAAAAAATGTTCTCAAGCCCTGTTATTGAAGAGGCATGGCTCCTTTTGTTGGTAAAACCCAACATTGTGTCGGATATGTCTTGGATCTGGAAATTAATTGACCATGACTGGCGTCTTGTGATTCCGAGAAATGGAGAGAACAGCAAGCAAAAGAATTTATTATCGTTTTTTTACATATTTTAGCAATTTGGAGAATAACTGTATGATTGCCATATCTCGGTCCCCTCTTAGAGTCAGTTTTTTTGGTGGTGGAACGGATTATCCTATTTATTTTAAGGAATATCCCGGAGCTGTGCTTGGCACATCTATTGACAAGTATATTTACAACATTGCCTTGCCGATGGCAGATTATGCGGAAAATCGTTACCGAATCACATATAGAATCGTCGAAGCCATAGATCATGTCGAAGATATCAAGCACAACGTCATCAGGGCTACGTTACTCGACAGAGCTTTTGACAAGCCCCTTAATCTTGCTATAATTTCCGATTTGCCAGGCAACTCAGGATTAGGCAGTTCATCATCATTCACCGTAGGGTTTGTTCGGCTGATTGAACATCTTATGGGGAGAGCAATTACAAAATTTGATCTCTTTAAGAGTGCGGTCCATATAGAACAAGATCTTCTGAGTGAGAATGTTGGTATTCAAGATCAAATCCACGCTGCGTTTGGTGGTCTCAATCTCTATTCCTTCTATAAAGAAGATTTTTCAATCACGCCTGTGCAAATGAGTACTGAAAGTAGAGATAAGCTCAATCAAGCACTTTGCTTGGTTTTTACAGGTGTTCAACGGCATGCTTCGACTACCGTTGCTGAGCAGATCAAAAAAACAAAAGAAAAAAAAATTCAGGTTGAACTGTCGCATCTGTTGCAGCTCTGTAAGGAAAGCGTATCTCTTTTAACGGGACGTGATTCAGAAGCGATGCTCCATGATTTTGGGAAATTGCTCAGTGTTGGATGGAAAACGAAATCGAAGCTTTCTAGCTTTATAACATTGCCGATTATTGATGAGATTTACGAAGGCGCGATGCGCTTGGGGGCGTATGGAGGTAAACTGTGTGGTGCTGGAGGGGGGGGATTCCTTCTTTTTCTTGCATCTCCTGAAGTTCAAGAAAAGATGAAAGAAAAATTCGGGAGAAAGAACTTTATTAAAATAGCATTGGAAGATAACGGCGCTCAGATAATTAGCGGGTAGTTGTCTTTTATAACATTGCTGGAGGATACTAAGTATGGCATTACGTGCTCTAATTACTGGCATAACTGGCATGGTAGGATCCCATTTATTGGATTATCTCCTTGAAAATACAAACTGGGAAATACATGGTATGTTGCGGTGGCGCAGCCCCCTGGATAACATATCTCACCATCTTGATCGAATAAATCGTGCGGATAGAATTAATCTTCACTATGCCGATCTTCGTGATACAATGTCTATAGAGAATTGTGTTCATGATGCTCAACCAGATTATGTTTTCCATTTAGCCGCACAAAGTTATCCAAAAACATCTTTCACTGCACCACTGGACACATTGGACACGAATATCCAGGGTACTGAACGATTGCTTGGAGCGTTACGTCGATTTTGTCCGAAAGCGGTAATTCATATTTGTTCTTCATCGGAAGTTTTTGGACGGGTGCCCCGTGAGAAATTACCGATTAATGAGGAATGCACCTTTCATCCTGCGTCGCCATATGCGATTTCAAAAATTGGCACCGATCTTGTCGGTCGGTATTATGCGGAAGCGTATGGAATGTGTGTGATGACCACACGTATGTTTACGCATACTGGCCCTCGTCGTGGTGATGTCTTTGCAGAATCTACTTTTGCCAAACAGATAGCCATGATCGAGGCCAAAAAGTTACCTCCTGTCGTAAAGGTCGGAAATCTCGATTCCTTGAGAACTTGGGCTGATGTGCGTGATGCTGTCCGCGCATATTATATGTTGGTTACAATTAAACCAACGCCTGGGGCTTATTATAATATTGGTGGACAATTTACATGCTCCATCAGGGATATGTTATCTTCACTAATCTCCTGGTCAACATGCTCCGATATACGTATCGAAATTGATCCTGACAGATTACGTCCCATTGATGCTGATCTTCAGGTTCCCGATACTACAAAATTTTGCAATCACACGGGCTGGCAACCTATGATTCCTTTCGAAAAAACAATGTTGGATCTGCTAAAATATTGGCGTATTCGTGTTAACAACAACGAGAATTTTCTTTCTCGCTGATGTGACACTCTAGGTATTGCAAATCCAGGTTAATTTTTGTGTGGAGGCAAAAAATGAATAAAAACGATAGAATTCTAGTGAGCGGAGCAGGTGGTCTTGTCGGCTCGGCATTAGTTGACAAATTACGAGAAGAAGGGTTTGAGAATATAATTGCACTAAAGCGTTCCGAATGTGATCTGATCGATACAAAAGCCGTTTTTGAGTGCTTTGAAAAATATCAACCAATGCATGTTTTTCACGCTGCAGCACGAGTTTATGGTATTATGGGAAATATGAAGAACCAGGGTGTGTCATTTTATGATAATTGCATGATTAATACTAATATTATTGAGGCATCACGTCGTGTTGGCGTGACTAAGATTACAGCCATGGGTACCGGCGCGGTCTATCCTTTTCCCTCTCCGGGCCTGCCACTCAAAGAAGACATGATTTTTTTTGGTCGTCCACATGCTTCTGAATGCGCCTATGCAAATGCAAAAAGATCAATGCTTGCCATGCTTGAAGCGTATCAAGAAAGTTATGGTCTTGATTGGGCCTATATTGTTTCCTGTAATCTTTTCGGGCCCAGAGATAAATTTGATACAACATTTGGTCATGTAGTTCCCTCATTGATTAAGAAATTTTACGAAGCAAAAAAGAATGGCACCAATGTCCTCGTCTGGGGAGATGGATCTTCGCAAAGAGATTTTATGTACGTTAAAGATATGGCTCGTGTTGCTTTATTAATTATGAATGAAATAGATGGTGCCGTAAATATAGGCAGTGGTAGAATTTATAGCATTCAGCAAATTGTGAATATGTTGGGGGAAATTTCTGACATGATTGACCGTATTACTTGGGACAGTAGCAAACCGAATGGGCAAGATTACAGAGCCTATGATTTAGGCAAGATCACAAATGCAGGTTTCCGATGTGATTACCTGATTTATGAAGGTCTAAAGGAAACTTGGGATTGGTATTGTGCGAATCAAGAATAGCACATTTTGTTGGAAGAGCCACCGCCTCTAGCGGTGTAAGCTGATTTCGATATCAATATTTACCAGCAATACGGGCCTTAATATGCTATCAAGAAACAATATAACTTAGCAATCGCATCACGGATAAAATATGAATAGTTTTTTTATGAGTGCTTTATTTGACTCCAATTGGTATTGTGCAGTTTATCCCGATGTCGCAGCGTCCCATTTAGATCCGTTCTTACATTATTTGGCGTATGGTGCTCAGGAAGGGCGCAACCCAAATCCATTCTTTGACACCCTCTGGTATCTTGAAACATACCAGGATGTTGCTGCAAGTGGGATAAACCCGCTCTTTCATTACGAACAGACTGGCTGGAAGGAAGGGCGTGACCCAGGACCTGTCTTTTCCTCGCGCTTTTATAGACAGTATTATCTCTCTGGCCAACCGGATATCAATCCCCTTGCCCATTATCTCCACAATTCGGTGAAACCGACATGGACCAAACCGTCCGCCTTGTTCGATGCAACTTGGTATTGTGCGACCTATTCCGACGTCGCTTCATCTGTTCTCAATCCATTCTGGCATTATCTGACATATGGCGCCCAGGAAGGGCGCAATCCCAACCCCGTTTTTAATACTCTCTGGTACTTGGCAACATACACGGATGTTGCTGCAAGCGGGATTAATCCCCTCCTTCATTACGAACAGACCGGCTGGAAAGAAGGTCGCGATCCGGGGCCAGATTTTTCCACACGATTTTATAGGCAATATTATCTTTCTGCTCAACAGGATATCAATCCACTCGCTCATTATCTCCACAATACAGAAACGTCGACATTGACCAAGACGTCGGCCCTGTTCAATGCAGCCTGGTATTGTGCGACCTATCCCGACGTTGCTACGTCAGATTCCGATCCATTCTGGCATTATCTGACATATGGCGCCCAGGAAGGGCGCAATCCCAACCCCCTTTTTAATACTCTCTGGTACCTGGCAACATACCCGGATGTTGCTGCAAGCGGGATGAACCCACTCATCCATTACGAACAGGTCGGTTGGAAGGAGGGACGTGATCCGGGACCGTGGCTTTCCACGCGGGTCTACCAGCAGTATTATCTTTCGGATCAACCGGATATCAATCCCCTTGGCCATTATCTCCAGTCCATCAATACGCTGAATCCGACATGGACTAGGTCGTCAGTCCTGTTTGATGCGGTCTGGTACCGAGCGACCTATCCCGAAGTGGCATCATGTGGCCTTGATCCCTTCTGGCATTATCTGGTGCATGGTGCCCAGGAAGGGCGCAACCCCAATCCGTTTTTTGATACCCTTTGGTATCTAGAGACTTACGAAGACGTTGCCGCAAGCGGTATGAATCCGCTTATTCATTACGAGACCATAGGCTCTTTTGCTGGATACGATCCGAGCGAAAATTTTTCGACGGAATATTATGCATCACGCTATGCTTCAAATCTCCAATCGGAAGAGCTTCCTCTCCACCATTATATGCAATGCGGACGAAAACAGCGCTATCGTCCTCTCCCGCGAAAAAGGATTCTTATCGTCAGCCGCCATTGTCCTACGCGCGCTCATGCGGGAGGATTACGCATTCTTGATATATATCAAATCATAAAAAATTCTGACAAAGATATATACATAGAACTTTTCACTCAAAAAAATCTTGATATTGATTGGGACTATGAATTTTTAGATGAAATTTTCCATAAAGTCTATGAAACTTCTAATTATGATCTGAGGGTAGAAAAATTTTGGGAACTCAGGCACCGAGTTTGCACTTTTGACGTTATTGATCTTGAATTCATTGATGAGCCCCAAACAGTCGCAGGTTACAAAGAATTCGCTTCAAGATTACTTTTTACGCCAATGGAAAGTGTTTCACGAAACTATGCTATTAGCAAAAAGTTGCAAGAATTGTCGCAAGAAGAAGCAAATGCGCAAAAGAATGTAAAAAATGAGGTTGATATTTGTCGAATAGTCGACGATGTTATTTGTGTTTCAGAGCCAGATGCAAATTTTTTACGTAAAAATTTTAATTTAACGAACGTTAAATCAATAGAAACCGGAGTGTCTAATATAGAATTTGACCTGAAACCCATGAATTACGAAATTAAAGATGAAAGTACTGTCTTGTTCGTTGCGTATTTTGGTTCGCAAACAAATGTAGAAGCATTAGAATGGTATCTTGAAAACGTCCATCAAATTGTCAAAGAAGCAGTTCCACAGTACAAGTTTAAAGTCGTTGGACGCGGTGATTTAGAAAAATTTATTAAAAGCGCTGACAGTAACACAGAAATTGTTGGCGAAGTCCCAAAAGTATGTGGTCATATATCTCAAGCCACGGTCGGCATTGCTCCAGCGTTGTCAGGTTCTGGATTTCGAGGAAAGATCAACCAGTATGCAATGTTGCGTCTCCCAACAGTGGCATCACCAATAGCCGCAGATGGTCTAGCCTATCGTGATGGGGAGGATATTTTTGTTTGCTCAGAACCTAAAGATTTTGCTGGCGCTATTATAAAATTACTTAAAGATAAAAAATTACAAAATTTAATTGGTGAAAATGCAAAAAATATATGTTTGAAATTTTACTCTTGGTTACTGCGTAAAGATGAACTACTGAAGACATTCAATCTTTTATATCAATTTGAAGAAATTTTGCCTAGGGTTAATGTTATTTTGCCCTCGTACAGACATGCTCGGTATCTTCAGCAACGCATAGAATCAATCGTATTTCAAACATACAAAAAAATAAAACTTGTGGTGATTGACGACTGTTCTCAAGATGGATCGGATGATATTATTCGCAAGCTTCAACAAGAGTATCATTTTGAATACATTAAGCGGAAAAAAAATTCCGGGACCCCTTTTTCTGCTTGGGAATATGCCGCGAAACATTTCGACAAGGGGCTTGTTTGGATTTGTGAAAGTGATGATTTCGCAGAGGTTACCCTTCTCGAAACAGCAGTTGATTTTTTCCTAAAAAACAAGAATCTCACTATATTTTACTGCAATTCCTGGATTGTAGATGAGAATGGGGCAAGGGTTGGATCTACTGTCACATATTTTTTAAATTTTTGGAAAGATGGACGTTGGAATAAGGAATATATTAATGATGGATGCAATGAGTTATCCTGTTACCAGCGAAGAGGGATGATTATTCCGAATATGAGTTCTGCTGTAATATCATGCAGAGCATTCAAAAAAGAATATCAGAACAATTTGAAGCGTTACAAATTGACTGGTGATTGGCTTTTTGTAGGTAAGCTACTTAAGAAAGGACTTGTTGCTTTTAGTCCAAAACACTTAAACAACTTTCGATGCCACTGTGAAACTGCAAGAAATAACATTGATTCTGTAAGAGAGCAGGCAGAATTTTTACTTACTAAATTTCAACTTTTCAACAATAGCAAAGGAAAGAAGAAAAATTTTATACAAGTAATAAAATCAGATATTGAAAGATTCAGAAGTCGTGCTGACACGTTCGGAAGCATTCTTAAAATGATGTGGAAAATATCTCGACGACAAACACTGCGCTTTCTCGTTTGTTCCGGGGTGTTGTGCAATTTTAAATGCAAAGAAGAAAAGTAAGAAGTCTATTTTTTCTGTGGCTGCTAGATCCCCATTCCATACATGACGTACTTGACTACTTACTGAATACAGAATGATCATTTTAGTGTATATTTTTTAATAAGGTCGCTGAGATTCTCCCCTCTATACAAACAAACATCAAGTCCTGCGTCATACGCTTTTTGCGAATAAATAGCATTTGAGGTTATATAAAATGACTTGTCAAAGAGAACGGGAAGCTCATGAATTGCACAGCGAAAGAGATTTGAACCATTAGATAAATTATATGATGCAGTATTATGCTCAAATTTATTATGCTTTAATAAATCTTTAATGAAAATAAGATTATCAAGATGTGCCCCGTGGATAAAAAGGGCATATTGTATCTCTCGATATGATTGTTTAATACTATTAATATTGGAAAATTCCTTGGGTGTCTCTGACTGGTGTGCAATACAAAAAATGTAATAGTTTAAATCATTGAGTCGACGGATGGTATGAGAAACGTCTGGTTCCAAATCTAATATTTCGACAGGACTGCTGTGCTCATGAACCTTATGGACAAGGATGTTCCAGTCCAGAAATACTGCAGGCTTAAATCGGATGCACGGGAGTTCCGCATGCCCTTGGGCCAGCGACTCCGGCAGCCCGATGTCGAGAAAATAGCCCTTGAACTCTGAACCGGAGATGTCGTTTTGACTCACCAGTCGCGGGAAGACGTCTTGTTCTATTGAACAGGGCAGTGAGTTTATACACTCCAGAATTTCACGTTTTAGAACATAGACACCGCCGTTGATAAGGCAAGGCTCCGTATAATGCGTATCCTTTTCATGGAATGCGGTGATCCTGCCTGCCTGTTCCGTTACCCGACCGTACCGGGATCCATCAGGAACAGTGCGAAGCGCCAGGGTCGCCTTGGTTCCGGCTTTCCGTGCAGTCTCCTCAAGTGCTCTTAGGTTGATATCGAACAGGGCATCCCCGTTCATCATAAGGAACATCGGATCCAATTCATTGCGAGCAAGGGTCAACGCGCCTCCGGTACCCAGCGGAGTGAATTCGCGTAGAACACGGACAGATGCTCCTCCAACCTGACGTCCAGCGTAGGCATTTTCGATTTTGTCGCCAAGGTAACCCGCGAGGAGAAGAATCTCTTCATATCCATGCCGAGCGACTGACTCGAGAAGATAATCCAGGAATGGCCTGCCATCGGCAATTGGGAGCAGCGGTTTGGGGGTAGCGCACGTGTGTTTCCCCAGTCGCGTTCCGCGCCCTCCAACCAAGATGACAACCTGTCGAATAACATCGAAAACCATTGGCATCCTCAAATACAATACATTTGGGGGTCAAGAAAACACGATGTGGATAACTATGAAGGTTCTGTGTGTCAAACACATAGTAACTTAATGGATTTCCTAGGGGTCGTAGCTTCCCATACCCGTCGCTTTGTCGTCACTACGCTTTCTCTTCCGTTTTCTGAGGCGGCGTGCAGTATGACGTCCAAAACGCGCTGCTGGAAAGTTCGTGCGCCTGCGTGCGCCAGGCGTCACGGGCGGCGGCCCATTCCCGGCGGCCTTTCCAGAAGGCCCGCAGCAGACGCCAGGCCAGGCGGCGGCCCCGGGCGGGCACGATGTCGCGGGCGTTGGCGAATCCGGCCTCACGGTGCAGGAAAAACGCCGTGCGACAGAGGAAATTTTTGCGCCACTGGCCGACGCCGCCGAGCAGCACCTGCATGGGCGCGCTCCGCAGCAGCCGGCGGGGCAGCAAATGTCCCCCCAGGGTCAGGCGGCGGACCGCCGCGCGCAGCAGTTTTTCCCGCGGCGGCTGCTCGAAACCCCAGGTTTCCCGGGGCAGGAAAGGCCGCACGTTGTCGTCCAGATCCTTTGCCTCGTCCGTAATGCCCGCCATGAGGGCGAGGGGATCGACATCGGTGAACAGGGGCGGCCCCTGCAGGAAATCCTCGAACGCGCGCACCAGCATGAGCACCATGCCGTAATTGAACTTGCACAGGTCGCTCTCGAAATCCGCCGCCAGGGCGCGCACGATCCTCCAGTAGCCCGACTGGTTGTACAACGCGTCGATGACCAGCAGGTTGCGCACGAAGAAGTAGCGTTTGATCTGACTGATCTTGCTGTAAAACGGCTGGTGCCACACCCCGACGCCGGGCAGCGCCGCCACTTCCACACCCATGCGTCGCGTCAGGCGCAGGCCGAACTCGATATCGTCGCCGATGACGAAAAACGGCAGCAGCAACCCTCCCTGGGCGGCGTACCGGGCCGGAAAGGCGAAGTACCAAAAGGCTCCGTAGTCGGCCCGTTCGTCCAGCAGCAGGGCGTTGAGCGTCTCTTCCTGCTCCAGGCTCAAGCCGCGTCGCAGGCCGTAGATCTTGAGGGGATTTTCCCCTGGGCTGTCGGCGGCCCGGCCGTAGAGCGCGCCGGCTTCGAAATGCAGGTGGGGCTTTTGCATGTCCAGCATGGCCCCGGCCACGGCCACGGGCCGCTCCGCATGGCGGTAGAAGGCAATGGTGCGCAGCACCGCCTCGCTGTCGCAGGCGATGTCGTCGTCCATGAGCAGGATGTGGCTGCCCAGGTCCCGCCGCAACACCTCGTCCATGCCGCGGCTGAAGCCGCCTGCGCCCCCGCAGTTGCGGTTGGGGAGGAGCGTCACGCGCGGATCGGCGAATTCCCCGGCTTCCAGGGTGCGGCCGTTGTCGACCACGACGACGGCGGAAAGGCCCTCCTTCAAATCGGGATCGGCGAGCAGGCCGGCCACGGTGGCGCGCAGGTACGCCTCGCGGCGGAAAGTGCACAGCACCACCGCCAGACGCACGGGCAGCGGCTCATGTTCCGTGGCCACGTCGCCGCCGCAAAAGGTCCCCGCGGACAGTGCGCGCAACCGGAAGTAAAAACGCTTGGGCGGCGCGTCCTGCGCGACCGCGGGGATCGTCGCCGTCACGGGCCGGTCGGGCCGGCAGCCGGCAACCGTCTCCTGCCAGACGATCCGGGGCGGCGTGTTGAAGGCCGCTTCCCAGACGGCGATCTCGAAATCCCCTTCCAACGACAACCGGAAGGCCTGCTGGCGGGAAAGTCCGTAGCGTCGCTGGGGAAATTCGTAGTAGCTGTTGCAGTAGCTGCTCGACGACAGGCATTGGCCGGCTTCGAACCGATACGTCGGATGCGGTCCTGTCGCATCGAGCATCGCCGTCGAGTCGTTGGCGAAGTATAATGCCGTCGTGTGAGGCCGCGGCTGGAAGCGGATGCGTTGGATGGTATGCATGGTGCTTTTTGTCGCTATTCCAGGTAGGAATTTACGGAGAAAAATCATTTCAAAGCGAAGTGACCCGTGCGCGTTCTTCCCGGACTTGCGCCAGGGCCCGACGCGTGGCCTTGAGCCAGGCGCGGCCGTGGCGGGCGTCGGGCTCCAGATGGTTCCCTTCCCCCCATTCGTTCCAGGCCATGAGGAAAAGCAGCCGTTCGCCCGCGGGATTGCGCGCAAGGGTCTGGCGTGCCGCCTGCGCCAGCCACGCTGCGTAGCGTTCGGGCGTGGCGTCCAGGAAGATCGTCGCCCCGTTCGCCCGGCGGGGGCTGTTGTCCCAGGTGGGAAAGACGCCCCGGAACCAACGGTAGGCGGGCCAGGACTTGGCCAGCATGCCTGCGGCCATGCTGGCGTAATCCATCAGGTCGTCGCCGGGAGAGGCGCATGCGAGCGCCGGCGCGACCGCCTGCCGGGCCAGGGGAAGCAGTCGCCAGTCCGGGGCGAATTCGATGGCCGCGTCGAAGCCGACGGCCGCGGGATCCCGGCCGGCCGTGAAGCTCTCCACAAAGGCAAGGTAGATTTCGCCGACGCCCTGGCGCAGGGCCTCCTGCCGCCAGATCTCCGCGGACCGCGCGGGATCGGGCAGGTGGTCGGCGCGGTAGACGACGAACAAGGGGCGTCCCTTGACGCGGATGCAGCGGGGATCGGCCAGGGCGGGGAGCAGGTGGCGGATGTGGGCCAGGTCGTCCGCGGGGCTGTAGGTCTGCGCCAGCAGGATGTCCTTTTCATGGCCGTCCCAGCGCCGGGTCCAGTTCTCGTTGGCCCACACGAGGCAAAAGGGGAAATCGGGTTCGCCCGAGCGCAGGACATCGTCGAAGGGCCGCCATAACAGGCGTCGGCCGTTGAACCAGTAATGGTAGTAGGCAAAGCCGTATATGCCGTGCTCCCGGGCCAGGTCGGCCTGTTCCTGGCGCGTTTCCGGCACCCGTAGGTCGTAAAAGCCCAGTTCGCCGGGAAGATGCGGCTGGTAGTGGTCCGGCCAGCGGGGCCTGGCCCGCGCCACATTGGTCCATTCCGTGAAGCCGGCGCCCCAGAAGGCGTCGTTTTCCGGGGTGCGGTGGAACTGCGGCAGGTACAGGGCGACGGCTTTGACGTCCGCGTCATCAAAGGACTGCATGCGTTTCTCCTGCGGCATGCCGCACGGCCATGGCGTCCATGGCCGCCACGCGCCGGGCCAGTTTGCCCGAGACGTCGCACAAGGGAATGCCCAAGGCCTGCGCACGGGCGGAAAGCAGGTGCTCGCGCACGATGCAGGCGGCTTTTTCCCGAAGCCGCCGCCACGCCGCCGCATCCTTTGCGGGGTCGTCTTCCCGGCTGTGCCAGCGGGCCTCGTATTCGCCGCCTTCGCCAAGCAGGAAGCTTTTAAGGTACTCCTGGTAGCGCGGGGAAAGCGGGCCGTCGGGATTGAAGAACGTTTCGGGATCCGGGTGGAAGATCGCCCCGGGTGCGGCCTCGGGCGCCAAGGCTTCGCCGCAGTCCACGGCCAGGGGCAAAAGCCGCGACAACGTCTCCCACCGCGCGAGCACGAAGCTCGAGCGCAGCCAAAAGCGCATGGCAAGGCCGAACAGGGTGATTTCCCGCGGATAGAGGTCTACGTGGCCGACGAGGCCGCCTGCCTCGAGCCATTGCGGCACGGGTTCCCGGCCGAAGCGTTCCAGGTAGCCCACATCGTAGTTGCGGTGGAAGGTGTCGTTGACCAGGATGACGGCGTCGCCGGGCGCGAAATCCCGGTGCGCCAGCCAGGCGAGGCCTTTTTCCCAGCCGCTGAACTCGCGTTGCCGGTTGTCGCCGCCGATGAGGACGAAACCTTCGCTCGCGCACGAGACATGCTCCGGCGGCAAGGCGTTGTCCACGACCACCGCATCGATGGCCGCGCCGTTGAAAACCGGATCGAGCACCCGCTCCCGAAGGCAGGCCATGGCCGAGGCATGGTGGTCGGGGCCATGGCGCAGAAAAACGACGCGGACCATGACGGCTAGCCCCGTTGCGGCGCGAAATCGGGAAAGCCGCGCCAGGCAATCCCGCCGAGCCAGGCCGCCGTGCGCCCGAAGCCGCCGGCCCCCACGAGCAGTGCGTCGCAAGCCGCCAGCAGCAGGTGCTTGGCGATGACGCGTTCCATGTCGCGCAGCCCGCGGTCGGCGCTGCGGTCGATATGGCTGACCGGCCAGTCCGTGGTCAGGATGCGTCGGCCGAAGCGCCGGCGCGCTTCGGCCTTGAGCCGCTCGGAATCCGTTTCCAGAAACCACTGCGCCGGCGGTTCTCCGGGCGCTTCCAGCGCCAACGCCTGACGGAAAAACGCCTCGGCCTCCTCCACGCGAAGAAAACAGGGGTCATCCCAGGCGCCGTCGCCCCCGGTGCGGATCTGGATGCCAAGGACCCGCCGGCCCTGCGCCGCCGCATCCCGGAACGCGGCCACGAACGGCGCGGCATGGACGGCCACGGGGGTTGCCGCCGCGGCGAGGGGATCGCCGAAGCACAGGCGGAAGAACTCGCCGAAGTGGCGGGAGAGGAAGCGCTCCGTCCCGAGACCGAGGACGCGCGCTTTCTCCGCCAGGCGCGGGTTGGCCAGCAGCGCCTCGTAAAAAAACACATTGCTGGCCAGCGCCACGAGCGGTTGGCCGTGGAACCAGCGGGCTTCGATATCTTCCGTCCGCAGGGTCGGGAGCAGGCCGTCGAGGCGCTCGCTGTCGATGGCGTTGACAAAGGGGACGGGGCCGTCCTGCATGACCCGGTCCCAGGCCAGGGTCGCGTTCCAGGGAAGCAGGCGGTCCAGTCCGGCCGCGCCCTCCGGACGCCAGTCGATGCCGGCCGGGGGCAGCGCCCCGGGCAATGCGCCGGGAACGGGCCAGTGCACGAGCAGGGCGCGATCGAGCAGCATGGCCAGAAGCAGCGCGTTGGCCAACCCCTTGAGGCGGTCCGCATAGCCGCCGACGCCGTCCTGGACGTGGAAGAGCAGATAGCGCGGCGGCAAATCGCCCTTTCGCATGGCGGCGTGCAGCGCCGCGTAAGGGGCGAACGGCGGCGTGTTCACGGCTGCGCTTCCTTGCGCAGGACGAAGACCGGCTGGTAGACGGAGGGGTGCGCGACATCCTGCAGCGCCGCGTCGAAACCGAAGGCCGCCACGAGCGAAAGCGGGGCCAGCAGGCGCGGCAAGCGGGCGCGGCCGTAAATGCGGTGGGCGTTCCACATGACCGTGTCGCGGCCCACGGGCACGGACAAGTACAAAAGCCCCCCGGGCGCGAGAAGCGTCGCGGCCCTGGCCATGGCCTTGAGATCGCCGTCCGGGTCCAGGGGATCGCCGTAACGGCCGAGGCCGTCGTGCTCGAAGGAGGAAATGGACAGCGCGGCCTGCCACGTCCGCGGTCGGCGCGCCAATTCGGGATAGCCCAGCCAATGGACCCGGGGATGGTCCACGAGGCAGGGCTGGTAGTCCAGCACCGCCACGCTTGCCGCCCCATGCGTCAGGGCCATGGCCTCATACCACGGCTGCACGGAACCGAAGACGAGCACTTCGCGTCCCGCGACGGGATGGGCTTGCAAGGCCTGCCGCAACCACGCGTCCGTTTCGCCGTAATACGCGTTCTCCCCCCGGGCGGCCCGATCCAGGTAGGACGCGAACTGTTCGGCGGTGAAGCGCCGGGAAGCGCCGTCCGCGATGACTTCGTTGCAATACCAGTCGCCGACGACGGCCCGGCCCTGCATGGTATAGGCGTCGAGCAGCTCGGGCGGGATCGTTCTTGGAGGAGGCGTCGTTCGCATGGCGGTTACAGATGCTCCACGAGGCTGAGTTGGCCGGCGGGGATGGCGGCCGGGGCGTGGATGCGCATGATGTCGTTTCGCAAGGTGAACGACCATTCGGGCCGGCGCGCGGCGACCATGGCCCGGATGTCGTCCACGCGGGGATAGTCGCCCGTGCCGAAGTCGCGGGCGTCGTCCACGAGGATGACATGGCCGGGCACGGGGTGGGCCAGCACGGCCTCGAGTTCCTGTTGGATGGGGGTGTCGCGGTCGCCCCGGGCGGTGCCTGCGCCGGAGTAGTGGCCGTCCAGCCAAAAAAGGGCCGGGCGGGTGAGGGTGGCCAGGATTTCCGGCAGGACCACGGTGGAATCGCCCTGCCAGAGGCGGACGTGGGCGTAGGGCTGGAATTTTTTGCAGGCCGCCTGATGCAGCTGCGGGTCGAGCTCGATGGACTGGAGCCGCTCGAAGTAATCTTTCAGGAAAAAAAGGGTGTGCCCCAGGAAGGTGCCCGTTTCGACCAGCTCCGGGGTGCCCAGGGCCTTGGCATAGAGGACGATCGTCAAGGCTTTGACGATGGGGGGCGGCGGCACGGGGGTTCCGATCTTGTGCCACGCCACGATCCATTCCCACATGTCCAGGCCGATTTCAGGGAGTGCAACGGGTTTCATGGGGAGCTTCCTTTGGGCGTTTGGCTATGCCCAAATGCAATTTGCAAGCCATGGCAAGCTGTTCGGTCGAAACCGGACCGCAACGGGACCCCCCGGGTGGGCGAACGCCCGCCTGCCGCGTCGGACGGCGAAAAGGGGGTCACGGCGCGGAGACGGCAAGCGACGGGCTGTCCGGCGCTTGGGAAGCGCGGGCCCTGGGCGTGCCGCCTAGGGGCGGATGTCCTGCGCTCCCGCGAGCAGGGGGAGCAGGTCCCGGGCCATCGCCTGAAAGCCGAGACGTGTTTCCATAAGCTCCCGGCCGCGTCCGGCAAGCCGTTCGCGCGCCCCGGCATCGGCCAGCAGCGCCGCCACGGCGCGCTCCATGGCTGCGCCGTCGTCGCAAAAGGCCACGGCGTCGCCGTAGCGTTCCCGGGCGAAGGGCAGGCTGTCGGAGACAAGGGCCGCCCCGCAGGAGAGCGCCTCGGCCAAACGGCTGGTGGGGACGTCGTTGTCCCGGTGCCAGGGGGAATGCACGGAAACCACCACCCCGGCCGAGGCGTACAGGGCCGGGACGAGGGCGGGGTGCAACGGGCCCCGCACGTGCGGGGCCAGTTCGGGAAAGGCGTCCCAGTCCGAGCCCCAGATGGCCAGGCCGTGGGCGCGCAGGGGGAAGAGGTATTCCGCCACTTCTCGGCGCGTGCGGATGCCGCCGTTGCCGCAAAAGGCCACGGAACAGGCCAACTCCGGGCGCGCCGCCACGGGCCGGAAGGCCTTCGTGTCGCAGGACATGGGCAACAGCGCGATCCTCTCCGGCGGCGCGCCCCACGCCGCCAGTTTTCGGGCCAGGACCGGCGAGGCGGCGAAAAAGCCGTGATAGTAGCCCAGAATCGCGGAGAAATCCGGGCACCGGGCCCAGTCCTCGTCGACACGGGCCTGGACCCACCATATCCGGCGCGGCACGCTCGTGCGGCGGACCACCGACACGGGGTACAGGTCGACCTGCACGTCGAGGTTGTCGTGGACGAGCACCGGGTCGTAGACCTCGGCGGAGGCGAAGGAGCCCGCGTCGCCAAGAGCCCGGGCCAGCCCCATGGCCATCACCTCGTCGCCCCAAACGGCCCCGTCGTGAGTGGCGATGACGGGGATCTGGAATCCCAACCGCACGCCCATGGCTAGCGCGACGCCCTTGCGTGCAGTTGCGAACGGCAGCGGGGCGTCATGACGCGGACTCTGCGCCGAGGACTTCGGCGGGCAGGGGGAGCGTTTGCCCCGGACGGTAGCGCAGGCGTTCCCAGACCGCCGCCGGGTTGCCGTCCAGGATGCCCTGAAAGAGGGCCAGGGTGCGCCAGCCCACGCTTTCCAGGGAGAAGTGGCGCAGATAGTAGTCATGGGCCCCGCATTGGACGGCCGCGTAAAAATCCGGGTCGGCCAGGGCGCGGTTGAGGTTGTCCACGGAGCGCAGCCCCGTGACCCCGTCCTCGATGACGCCGCCAAGCCCGCTCTCGGCCGCCAGAAACGGCGTACCCAGGGCCATGCATTCCACGCAGAAAGAGGCAGGGGACTCGATGGTCATCGTATGGAAGCCGAAGGCGCTCCTGGCGATTTCCGCGTGCAGCTGCTGGCGGGGCATGCTCTCCACGAAGTCGATGGGGTAGCGGTCGCGGTATTTCTCATAGATCTCCACGGCCCGGGCGTTGCCGGGCGAGACCATGAGCAGCCGCTCCATGGGCGTTTCCGCAAAAAGCCGGGGGACCAGCGCCTCGAACTGGTCGGGTCCCTTGTAGGGATAGCCCAGGCTGCCGCAGAAGATGCCCCGGTTGAGCCGCTTCTCGCGGGGAAGGAACGGGGGCGCGGCCGTGCCCACGGGAATCTCCATTTTGAGGAACCAGGTGCCGGGCCGGGTCATCTCCGCTTCGCGCAGCTTGTCGAGGAGCACGGCGGACAGGGTGAAGGGCACTTCGCCGAAGATGCGGGCCAGATCCATGATCTTCCGGGTGGGGATCTCCAGGTAGAGCACCATGGGCACGGGCGGGCTGAACTCCTGGGCCAGCTGGTGGGAGAAGGGAAAATTGGCCTCGTGCCAGACCCAGAGCACGTCCGGCCGAAAATCGACAAAGACCTCGCGGGCCTTGGCAAAGGATCGCTCCGGCGGTCCCCACATGTCCGGGATGTCCTCGAACACCCGCTCCACGCGGAGCCGGCCCATGGTTTCCGAAGGGGGGGCCTCCTGCAGGCCCTTGGTGGGATCGGAGCGGCGCGGCCCGATCACCAGGACGTCGTGCCCCTGGGTGGACCACCAGTGGTAGAGGTCGAGCTGGTTGTCGCGTTCGCGGATGCAGGCCGTAACCACGGAACAGATGCGCATGCTGCCGACCGCCCTTTGCCTCGTGGCGCGTTTGAAAAAGGATTCGTCAGGATTTCGCGCCCCGGGACAACCGGGAGCAGGAATCGCACTCCAGGGACTTGGCGCCGTCGTAGCGCGTCCAGTCCTTCGGGGGCGGGCCGTTTACTTCTGCGTACAACTTGTAGAAATCCGTGCCCGGGAAGGGCGTGCACATGCTTTCCTGCCAGCTGTCCGGGGCCAGGGCCTCGTGGAAACGCCGCGTTTCCTCGATCGTTTCCGGGGTTTCTCCGGGAAGGCCCCAGGTGTAGGTGACGTGGACGAAGATGCCCAGCGACTGGAGCAGGGCCACGGTTTCGCGCACCTTGCCCAGGTTCAGGCCCTTGCCGCAGCGGTCCACCAGGGCCTGGCTGCCGCTTTCCAGGCCGAGCTTCACGGCGTAGCAGCCGCTTTCGCGCATGGCCCGCCAGGTTTCGGCGTCGCTGGTGTCGGCCCGGCACATGGCCGACCAGGGCAGGCCCAGGCCGCCCAGGCCCCGGCACAGCTCCAGGAGGCGCGGCTTGCCGATGTTGAAGGTGTCGTCGTCGAAGTAAAGGCTGGTGAAGCGCGGAAAGCGCCGCAGACAGTCCTTGATTTCCGCCAGCACCCTCCTGGCCGAACGCGGCCGGAACCTGCGCCCGCCGAACATGACCTGCGGCCACAGGCAGAAGATGCAGCCGAAGGGGCAGCCCCGGCTGGCCATGACCTGCAGGCAGGGACCCTCGGGCGTGTTGGGGAAGCGGTCGTTGTAGCGGTAGACCGTGGAATCGCGCAGGGGATCGGGCAGCGCGTCCAGGTCCTCCACGAGTTCCATGGGGTAGATGCCGGGGTTTCCTTCCCGCAGCAGGCGCGCCGCGCCAAGCTCGTACTCGCCCTGGAGCACGGCGAAGACGTAGGGATGGGCCGCGAGGATCTCCCGGGCGAAGACCGTGGCGTGGGGGCCGCACAGGACCACTTTGCCGTGGTCGGCGGCCTTCCTGGCGTATTCCAGGTCCGAACCGATGCTCGGCGTGCTCGTTTCCAGAACGATGTAATCGAAACGCCCCTCGTGAAGGCGCGCCAGCCAGGACGCGTCGCTTTCCCGGGTGGCGATGGAATCCGCCAGCCGGACGTCGTGTCCCTGGGACCTGAGAAAAGCGGCCGCGCCGGCCATGAGGAAGGGAAAGGGCAGATAGGTCATGCCTGCCGGGCCGGTGAACGGCCAACGCGAGCCGGCCCGCACTCCCCAGCGCGTCCCCTCTTGCGCGAACCAGGGCGGGTTGGAAAACAGTATGCGCATCAGGGGCCTTCCACACCGGCTTCGGTCCGGGGTTGGGGCTCGGGCCAGGCGAGCAGCCGGGCCTGCGCCAGTTGCGTCTCGCCGCAGAGCCGTTCGAGTCTTGCCAGCAGATGGTGGAAGCCCCGGCGAAAGCCGGGATAGCGCCACAACAGCCATCTGCTGCGGCGCATCACCGTCTCCAAGTCCTCTACGGCGAAAATTTCCCGGGCGCAATGTGACGCAGGCCCGCTCCAGGCGTCCAGCGCGCGGCAAAGGATCGCCAGGCCGCCGACGATCACGGAACGGTGCTTTTGCGCCACCGCAGGGTCGTTCCCGACGTACGGCGCGTACTTGTAGAACATGTTGAGGGCGGCCCAGGCAAAGGGCTCCTGGCGGCCGCTCATGCTGGTGCCGGCGTCGCGCCAGGAGAATTCACAGGTTTCCCGATCCAGAAAGACGAAGGGATATTCCCGGGACAGGCGGATCCAGAAGTCCCAGTCCTCGGTGCGGGGAACGTCGGGATCGAAGGGCGCGACCCTGTCCAGGCAGCTGGCCCGATGCATGACGGCGAGGATCGGGATGTAGTTTTCGAGGAGCAGCCGCCGGGCGTCGAAGGGCTCGGCGTAGGCCGTTTCCCGGCGCGTCACGCGCCAGCGCCTGCCCCGGCGCTCCTCCACGGCCCGGCGGGCCGCCGTGTAGACGACGTCCGCGCCCTTTTCCAGGCCGGCGACGCAGACGGCGACGTGTTCCGGATCCAGGCGGTCGTCATCGTCCAGGTAGCCGATGTACGTCCCCCGGGCCAGCTCCAGGCCGAGATTGCGGGCGCGACAGCGCTCGCCGGGCCGCGACAGGCGCAGGGCGCGGACGCGCGGATCGCCGAAACGGTCCAGGACCGGCGTCACATCCTGCCCGCCGTCGTTTATCACGAGCACTTCCAGCCGGGGGTGGGTCTGGGCCAGAATGCTGGCCACGGCCTGTCGCAGCCGCGCCCGCCGGTTGCGGGTGGGTACGATGAGGGAGACGAGGGGGGCGGTCATCGCCTGAGCGCCTCCGGTATTGCGCATCGGGACATTCGTCTGACTTCCTTACTAAAATTAATCCAGCCCAAGAATTAACTCAAGCCTGACCCCGGGGGGCGTGGTGCACGGTCCGACTTGAGGCGTAAGGCGGCCGGACATCGGTCGGAGTTGCCATGGCCGGTTGCACGGATTACGGGTAGGACTGCAGCACCGATAGGAAAGCAAACCATGCGCCGGCCGCCGCGCGCCCCGGGCGCGCCCGGTTCCGTTGCGCCGATCGAGGGAGGACACCTTGGCCGACACGCGTTTTCTCCTGCTCCACGCACCCGGCTGGTCGGTCACCGGCATTCCGTATTCCCTCGCCCTGGTGGCGGGCATCATCGAGGAGGCCGGTTGGCAGGTTACGGTCCTCGATTTCAATCAGATCCTCTACGCGCTCGCCACTGCGGAGGAAAAACGTTCCTGGGAAGGCAATGTCGTCTGGTTCGACGAAGCGTTCGTGCGCCGTTTCCTCGAGTCGCACCGCGACGACGTCCAGACGCGGCTGCGCGACGCCGGCTGCGACACCGGGGCCTTTGCCCTGATCGGCTGCAGCGTCAACAACTACAACCGCCTGTCCAGCCTCGTCCTCGGCACGTTGCTTGCGCCGCTCAACACCGCCAAGACTCCCGTCCTTTTCGGCGGCGCGGATTGCTTTCCCTTTGAATACCATACCGGCTACCTGTCCAATCCGATCTTTGTCCCGGACGCCATGCTCTGCGGCGAAGCCGAAAGCTGCCTGGGCGAGTTCCTGCACGAATTCGAACGGACCGGCTCCGTGCGCACCGCCATCCCCGGCTTTCTGTACCGGGACGACGACGGGCGCATCGTGGACGGGGGACGGCCGGCGTTGCCCGACCTGTCCCGCACGCGCAGCCATGCCGTGTACACGCCGTTTTCCATGCGCGACTATCCGCCGCGCCTGTGGATCGCCAGTAGCCGCGGCTGCATAAACCACTGCAACTTCTGCAACGAGCACGTCAATTTCACGCGTTACCGCAGCAGGAACCTGGAAACCGTACGCCAGGAGATCTCGCTCTACCTGCAGGCGCTGCGCGACAGCGGCATCACGGATCCCATCGAAATCCAGTTCTCCGAATCCATCCTCAACGCCAACATCCGGCATCTGCGCGCCCTCGTCGACATGCTGCTGGAGCTTCGCGACGACGTCGCCGCCTGGGGCGCCCAGTCCTCCTTCAGGGTGCCCATCCCGGAGGACCTCTTCCGCGACATGCGCCAATCGCACTGCCGGTGGTTGTTCTGGGGCTTCGAGTCCGGTTCCCAGGCCGTCGTCAACCTCATGGGCAAAAACTACAGTCTCGAACAGGCCGTGGACACCCTGCGCCTGGCGAGCAGCCTGGGCATCACGAGCAGCCTTCCCCTGGTGGCCGGTTTTCCCGGCGAGACCCCGGCGGACATCCTGGAGACGATCACCTTCATTTTCCGGTTCATCGACGAGCCGACCATCTCCTTTCCCTACGCCTCCATGCTGGAACTCAAGCATGGAACGCCGCTGGAACGCAATATGGAGGGTTTCGGCATCTGCGATCTCTCCCCCCACCAGTGGTCCACCGTCGACGGACGCAACACGCAAGGCGTGCGCGAGTTCCGGGCCGGCGTGCTCGGGCTGTGCATCTTTTCGATTCCGTTCGAGGAGCAGGGCGCAAGCGAGGAAGGGTATGCGGGCATGCTCAAGGCCTCCCTGGGATTCCTCCAAGGACCGGATTTCAACTCCCTGCCCCTGGCCCTGGAAATGTACACCCTGCTCTCCCTGCTGCACGAGGCCCTGCATCGCAAAGACGATTTCCTGGCCTTCGTGGACGGCCTGCGGGACGCGCCGCTCGACTGCAGGGGGTTGTTGCGGCTGCGAAGGCTTTCCGCCGCCGCCCTGGCCACAATGCCGGACAACGCCTGCATCCTCTGGGCGGCCTTGGATAAGAACCGCCACAAGTCCCGCATCATCGAGTTCCTCCGCGACACCCTCGAAGCCTACCGCAACCGGTGCAGGAGTGCGGCGCTGCTGTCCCTTTCCCTGCTGCCCCGGGAGCAGGGGAGCCTCGAGGTGCTCGTCGCCGACGCGGACGGCGCGGACGCATCCGTCGCGCGCTTCGACCTCGCCGCAGGCAAGCTCCAAGAGCACCGCGTCTTCATCCCTCCCTCCCGCCTGGACTCCGTGCGCCTGCGCTTCGCGGGACCCGTCCGGGAGGTCGAAATCCGGCGCGTGAGCCTGTCCCAGGGGCTCAAACTGTATTTCGACGCAACCGGCGCGGCACTGCTCGAATCCTTCGCCCATCCCCGCCTGTCGCTCGACGGCGCGGCCACTGGAGCCGCCGCGCCGGGAACCGTCGTGCTGCGGTGCGGCCAGGAAGAGACGATTCTTGCCTGCCCGGCGTTTCAGATACGGTGATTCCGGGCGACGGCAGGCTATTGGCGAAACGGACTCCCGCACGCCGGGCGGGGAAAGGGCCTACCCGCCAAAGTCGTAGGAGAAGCCGCGGAACAAACCGGAGATGAACGAGACGAGCATGCCGCTTTGGTGCAGGGCGAACAGTTCGTGCCCGGGCATCGTCGAGAAAAGGGCCAGGAGGAACTCCCGCTGGAATGCGTCGCGGGCCAGTCGGCATAGCCCCTGCCTGTCGCCCGAAATATCCGCATAGAGCAGACGCGAGAGGGTGTATTCCGTCACCGCCCGCAGCCTGTGGGCGGGGATGCCCCTGTCCTGCGTGAGACTGCGATGGATCTCCGCCCAATAGGCGCTGACCACAAGGTAGTTCATGGCCGGGTCCTGGGCCTGGCTGCTGTCGATGAACATCGCCGCGGGCAAGTCGAGGAGAGTCTTGATCAGCCAGCCGCGCAAACCCCGGCCGATGAAGCGCACGTCGTCCAGGGGGCGCGGCACGGACAGGGCGCTGTACACGTATTCCTCGAACACCCGGTCGGGCGGTGTCTTCCACAAGCCGAAATCCGTGGGCACGGCGAGATGGTCCCGGGCCACGCGCACGAAGGCGTCCACCGGCGGCAGCCCCGCGGCGGGATCGAACCGCCCCAGGGCGAGCTGGCCGATGTAGACGGCCGGCCTCGCAAGGGCGCCATGCAGCTCCAGGGCGTCCACCAGGAGCCGGATGCCCCAGAAAGGCGTTATCCCGGCGTCGTGGAAGGCCACCACCGCGCCCGGCCGCAGCAGCGGGGCCAGCGCCGTGAAATCCTCGCGGGCCCAGTGGAAGCTGTGGTCGCCGTCGATGAGGAGCAGGTCGACGCCCTCTTGAAACCGTGCGGCGAACTGGCGCGAGGTGCCTTGAAAAAAGGTGATTCCGTGGTCGCCCAGGCGCTGGACCGCGCCGGGCTGGGGAAAGGGGTCCACGGCGTGGATGCGGCAGGTGGGGGGAGCTGCCTGGCGCATGAGAAGCGCGGACATGCCGTTGTAGGTGCCGATCTCCACGATGACGCCGTCGGCGGGCACGGCCGCCGCCGCCGCGTGCAGGGCCAGTCGCTCCTCCGGGAGCACCAGCGCCGTGGAATCGAAAATGTCGAAGAGTGCGGTCATGACGTTCCTCGGGTGTTTCCGTTCGGGGGCATGCGGCCTGTTCTCCCGACGGCATGCGGAGCCGGTCCCGGCCTGCGCCCGGAAGCCCGGACGCGTTCCCTGCGCTTTCGGCCGGCCATCGGCATACTCC
This sequence comes from Pseudomonadota bacterium, assembly GCA_023399375.1. Lineage (GTDB taxonomy): Bacteria > Desulfobacterota > Desulfovibrionia > Desulfovibrionales > Desulfovibrionaceae > Solidesulfovibrio. The sequence goes on along the minus strand of JAEWPX010000030.1, from coordinate 91,026 downwards.
AGCAAAAAAAACGGCTGCAGACAAGTCGCGTTCCCCGTGCGCCTTGGAAATACTCCTGCGGCGGAAACGCTTCGCGCCTATGGGCGGAGGGAAAAAGAACTTTGAAATTGACACAAGTGCGGGGTTTGCCACACTTTGTTCCAGAAATTACAGTCTGCGGGGCAGGTTCCTGTCCGGAAGGGCCGGCGCGGCGCGCCGCCATCCGATTCGTGCCGGCCCCTGTTTTTCCCCTCCGAGGAAGCGCGTATGGAAAAAGTCAGCGTCGTCGTCGCCACGTATAATCAGGCCCGGTATCTCCCCACCTGCCTCGATTCCATCTGGTTTCAGGATTATCCGGATGTGGAGATCGTGGTGGTCAACGACGCCTCGACCGACGCCACGCGGGAGGTCCTGCGCCAATACGCGGCGGCCGTGGACGACGAACGGACGTCCTACGCCGCCAACTACGACGCCGCCGCAAACGTCGTGGAGCGCCGGTGGCACCCCCGTTATCCCCGGCAGGGGCGCAGCCTGGTGCTGCTGGAGCACGATCGCAACCAGGGGCTCAGCCTCGCCCTCAACACGGGGGTTCGGGCGGCCACGGGAACCTTCTGCACCTTCATCGCCTCGGACGACATGCTGCTTCCGACCATGGTGTCCGACCTGCAAGCCGCGCTTCGCGAGAACAACGCGGACTTCGCCTATGCGGACATGCATATCGTCGACGATGCGAACCGCATCTTGCGCCGCTTTTCCCTCCCGGAATACACTTTCGAAAATGCCTTCTGTCATTGGTATCTGTGCGGAATCTGCAAGCTGTATCGGAAAGAACTGCATGACAAGCACGGATATTATGATCCGAACTGCGTTTCACAGGATCATGAACTCTATCTCCGCTTCGCCATGGGCGGGGCGGCGTTTGTCCATGTCCCGAAAGTGCTTGCTAATGTGCGCATCCATGAGAAGGATCGCAAAGTGGACAACCACGATCCGGAACAGGAATCACGCCAGAAGACGGACTCCATAAAGCTTGTCCGGCTTGCCAGGCAGTTTGCGGCCGGCATGCAAAAGCAGACGGAGAACGCTTCGTAAGCGCCCTCCGCTTCGCGCCGCCTCTCGAACGTATTCCTGGAACAATAATTGCTTAAATATTCCGAATGTCCCTTTCCGTCTGTCGGGACATCGGCAGGGCCGGGTCTTTCGTCCGCCGCCATCTGATACGAAAAAGAAAGCGATACGCGGAGGTGGAGTGCCGTCATGGAAGCAGAGATCGGGCAGCGCATCGGCGATATCCGCCGCAACAATCACGCGCGACGCCAACAAGGCCTGGCCAACGTCAAACAGCTGGCGGACGACCTGCGCGGGATCGAAATCGTCCTTGTCACGCCCACGAGCCCGTACCTGCAACAGGGGCCCTGCCCGTACTGCGCGCCGTGCGACGCGCTCCATCCCTTCGGCGCCAGAATCCTCGGCGTCTTCAGCTATCCGCAGGCCGCCGCGCACCAGGTCGCCGACCCCGCCCTGGCCCTCGCGGCATTCGCCGACGCCCTGGGCACGTCCTTTCTCATGATCGGTTCCGATTACGATTTGCCTTTCGCCTACTGCATGCGGCTTCGCGAAATGGGCTTCGTCCTCATCAACAACGATGAGAATTCCGTCGATCCCCGCAACATGGCGAATCTGGGCCGCATGGCGAAATGCGACGCCACCATTTCCTATGACCCGAAGGCCGACCGGTATTTGCGCGGGCTTGGCGTCGTGCCGCTCAGTTTCGGCATTTCCCTCAACTATTGCGGCAAATTCACGCCGGTGTCGCCGGCCTCCCCGCGTCCGGTCGATGTGATGTTCGTCGGGTCCTCCATCGAAACGCCCTATTCGGGGCCGCGCCTCTCGATCCTCAACACGTTGCGCCGTCAAGGCGTTCCCGTGGCCTGCTGGGGCATGGGGTTCCAGGTCTGCGAGGAACTCTTCGGCGGCCCTGCGGCGGGATTGCCCTACGACCCCGAATCGGGACTCGTGCCCGGCGTGCTCGAATATTATCAACGGGCCAAGATCGGCATCAATTTCGACTTCGTCCACAAGGACAGGACGTTCAAGATCGTGCTGGCCGGGGCGCTGCTCGTTTGCACCGACACCCCGCAGATCCGGGACCTCTTTACGCCCGGCGAGGAAATCGTCGTGTTCACGACCCTCGACGAACTGGCGGAGAAGTGCCGCTACTACCTCGCCCATGAAACGGAACGCCTCGCCATCGCCCGGCGCGGCCATGAAAAGGCGTTGTCCCTGTTTCAGCCCGACAGGATCTTCAAACGGACATACGAGCGGTTCGTCCAGGATATCGCCGCCCTCGACCCCGACCGGACCGTCGAAGACTTGACGCGCGCGGCCGGCGTCGTCGCCCTGACAGGGGAGTTGGACGCGCCCTGCGCCCTGGACTATCTGCGCCAATTGCCGCGGCGCTTCGGGACCGCCCACGCCTACGCCGAAACGCTGCTCGAGATGTACGCGGCCCTGCCGGCCGAATACCAGGCCATCGCCGGAAAGCGCGCCGAAAAAGCGCTCCTTGCGGCCTGCCGGGCCGGGGACTTCGACCTCGCCGCGTTGCTCCTCCCCCTCTGCCTCAATACCCTGTATTTCCATTCGCGGCTGGCCATCCTCCAGGCCGCCGTCGAGACCCGGCAGGCCCTGGGACAGGACTGCGCCGACCTGGCCGACATTCTCGCCGCCTGCCTGCGCCAGTACCAGCGGCAAAGCCGGCTGGGCGCGAGCCTGGCCGAACCCTTTGCCGAAGAGTTCTTCCTGCGCGAGATATTGCGGCGCAAACTGACCCGGGGCAAAAAATTGGCCATCTTCGGCGCCGGCGGCAACGGGCGGGCCTGGAAGCGCTGGGTGGAGGCGTCCCTGGAAGGCGTCGGCGTCGCGTTCGTGGACAACGATCCGGCAAAGCACGGGACGACCGTCGACGGCGCGCCCGTCCATGCCAAATCGAGGCTGCTCGAAGAACCCTTCGACTATATCCTGATCGCTTCGACCTGGAAGACGAACATCGCCTGCGAATTGGGCATGATGGGATTCGAAAAGGGCAGGGATTTCGAAGGAACCCTGCATCTCCCTTGCGCCTTCGCCATGGCACGGCCCGGAGAGCTTCATGGAAAATAGCGAAATCGCCATCCTCGGCGCCGGCATGAGCGGCCTTTCGCTTGGGACGGAACTGTCCAGGCGGGGCATCCCGTTTACGGTCTACGAGGCGGAAGCCGCCCCCGGCGGGCTGTGCCGGACATGGCGCACGGGCCCGTTCCATTGGGATTTGGGCGTTCACGCCTTGTACAGCAAGGACAAGGCCTTTCAGGATTTTTTGACGGGCTTGCCTCTCCGCTACAAGTCTTGCGATCGAACCGTAAAGATATGCCATCTGGCGAACGATGACGTTTACGAGCTCGATTATCCTTTTGAGAACGGGCTCTATCAGCTCCCGGACGACGACTGGGAAGACTGCATCGTTGGCTACATGGAGTCATGCGCATCGAAAACCAATAGTTTCAAAAACTTGAAAGACTGGATTCATCGCGGACTCGGCTCCGGCATTGCCCGTTGCTTTATGATTCCCTACAACACGAAAATATGGAACGCACGGCTCGACGACATATCCTTGGGGCTCGTGTCCAACAAAATAGAACCGGAGCCGTTCGAAAAGATCCTCAAGGGGGCTCTGGGCCATCGATTCATCGGCCGCGCCTACCAATCCAAGTTCCTGTATCCGCATAACGGCATCCAGGCCCTCGTCGATACGTTGCATGCCCCGATCAGCCGTTTTGTCCGCCTCGACAAGGCGTTGCGGCGCATCATCCCGCAGGCGAACGGCTACATCCTCGAGTTTGCCGACGCCACGCGCGCAACATGCCGGAAGATCATTTCCACCATCCCCCTGCCGACCCTTATCGACGCCTTGCCCTACCCGGAGCTTGCCGTCCGGCGCGACCGGTTGCGCCACAACGACACGTTCTTCATCATGATCGGGCTCAAGGACGGCAAGTCCTTCGGCCGCTTCAAGTCCTGCCACTGGGTCTTTTTTGCCGGCGATGAAATGTTCTACCGCCTGACCTTCATGGAGAATTTCTCCGACGGGTTCTGTCCGGCCGTCGTCGCGGAATACACCGTCAAAACGGACGAAGCGGTTTCCCGGGACGCCCTTGTCGAGACGGTCGTCTCCGACCTGATGCGGCGGGGCATCCTCGGCTCGGCGGACGACATCGCCTGCATCGATACCCATTTTCAGCGGTACACGTATCCCATACCGACCGTCGGCCTCGACGACGTCAAGGCGTATCTGACCGAGTTTCTCGCCGCAAAGGACATTTACCTGGTCGGCCGCAACGGCGCTTGGGAATATCTGAATATTGACGGCGTATTCGCGAGCGCGGCGCGGTTCGTCGCCGCACTGCCGCACCGGGGCTGAACCCGGGGGCTTCGGGCGCGCCCCCGGCTCGCGCAGGACCGCCAGGAGGCGCATCGCGGGCGTACCCCCCGACCCAAGAGCCCGCCTCCGGGGCGCATGCCGCCATGCGTCTCTTTTGTTGACAACGGGCCTGCCGAAATGGTCCTTTGGTTCTTCGTAGTTACCCAAAAATACTGTGGGAAAGCGCCATGCGCCGTCGCAGTGGGGAACGTGCATGCGTCCGAATGTCCTGGCCTTCATCCCGGCCCGCGGCGGGTCAAAAGGCATCACGAACAAAAATTTGCATCCTCTTGCCGGCAAGCCCCTCCTCTTTTGGACCATCGCCGTGGCCCTGCAGGCCCGGTGCTTCAGCCGGATCGTGGTGTCCACGGACAGCCGGGAAATCGCGGACGCGGCCCTGGGGTTCGGGGCGGAGGTTCCCTTTCTGCGGCCGGCGGAACTGGCCCAGGATACCTCCCTGCTCGGCGACGCCATCGCCCATGCCCTCACTCGCCTGGAGGAGGACGGTTTCCGGGCCGACATCGTGGTGGAGCTCTACCCGACCCATCCCTTCCGCTCGGTGGGCCTGGTGCGCGATCTCACGGCCAGGCTTGCGGACGGCGCGGGGCAGGCGAGCACGGTCCGCCCCGTGTCCCCGGCATGGGACCGTCTGCTTCGCCTGGATGCGGACGGGACCGTCCATGGCCTGTCCGGCGCGGCCAAACCCTTTCCCGCGCCGGCCTACCGCCGCTACGGCCTGTTCAATGGCTGGCGGGTGGCGCAGGACATCACCCGTCGCGGCTACGTCCATCCCATCCTGGACCCCGTGGAGCTTATCGACATCGACGAAATGGAAGACATGCAGCTGGCCGAAGCCATCATTGCGCGCAACCTCTACGATTTCGGAACGCGCTAGTGGAACCCGTCTGCGCCTTTCTCCTGACGCCCGGGCGGCCTCTTGACGCTGCGGGGCGGGAAGACTTGGGCCGACGCCTCGGCGTCCTTGCCGCCGTGGCAGGACCGGCGCGGGCCCTGGCCTGCGTCGGCAAGGACGCCGCCGACCTGAAGGACCTGGCCGCGCAATGCGGCCTGTCCGTGGCCGTTCTCGCGCCGGGGCCGCAGGCCGCCGGGGCCGCGGACCTGCCCCGGCCGCGCGGCGCGGCCGAAGCCCTGGCCGCCGCGCACGATCGCTTCCCCGGGCTTCCCTGCGTTCTTGCCGACGCCTTGCGCACGGATCTGCAGCCCACGCTGCTGCAGGCGTTTCTGGCGGCCGCGGCCCGGTCACCGGACGCCCCGATGATCGCGCTTCAGCCCCTGCGCGACCATCCCTGCCAGTTGCTCCACTACTTCACGCTGGAAGACATGCTCGCCCTGTCCCGCGCGCACGGCGACGATCCTGCCGCGCCGGCCGGCATCCTGGCCGCCGGCGAAGGGGAAGACGGCTCGCGCTGGCGGTGGGAGGTCGCGCGGGGGGGGGATTCCGTCCTGTCCCGGCTCCCCTGCGCGTGGCCGCATCCGTCCGAGGCGCGGCGCGAAACGTTGCTTCACGTCGAAATCCTGGACGTCGCCGGAAAGAGCCTTGGCCGCGTCATGGCGCCCGTCCCCCAGCCGGGCCGCACGCTCGCGCTCGGCCCCCTGGAGGAGACGGCGCAAAGCCTGCTCCTGTGCCTGCTCGGCAGCGGGGCGGGCGAATACCATTTCCAGGCGGCCCATCCCGGCATCGACGGCCTGTGGCGCATGACGGACAACGGGGACGTTTTTCTCGAACAGACGGGACGCCTCCTTGCCGGGCGGCAGGACTTCCCCCCCCTGTACCTGCCCGACGGGCTGCTCGCCTATCTGCCCGCAAAGGCGGATCTCTCGGCGGACGCCGGGCTGCGCGGCTTCCCGCTGGACCGCGAACCCCTGCCGCGCCTGGACGAAGGTTCCGCCCTGGAACGCCTGCTTGCGCAAAAAGGGATGCAGGGAGCGCAGGAATGATCCTCACCCGCCTGGACGCCCTCGAAGACCGCCTGCAAGAAGCCGCACGCCGCCGCGACGCGCAGGGACTGGCCATGGCGGCCCTGGATTTGGACGACGCCCTGCGTCGGCTGGGACGCCGCCTGGAGTCGCTGCTGGGCTGCCTGGAGCCGCAGCCGGGAATGACGGGGGGGCAGGACTGGGGCCTGGGAGAAATATCGCGCAAATCCCTGGAGCTGCTCACCTACAGGCATTCCTTTTCCCTGTGGCGACGCTGGGAGCAACCGCTGCGGCGCGCGTATCTCGAGCTGGGGCGTCTAAGCTTTTCCAAGGGCCGTTTCGAGACGGCCCGGGTCCTGCTGGGCCAGGCCCTGGCCGCCGCGCCGATGCTCCCCCTCCGGGCCGAGGAAGCCGCGCTGCTTGGCCCCACGCCGCGCCTGCGTCCGCGTCTTCGCCGGTCCTTCGCAGCCTGGCTGCCGCCGGAAAGCGAGGTGACGAGCGTTGCCCGTCATCCGGGGGATGGCGGCTATCTGGTCCTGGACCACGTGCTGGGGCGGGTGCTGCGGCTCGACGCGTCCCTGGAGCCTCGGGAAACCCGGGTTCTCCCCCCGGGAAAATACTGGACGCTGTGCGCCGACCGGGACCGCCCGGAGGGCGGCCTCATCTGGGCCTGCGACTTCCAGGGGCAGCGCCTGCTGGGCCTGGACGCCCGAGGCGATGCGGCGACCTGCCTGTCCCTGTCGGGGCTGCCCGTTGCCCGCGGCGGCCAAACGCGGCCGATTTTCGCAGCCGCCGCGGCAGGCTGGCTGTATATCGTTGCGGACGTCCCGGACAACCCGACGCTCCTTGTCCGGTTACGGCCGGAAGATCCGGCCGGCACGGTGGAAGCGTTCGCCCACCCCTGGTGCCAGGCGGCCTTCGGCGTGCACTGCGCGGGCGATGCGCTCCTGACCCTGCATTGGAAGCCGGCGGCGCTGCTTGTCTTCAAAAGGGACAGCGCAGGCCGCTGCCGGTTCGCGCATCGGCTGCTTTTGCCCGGCCATCTCCCCACGGACCCCTTGAGCTGCTGCCGGAGCCCGGGGCGGACCGTCGTGACCACGGCCAACAGCCTGCTGCGGTTCGACGAGGAGTACCATCCCGTCTACTGCCACGACCAGCAGACCGACGTGCCCCCGGATTTCCACCAGGCGTTCCAACGCTTCTGCCCGGACGAGGCAGGCGGGCTTGTGGCCCTGGACAGAATCAGACGCCAGATCTGGCAGGTGACGCCATGATGCGACCGAAGGTGCTTTTTTTCTCCCGCGTTTCCGCCGAACCCAATGCGCGAGGGAACGCCACGTACATGCGCGACCTGATGCGGGCCCTGGACGCGGCAGGCATCGACGTGGAACTGGTCCTCCTCGACGCGGCGTCGGGTCCCCCCCCGCCGGCTTGGGACAGCCCAGCCACGGCCGCCGAACGGGATTTCGCCCGCCAGCGCATCCGCGAAAGCCGGCCCCATGTCGTGCTGGTCAACTACACGTGCCTGGCCGATCTGCTGGACGCAGCGCCGGCAGGAACCCTGACGGCCATCCTGACCCACGACGTGTGCTGGCGGCGCGCGGCGGTTTTCGCCGAAGCCGGCGCGCGCCAGGACGGCCTGCGCTGGGATCGCGAGAGCGAAACCGCGCTGTTGGCCAAAGCGCGGCTGCTCGTGGCAATCCAGGCCGAGGAAGCCCGCATCCTGGCCGAAATGGCGCCCGGGGCCGAAGTGCTCCTCGCCCCTTTTTCCATGCGCCCGACCCCCATTGCAACGCCCCCCCGGCCCGGACGTTGCCTGTTCGTGGGCAGCGATGCCGATCACAACCGGGCAAGCCTGCTGTGGTTTTTGGATGCGGCCTGGCCGCTGGTGCTGGCCGCGCGCCCCGAGGCCACGTTGTCCGTCTGCGGCACGGTGAACCACAGGATCAAAAAGACGTTTCCCAACGTGACCATGCACGGCAGGGTGGAGGATCTCGAACCGCAATACGCGGAGGCGGCCGTGTGCATCGCGCCGCGTCTGGTGGGCAGCGGCCTGGAGATCAAGCTGGTGGAAGCCATGGGGCACGGCAAATGCTGCGTCGTCAACGCGCGCGGGCTGTCCGCCTTGCCGTCCGAATGCCGCGATGCGGTCCTGCCGGCCGCCGACGCCGACGGCTTCGCCGCAACGCTCCTGCGCGCCCTTGGCGACGAGGACCTGCGCCGAGCCGTCGGCCGGCAGGCCCTGGACTGCGTGCGACGTTTCTTCAATCCGGAACGGGCCTATGGCCCCCTTGTCGCGCGCATCCGCCGTCAGGCGACGGAAAACGGCGTGCACGCCCCGCAAGGTGAGGCGTGCTCCCGGGAAGGGCAGAGCCGGTCACTTTTATGCAAAAAATTCGGAACTGTTTGAAATAGCGACTCATTGCCTCAGCGCAAGAGCGTCTCCCGAATGAGCCCTTCCATGGCGGGGGCGTAAACCGCGCCGCCGGCGTCGCTCATGTGCCCGTCGTAGGGCACGCAGTACCAGGAGCGGATCGTGGCCGCGTCCGCGTCCGCCGGCAGGCGGGGGCGCATGAACGTCACGCGCAGGCTCGGGTCCTTTTCCATCAGGCGCTTGGCCTTGGCCTCGTCGGGCTGGGCCGTCATGTCCTCGTAGGTCGGGTGCTGCACCACGAGCACGGGCTTGCCCGGAAAAAGCTCGCGGATCGCCGTCAGGTAGCGCAGGGCCGAATCCACCTGCTCGGCGTCGGTCATGGTCTTGCGCGCGCCGGCGCTCTGGTAGAGCTCGGGATTGCGCAGGTGGTGCAGGTCCACGGGTTTGCCGCGCGCCAGCATGAGCCCGTAGGGGTAGAGCGAACGCCACAACTGGCCGCGCAGGTAGTCCGCGACCACCAACTTCTTGATTTCCTTGACCTTGTCCTTGTCCATGGCCAGGTTGGGCGGGATGTTCAGCTGGAAGGAATGGCGGCAGGTTGGGTTGGCGAAGGATATCGGCGGCTGCTCGCAGGACATGGACAGTTCCGCGGTCTCGTCCGGACCGGGACCCAGGCGCAGGGGCACCGTGCCGGAGACGAGCCGGCGCGCCTCGGCCTTGTACGGATTGTCCGTGGTGAACGGGCAGTTGTTGCAGCGGGGAAAATCCGCGCCGATGAAGTTGACCACGACCATGTCCGGATCGAGGGTCGCGGCCTTCTGGGCCAGCTCGTAGAAGTTGTCGAACCCGGCGGAATAGAGCCCGAAATTGTAGACGCGGAAGGCGTCCACGCCGAGCTTTTCCTTGAGCGCCGCGTCCTTGTCGAGCAGGTCCTCCAGGCGGTCGGGCCAGGGACTGCGCATCTGCAGCGCCGCGGTGAACGAGTCGCCGACGATGGCGATGCGGTATTCCTTGCCCTCGCGCTGGCGGAAATAGTCCTTTTGGGAAATGAGCCCGACGTTGTTGCTGTGGTACTTCGAATAGAAGGCGACGGCGGAATCCTCGCCGAAAATGTAATAGTAGAAAGTCCGGTTGGGCTTTTCCCAACCGATGACCGGCTCGCCTTCCGGGCCTTTGGCGTCCGGTTCGACGTAGTTTGCGTGGATCTGGTAATTCCCGTCCAGGTATTTGTGCTGCATGTAGAGGCGCACGCCCACTTCGAACAGCACGTAGCCCAGGCACAGCGACAGGCACACCAGAAGAACGTTCGGCAGAATGCGGCGGAGCATAGGTTGCCCTTTGTGCGGATCGGCGGCGGCGCGTCCCGGCTTATTCGGTGAGGCTCACCGTGGAATGGCCCTTGACGAGCATGGCCCAGAAGTTCTTGAGGTCGTCGAGGAGAAGCGCCGGCGAGGCGAGGTTGCGCCTTAAGCGCCACCACAAATAGCCCGGGCGCAGGTAGTAGGCCAGGTAGCCCTTCTTGCGCCAGTGGCGGATGCGCTCGTGGGTCAGGCCGTCGGGCACGTAGGTCGGCCAGACTTTCCAGAAGTCCTCGCCGTATTCGAACTCGATGTAGCGGTCCATGAAGTCGGCCGGAATCTTGCCTTCCTCGATGGCGATGTCCCACAGGCGCGAGCCGGGCATGGGCACGGCCGGCTTGAGCCCGACCTGGGTCAGGGTGCGCGCGCCGTGGCGCTTGAGGCGCACCGGGAAATAGCAGGTGGCCTTGAGCTCCTCCTCGGTCTCGGTCGGGTGGCCGAGCACGAACGAGCCTTCCACTTCCAGGTCGAACTTGTCGAGCACCTTGAAGGCGTCGAAGATCTGGGCGTCGGTGAGCTTTTTGCCCACGATCTTGCGCCGCACGCGCTCGTCGCCGGACTCGATGCCCACGAAAAACGTGCGGCAGCCCGCGCGCGTCATGTACTCGAGCACTTCCTCGTCCACCTGGTCCAGGCGCAGGCTGCCGGCGCTCCAGCGGATTTTTTTGCCCCAGTCGAGGATCGCCTGGCAGTTGGCGATGACGCGCCGACGCGAGAGCGTGAAGCTCTCGTCCATGAATTCGTAATAGCCGCCGAAGTCGTCGTAGTGCGCGGCGAGCTCGGCCACGAGGTTTTCCGGGGAACGGTAGCGCACGCGCTTGGACATGAACGAGCGCGAGCAGAACACGCAGGAAAACGGGCAGCCCCGGGTGGCGAGAGTGGGGTAGCGCGTGAGCCCGATCTGGCGGTAGCGCGGCAGGGGCGTCAGGTCGTAGGCCGGCCAGGGCACGTCGTCGAGCTTTTCCACGAGTTCGCCGACGAAGCGCCCCTTCACCTTTTCGCCGCCGAGCACCTGCGCCGCGAGCTTGGGAAAGGTGATGTCCCCGTCGCCGACCACGGAGAAATCGATCTCGTGGTGGCGGTCCAGGAACGTGGGGTCGTTGGAGACGTGGTAGCCGCCGAGCGCGATGGAGATGTCGTCGCCGAAACGCGCGCGGATGGCGCGGGCGAAGCGCATGGTGTTGTGCATCTGCGGCGAGACCGCGGAGATGCCGACGAGCGGGATGCGCTCGCGCGCAATGATGTCGCAGACCGCGTTCGTGGACAGCGGATCGATGCCGAGGTCGAGGATGGTCGGCGTAAACCCGGCCAGCCGCAACGAGGCGGCGAGGTAGTTGAGTCCCACGGGCGGGTAGTACTGGAAACCGCGCGCGATCTCGCCGTACTTGATGGAGGAATTTATCAGTAGGATGTCTGGCATGGACCGCTCCTTCGTGGGCTTGCGGCGGCGCTGCGTCGCAGGCGCGCGGCGAAAAAAGGCGGCGTGACGGTGCCACAGCGCCGTGGCGTTGTCCATCGGCGCAGCTGCGACGCCTGTCGGGTCCCTCAAAAAATACGGCAGTCTTTTTTTAGGGAAGAAGAATCATTCAGGGATATTGCCCGCGAAAAAGCGGACACTTGCCCTGCGGCGCGACGCTAGCGCGCGAAGCGCACGGCCACGTCGTGGTCGCCGGCGGGCACGGCTACGGCCACGGTTCCTGCCGGACCGGGCACGGCGGCCGTTTCGCGGCCGTCCACCGTCGCGCGCCAGTAGGGATGCCAGGGCAGGGCGAACACGGCCTGTCCGGGCGACCCGGCGCGGATATGCGCGAAGGCCAGACGCATGTCCACGGTCGCGGGCTCGGCCTGCGCCTGGGGCAGGGCCTCGAGCGGCGCGGTGGAGACGCTAACGAGCGTGGCCGACGCCCCGGGCGTGGCGGGATGGAGCTCGTAGCCCGCACCCTCGGCCCCAGGCGCTGCCGCGGCCACGGGGTCCATGGCATAGGGCAGGTCCAGGGTGTGCGTTCCCGGGCCGAGCAGCACGGACGTGCGGCGCGGGCCACCCTTGAGCACGAGATCCGTGGGGCCGTTGCAGGAAACGGTCATGCGCACGCGAAGCAACGTCGCGCCGGAGGCGGCCAGTTCCTTTGCGGGGTAGAGCTCGCCGTAGGGCTTCAAGCGAAAGCGCGCGAGCAGCCCCAGGTAGCGCCGCGCCGCCGCGCGCGTGCTTCCGGGCGCAGGGTCGGGCAGGAAAAAGACCTGCCCCTGGTAGGCGTCGTTGGCGAAAAGCGCGATGCGGCCCGCAAATGCGGCCAGCTCCGGGGCGTCGAGCCGACGCAGGCCGTAGGCCGGGACGTCGAGGACGTTTTCCTTAAACGCCGCGTCGTCGCGGGCGATGACGTACTTGACCCCCCACAAGGCAAGGACCTCGGGCGGAATCTGGTGCAGGTAGGTCGGCGGCGAGGCCGGATCGCGCAGGCCGGCCGTCATGAGCGCGCCCGGCAGGGGTAGCATGGTACGCGGCGTTTTGCGCAAAAGGTCCAGGCTTTGGGGAAAGAGGTCCAGGGCCTGCACGTTGGCCACGGTGAAGGCCGGCTCGGGGTCGCCGCGCAAAAACGCGCCCAGGGCGGCCTCGGACGCGCCCGGGCCGTCAGCGGCCACCTTTTCCGCGTTCCCGTCCTTCAGGCGGAAGGCGTCGTAGATGTCGTCCTGGTAGAAGTTGTACGGCTCGCGGGGCAGGTGGCCGGCGTCGTCGACGGTGACGAGGCGCTCATAGGCCGGATCGGCGAGGGTCTTTTCCAGCGGATTCATGCGCGCGGTCAGGGCGAATTGCGGCCGCGCCTCGCCCAGGCCGGCGAAATCCGGCCCCAGGGGTACGATGCGGTAGGCAAACGGATCGATCATGTAGCGGCCGGTAAAGCCCAGGCGCGCGTCCCGGGGCAGGGGCAGGCCCACGGACGCTCCCTTGGGCAGGTGGTCCGCGACCCAGGCGTGGGCCGTCTGGCGCGTGGACGGGCCGCAGAGGTAGGCGAGCACGTTTTTTTGCTGCCACATGGTCGCGCCGACGAGGGCAAGCAGGCAGGCCAGGCAGACCAGGCGCAGGGCCGGCCGGTTCGCGGCGGCGTCCAGGAGGCGGCCGAGCAGCAGCGCCACGAGCGCCAGGGCGAGCACGGCCTGGGAATAATAATAGTAGGTGAGGTTTAAGACCACGAGGTTGTGGGCGACCTTCCAGAGATAGAGGAAATTGAGGGCGAAGAGCAGCAACAGCAGCGTATTCGCCGTGACCCGGCCGCGCGCGACGACCACGCGCCACACGGCATAGAGGCAGGCCGGAATGACCAGGACGTTCAGCGCCGGGCCGTAAAAAGGTTCGAAGTGGCGGATGCGGAAGAAAAACGTGGGCCAAAAGCCCTTGGCCACGTCCGTGGTCTCGGGAATGGCGGTGTAGCGGAAGATGAAATCCAAGAAGATGGCCGGGTTTTCCAGGAAGCGGACGTTGCCCAGGCAAAAGGCGGCCACGGACGCGAGCGCGGCCTTGGCGACGACAAGCGCGTGGGCTTTCGTGAAAATCGGCTGGCCGCGCCGCCGCCAGCAGGCGGCCAGGGCCGGCGGAAAAAGAAAGACCGCCGTGGCCAGGGTGAATTTCATGGAAAAGGCCAGCCCGAGCAGGATCGCGGCGGCGTAGAGGTTGCGGTTTCGCGCCGAGCGGGCGAATTCCAGCAGGTTGAGAAGAACGAGGAGGGTGAGCGTCAGCACCACGCCGTCGGGTTTGAGGCGCAGTTCGAAGGCCGTGGCGTAGGGCATGGCCGCAATGAGCCAAGCCGCGACCGTACCGGCGGTCTCGCCCGCGAAATTGCGGCCGATCCAGTAGAGCGACAGCGGCAGCAAGAGCAGGATGCACAGCTTGTAGACGGCGAAGACCTGCCAGATGCGCAGCAGTTCGTCCGGGTAGGAGACGTAGAAGTACTTGTCCGGCGAGAGTTTGAGGATGCCGAGCGCCGACGCCGCCCACATGACGGGCTTGGCGGCATGCAGCAGCGGCCCGCCGAAATTGGTGGCGATGGTGAAGGTGTCCTTGACCGGCCCGAAAAGCCCCAGGGCGTGGCCGATGGAGACCTGCGCGTCGTCCTCGTAGGTGTTGACCGGGATGAGCTTGGAGGTGTTGAGGACGTAGCCCTGCGGGTCGTCCACGCCGCGCATGTGGCAGATGGCCGTGAAATGGACCAGGAAAAAGACGCACAGCGCCGCCAGGGCCAGGCGCGACACGCCGAGGTCGAGGCCGGGGCCGCGCGGCGTCATGACGCTTTTTTCTCCGCGCCCTTTTTCTTCATGGCGATGCAGAACTTGTAGGCCATGGTCGGCCAGGGGAAGACGAAGGCCGCGTTGCGGAAGATTTCCTGCTCGGCGACGGCAAGGCCCGATATTGAGTCGAGCACCGCGAGCAGGTCCTCGCGGGAGCGGATCTCGCGCCCCTCGTCGTAGTCCAGGAAAAACTGCTCCAGCCGGCCGGGGCGCGCGGACGGCGCGTAGTCGATGACCACCAGCCGGCCGTCGGCGGACAGGAGCGTGGCCGCCTTTTCGAGCAAGGGCACCAGCTTGTCTGTGGGCACGTGGTGGCACACGCCGCTGACCAGGATGAAGTCGAAGCGCTCGTCTGCCGCCACCTGCAAGTCATGGAGGTCCATGCAGACGAAGCGCATGTGCGCCCGGCCGGCATGGGTCTTTTTCGCGTGGGCGATGGCCTCGGGGTCGATGTCCACGCCGAGGAAATCGCAGGGGGCGTCGGCGAAATGGCGGCTGTCGAGCCCGAGCGAACAGCCGATCTCGAGCACGCGCCGCTGGCCGTGGTAGTGCTTGCGGATATAGCGGCCGCGGTCGAAATAGCCGCAGGCCAGATACTGGAAAGCCAGCCAGAGCCGGGGAAAGCGCGATTGGAGTGGCCGTTTGGCCGGAGGCGTGGTCATTTACGTGGGGTCCTTGGAGGTGCTGCCCGGCAGGGTCGTCGCCTCGAGCACCACCCAGGAGCGCTGGCGCGAGGTGTTGGCCCGCACCCGGGCGACCATGAAGGCGACGATGCCGATGAAAAAGGCCATGACGCCGAGCGAAAAGAGTTGCAGCAGGATGATGGTGGTCACGCCCGTGGGGTCGATGAGCTTGAGCAGCCGCAGGACCGTGACGAGCGCGCCAGCGAGCCCGGCGCAAAGCGTGAGCGCCGCGCCGCTGGCGAAGAGCAGTTGCAGCGGCAGGTTGGAGTAGAGGAAAAAGGCGCGCACGGACAGGCGTACGAGGCCGGATAGCGCCACGCGCGAGGTGCCGGCGGCGCGCGCCTGCCTTTCCAGCGGCACGCCCTTCTGGCGGAAGCCGACAAAGGCGCGCAGGCCCGGGAAATAGGGGTCGGCGTCGGCGTTTTCCACGATGATGCGGCACACGGGCAGGCGGATGACGGAAAAGGTGCCGGCGTTTCGCGGAATGGGAAAATGCGCGCCGAGCGAGAGCAGGCGGTAGAAAAGCGGCGCGCCGTGGCGCATGAGCGCGCCGTCGTGGCGTTCGCTGCGCACGGCGTACGTGACGTCCTGGTCCGCGGCGGCGTCAAGCAGCGCCCGGAAGTCCTCGGGCGGGTCCTGCAAGTCGCCGTCGATGACGCCGACGAAGTCCGCGCCGCGCTCTTCGGCCAGGGCGCAGGCGGCTTCGCAGCCGGCGAGCACGGCGGGCTGGTGGCCGAAATTGCGCGACAGGCGCACCAGACGCACCGGGACGGGGAAAGACGCGGCGCGCCGCGTGACCAGCGTCACGGTGGCGTCCGTGGACCCGTCGTCCACGACCACGAGCCCGGCCAAGCCGATGTCCGCGGCCGCGGCGGCCAAACGGTCCATGAAGGCCGGGACGTTCTGCTCTTCGTTGTAAAAGGGCACGACGACCACAAGGGACATGATCGGGGCGAAATCCTTGTCGAAAGGTTGCGGAAACGCCGCGACCATACGGGGAGGGCGCGGGCATTTCAAGGGCCAAGGCGCGGCCTTGGCGCGGCGGACTTGACGGTTATACTTACTGGCGCATAAATAAGTATAACCGGAGGGCAACATGCAAAAGAGCACTGCGCTGCCCACGCAGATCCACACCATGTACGCGCAACTCCTGGACCTTTGCCGGGATGCCCGGTTCGCCGCGGATTTTCCCCCCACCGGGAGCTTCAAGAAGGTCACGGTCAAGGGCCGTGACTACTGGTATCACCAAGCGAGCCGGAAAGGGCCGGACAAAGCGTTCCAGGCCCAGAAATACGTCGGCCCGGACAACGCGAACGTGCGCGCCCTGATCGAACGCCACGCCGGGCTCAAGGACGAGTACGCGGCGCGTCGGCAGATCGTGCAGGCGTTTCGTCGCCTGGGCGTCACGACGCCACCGGGCGTGGCCGGCGATCTGCTCGAACGCCTGGCGCTGTTGGGCATTTTCCGGATGCGGGCCTGCCTGGTCGGCACCTTCGCCTTTCAGGTGTACGAAGGCCTTCTCGGCGTCAAGTTCCCCAAGGAGTACGCGCACACCAAGGATCTGGACATTGCCCAGTTCCGCGAGATCAGCATCTCCGTCGCGGCCACGGACAAGATTCCTTCGCTGCTGGAGGCGCTGCGGGCCGTGGACGCCAGCTTCGAGCCCCTGGCCTCGCTCGAACGCGGCGACATGCCCTGCCGCTTCAGGAACCGCGACGGCTACGTCGTGGACATCCTGGTCCCGAATCGCGGTCCCGACAAGGCCGCCGCCGAGCCCTTGCCCGCGCTTGGCGCGGCGGGCCAGCTGCTGCGCTACCTCGATTTTCTGATCTACCAGCCGGTCGAGGCCGTGGCGCTCTATGGCGGCGGTGTGCTGGTCAACGTGCCCGAGCCCGCCCGTTACGCGGTCCACAAGCTGATCGTGTCGCAACTGCGCGCGGACGCCCCGCGGCGGGCCAAGGATCTGTGGCAGGCGGGCTGCCTCCTTGCGGTGCTGACCAGGCAGGACAAGCACGCCCTTCTCGATGCCGTTGCCGAGGCGGTGCGGCGCGGTCCGAAATGGGCCCGGAACGTGCGGCGCGGGCTGGATGCCCTGGATGCCGGCGTGCGGGAGGAATGCCAGGCGGTCCTGGACGACCTGGGGCGGACCCGCGGCATCGAAATTCCGCTTCTATGAAGCCCGTACCCGGCGCGCCCTACGCCGCGCCGTCGATCAGGTCCGCAACGTGGCTGGCGAAAGGGATGGAACAGGTAAACGCCGGGGAGACGGCGTTTAACACGTGCAGCGAGCGGCTGCCGTGCTCGATGACGAAATCCATGACGAGGCGGCGTTTTTTCGCGTCCACGAGCTGGGCGCGGATGCCCGGCCGGCCCCATTTGCGGTAGTCGGCCACGCGCACGCCCGAAACGAGCTCTGCGGCCAGCCCGACGATGTGCGGCCGGAACTGCTTGCGCAACTCCTCCACGGCCAGGCGGCGGAAATCGAAGTCCGCGCCGGCGAAAAGCGCAAGCTCCCGCCCGACGATCTCCCGCAGCTCCCCGAAATCGAAGTTTTGCAGCCAGCCGTACTGCTCCCGCCAGAAACAGGGAATCGCCGTCGGCCCGATCTTGACCTTGCCGTCCACCGTGACCGTGAAATGCACGCCCAAAAACGGATTGGCCAGGTTGGGCACGGGATAGACGTTGGTAGAAAGCGGCGGCGCGTCGGGGGCGGCGTAGAGGTACAGGCCCTTGAAGGGCAGCAGGTGGTAGCGCTTGGAGAAGCCGAAATCCTTGGCGATGGTGTCCGCGTGCAGGCCTGCGGCGTTGACGACGTAGCCCGGGGTGTAGAGGCCGTTGTCCGTGCGCACGGCGGACCCGTCGCGGCCGCGGTAGCGTACGCCGGCGTGGATGGCGACGCCGGCCTCGCGGGCGGCGTCGGCCATGGCGCGCAGCACCTCGAGGGGGTCGATGGAGGCGGTGGTCGGCGAGAAAAGCGCCGCGCCGCAGGTCTTGACCCGGGGTTCGATGGCCCGGGCCTCGCGGGGCGTTACGCGCGAAAGTTCCACGCCGTTTTGCCGGCCGCGCTCGAGCAGCGTATCCAGGACCGGCACTTCCTCTTCGTTTTTGGCCACGACCAGCTTGCCGCAGTTGCGGACGCGCAGCTTGCGCGCGGCGCAGAACTGCTTGAGCGCGCGGTTGCCGTCGCGGGTGAAACGGGCCTTGAGGCTGTCGGCGGTGTAGTAGAAGCCGGCGTGGATGACGCCGCTGTTGCGGCCGCTGGCGTGCGCGCCGATGTCCGGCTCCTTTTCGAGCACGGTGACGCGGCAGTCGGGATGCCGCGCGGCGAGCTCCCGGGCGATGGAAAGGCCGACGACGCCGGCGCCGATGACGAGGAAATCCGGATTGGTTGCGGTGTGCGTCATGGGAGTGGTCTCGTGCCGGGCAGGGGCGTGCAACGTACAGGGGGACGTTTCCGGCGGCAGCCCAGGCGCTTGTAGGTGGTGTCGGGGAGGGGCGCGCCTCGATCCGGCCGCATTGGCGGCGAAAGCGGTGTTATACGCGACGGGCCGGGCGCGCAAGCCGGCGCGGGTCTTGCCCCGACCGGCGATCGCCGATACTAGGGAACGGCCGGCCGGGCCGGTTTTGCACAACGGAACATCTACGCCCCGGACTGGCCATGCCGCGCACTCCCCCCGCCTTCAGTCACGCTTCTGGATTCGCCGTGCTCGTTGCGTTTTGCGGTATCCTTACCGTTGCCGCAGCCGTGCGCCTTTACCACCTGGGCGTCCCGGCCATGTGGTGGGACGAGCTGCTCGTGCCCCTGACGGCAGCCCATCCCATGTCCTATATCCTCGACTTTTCCCGGCGCTGCGAGATGCACCCACCGCTGTTCCACCTCTTCATAAAGGCCGTGCTGGCGATCGGATCCTCAGAGACGGTGTTGCGCCTGCCCGAGGCCGCGGCCGGCGTGGCCGGGGTCTGGCTGCTCTTCCGGCTGGCGCGCCCCCTCGTCGGGAACGGCGCGGCGCTTTTCGCGGCCGCGCTTTACGCCTGGAGCCCGGCCATGGTCGCCCTGTCCCGCCAGGTGCGGCCCTACGCGATCTTCCTGCTTCTGTTCCTGGCGTCCCTGATCCTCGCCCGGCGTTTCCTGGCGACCGGCGGCCGGCGCGAGCTGGCGGGCCTGGCCCTGTGCAACGCCGCGCTCCTGTTCCTGCATTACGTGGCCGTGCTGCTCGTGCCGTTCCAGGTGCTGGTCCTTTGCGCCTTCTGGCTCGCCCGCAGGGGCCGGGACGGCATCGGGCGGCTTGCGGCCTACGTCGGGGCGGCGTTCGCCGCGTTTGCGGTTGTGTGTCCTTTTTTTTTCAGCCTCATGGCCCGAGGCAAATCCGGGTTCATGGACCTGGCCGGTCCGCTGGCGGTGCTGCGGCGCATCGGCGGCATTCTAGCCGGATTCCTGTCCCCTTTCGAGAGCCCTCTCATTCTCGGTATCGCCTGCGCCCTGACCGCGCTCGGCCTGTGGACGTTGTGGCGGCGGGACCGCTTTACCGGGGCGCTTTGCACGGCCATCGTCGTCGGGCCGCTGTCCGTGCTCGTGGCCGCGCGGGACGATTACATCATGTACTGGCACATCGCCTTTGCCGCGCCGGTCGTGACCTTGTGCGTGGGGGCGGGAATTTCCCTGGCGCTTTCACGGCTCGCCGTTCCTCGGGCCGCAGCGCCTGCCCTGGCCGTGGCCGTGGCCCTCTGCGGCGCAGGCTGGCTCGTCGCCGTGCGCGGCCCGGGACTGTACGCCAACGACGACAACGCGCCCCTCTCCCGCAACATCGCCCTGGCCCTGTCCGACGACGCCCTCCCGGATGCGCTGTGGTCCATGCCGGACATGGGGCTCTATAACGGCGTCGCCTGGTACCTCGACCGTTTCCGGGAACCCAATCCCCTGCGTCGCCAGGAATATGACGCCGCCCAGGCCGGACGCAGTTATTTCGTGGCGGCAGCGCCGGAGTTTTTCGAAAAGCACGGCGCGTCGGCGGGACGCCTCGACGCGCCGGACGCACCGCGCCTGCCCGGCTGCCGCGTCGCGCGCGGGGAGATTCGCCCCCGGGGGCCGTTCACGGCGCGCGACGGGGAGCGCGTTTTTACGTTCACCATGGAGCCGGAGAATTTCTACAACGAGATCGACAGCCTGCGCGGCGTGACCCTCACCCGGGGCTTGGCCTGGCAGGCCGTGCCCACGGCCAACGACACGGCATCCCGGTTCGCCTACCGCTTCCGCAATGAAACCGGCGCAGCCGGGCCGGTGTTCGTCAGCGTGGACCGGCGCAATGCCGGCGCGGGCGGCATGGTCTCCCTGTCCGTGGCCGCGGACGGCGGCCCCGAGCAACTGCTCGCGGCCGAGCCGGGGCCGGCGGCAGGGGAACGCCTGATGGCGCGTTTTGCGCCGGAGACGGTCCCACGCGAGCTGACCGTGACAGTGGGGCTTTTGGCCGGCCGGGACACGGCGGCCTATCCCGGCGGCAACCTGGAGCTTGCGGCGGCGCAGGCCGTGACGGTCTGTTTCGCCGAACCGGGGCTCCTGTTCGACCTCATGCGCCCGGCGACCCTGCCCGTCGGCCTGCGCCTTGCCGGCATCGAGGGCCTGGAAAGGGGCGAGGGCCATGCCTGGCGCTGGGCGCTCGGGCCGGTCGCGACGCTGGAATTTCCCAGCGACGCCGCCGGGCCGGCCGTGCTGCGCCTGCGCTTTTCCAACCCCATCCCGGATCAGGGAATCGTCGTGCGCATCAACGGCCGGGAGGCCGGCGGCGCTTCCGGGCTGCCCTTTGCGCGCTGGATGGAGGACGAGGGGACCCTGGATGTGCCGCTTGCCCTGGCCGCCGGGCAAAACCGCGTGGAGCTGGCCTTCGCCCGCCACGCCGCGAATCCTGCCGACCCCGGGGCCGCGTTTTCCGCCACGGACACACGGCCCCTGGCCATGGCCCTGACTGGCTGCGCCCTGTACGGAGCTGCGCTTCATCACGCACGCGATCCTTTCTGGCCATGAATTCGGGTCAACTCGACAACCACCTTCCGCCGTCATTGCGCCCCGGCCGTCATTGGGCTACGAACCGGCCAGGACAACTGCAACAGACGCCCGTCACGATTCCCTTTTCGCGTGCGGCGCCGTCGAGGAACATCATGAGCGATTCCATCAAGCGCGTGGCGGTGATCGGCTCCGGTTACTGGGGCAAGAACCTCGTACGCAACTTTCACGCCCTGGGCGCGTTGGCCATGGTCTGCGACAAGAACGAGGCCATCCTCGGCGCGTTCGCCGAGCAATATCCCGGCCTCGAAACCTGCATGGCCCTGGCCGACGTCCTGTCCAACGACGCCGTGGACGGCGTGGTCATCGCCACCCCGGCCGAAACCCACTACGCCCTGGCCCGGGAAGTGCTGCTGGCCGGCAAGCACCTGTTCGTGGAGAAGCCGCTGGTGCTCGACGAACGCGAAGGCCGCGAACTCATCGCCCTGGCCGAAGAGAAAAAGCGCATCCTCATGGTCGGGCACCTGCTGCACTACCATCCGGCCTTTTTGCGCCTCAAGGAGCTGGTCGCCTCGGGCGCGCTCGGCAAGATCAACTATATCTATTCCCACCGCCTGAACCTGGGCAAGATCCGGCGCGAGGAGAACATCCTCTGGTCGTTCGCGCCCCACGACATCTCCATGATCCTGTCCCTGGCCGGCGAGATGCCCGACCAGGTCATGGCCATCGGCGGCAACTACCTGCACAAGAAGATCGCCGACGTGACCACGACCCACCTCAATTTTCCCTCCGGGCTCAAGGCGCACATCTTCGTCTCCTGGCTGCACCCGTTCAAGGAGCAAAAGCTCGTGGTGGTCGGGGAAAAGAAGATGGCCGTCTTCGACGACACCCTGCCCTGGGCCGAGAAGCTCGCGCTCTATCCCCACGAGATCCGCTGGGAGAAGAACGTGCCCGTGCCGGCCAAGGCCGCGCCCGAAGCCGTGGTCCTGCCCGAGTCCGAACCCCTGCGTCTGGAGTGCGAGCACTTCCTGACCTGCATGGCCACGGGCCGCACGCCCACAACCGACGGCCGGGAAGGGCTGCGCGTGCTCGAAGTCCTAAACGCCAGCCAGGCCTGCCTGGACGGCTGCAAGCCCGCCGCCGCTCCCGCCCCCGCCGCCAAGGAAAAGGACTATTTCGTCCACGGGACCGCCGTGGTGGACGCCGGCGCGAGCATCGGCGCGGGCGCCAAAATCTGGCACTTCAGCCACGTCCTTTCCGGCTCCACGGTCGGCAAGCGCACCAATGTCGGCCAGAACGTGGTCATCGGCCCGGACGTCTCCGTGGGCGAGGGGTGCAAGATCCAGAACAACGTCTCGGTCTACAAGGGCGTCACCCTGGAAGACGACGTGTTCTGCGGCCCGTCCATGGTCTTCACCAACATCTTCAATCCGCGCGCCCACATCCCGCGCATGGCCGAACTGCGCGAGACCCTGGTGCGCAAGGGTGCGACGCTCGGCGCCAACTGCACCATCGTCTGCGGCAACACCGTCGGCCGCCACGCCTTCGTCGGGGCCGGCTCGGTGGTCACCCACGACGTGCCCGACCACGCGCTGGTCGTCGGCAACCCGGCGCGGCGCATCGGCTGGATGTGCACGTGCGGCGAGAAGCTGCCCGTGGGGCTCGTCTGCGAGAAATGCGGCGAAGCCTACGAGGAAGGGCCGTTCGGCCTCGCGCCCAAGGCCTAGCCGGCCGTCCCGAAAAGACGGCGGTATTTGGTAAGGGCGGCATTCTTCGCGGGACACGGCACCGACAACCGGAACGGGCAGGCCGTCGCGACGCGGCGGCTTGCCCGCGCCCGCCATTCCCGCTAATGCTCACGCCGATGCACGGCGCACCCATGAAAACCGTTGTCCACTTCGTGCGGAAATCGACCCAGTTGCGGGCCTCGTTCATCCGCAACCAGATCCTCGGGCACGCGCGCTACGCGCCGGCCGTGGTCTTCAAGCATTTTTCCGGCCGCGACGACGGCGGCTACGCCGCCCCGGACACGGCCGCCGGCCTGCCGCTGCTCGACCTGAGCCGCGGCGCGAATGCCCTGGACAGGGCGCTTTTCAAGCTGGCCTACCGCCTGTCGGGCCGCGACGTGCGCCGCATCCGCCGCTTTCTCGCGCAGCACGGCGCGTCGCTGCTCCATTTCCACTACGGCTCCGACGCCGGCATGTACGCCCCGCTCATGCGCCAGGCCGGAATCCCGTGCGTGGTCTCGTTCTACGGCTACGACTGCTCCTCGTTCCCGGACATGTACTGGGGCTATGGCCGCCGCTTCCTGCGGCGAAACGTCTTCGCCCCGGCCACGCGCATCCTGGCCATGAGCCGGGAGATGCGCGACGCGCTGCTTGCCCTGGGCTGCCCCGGGGAGAAGCTCCTCGTGCACTATTTCGGCACGGACACCTCGCATTTCGCCTTTCCCGAACGCGAATACCCCGAGCCGGCGGGGCCGGTGCGCCTGCTGCTGCTCGCCTCCTTCGAGCACCAGAAGGGCCATGCCGTGCTGCTCGCCGCCCTGCGCGAACTGCGCGCCCGGGGCCGGGACGGTTTCGTGCTGCGCCTCGTTGGCGACGGCCCCCTGCGCGAGGAGCTTTTGCGCCTGACCGAGGCCTACGGCCTGGCCGGGCATGTGC
The DNA here is from genome assembly GCA_023399375.1 of Pseudomonadota bacterium. Lineage (GTDB taxonomy): Bacteria > Desulfobacterota > Desulfovibrionia > Desulfovibrionales > Desulfovibrionaceae > Solidesulfovibrio. Next base: position 67,296 of record JAEWPX010000030.1, on the reverse strand, counting down.
GCTTCACCGGGCCGGTCGTCTACGGCTCGCCGGAGATGGTCGCGGCCTACCGCGAGGCCGACGTGTTCGTGCACCCGAGCGTCACCGGCCCGGCCGGGGAGATGGAAGGTATCCCCGGAGCCATCGTCGAGGCCATGGCCTCGGGACTGCCCGTGCTCTCCACCTTCCACTCCGGCATTCCGACGATCATCGAAAACGGCGCGCACGGCCTGCTCGTGCCCGAGCGCGACCCGCTCGCCCTGGCCGACGCCCTGGAGCGGCTGCTCGCCGACCGGGAACTGCGCGAGCGCCTGGGCCGCGCCGCCGGGACGCGCGCGCGCACGGCGCTCGATCTGCGGCAGGGAGAAGCGGCCCTGGAGACCCTTTACGACCGGCTGCTCGCCGGTGCGGACGGGCCGGACCGTGGCGAAAGCTGAGGGCGCGCGCGTCCTGGTGCTCGGCGGCACGGGCTTTCTCGGCGCAAGCCTGCTCGCGCCCCTTTGCGCGCGCGGCTACCGCGTGCGGGTCTACTCCCGCCGCGGCAGGCCCGAAGAAGGGGCCGTCCCCGGCGTGGAATACCTCGCCGGGGACATCGCCGACCGCGCGCGCCTGCGCCGGGCCGTTGCCGGCGCGGCCTACGTGGCTCATTTCGCCGACGCCACCCTGCCGCAAACCGCCGAGGCCGACCCGCAGACCGACCTGCTCGCCAACCTGGCCGCGGCCTGGGGCCTGCTGACGCTGTGCGCCGAGGCCGGCACGCGCCGCCTGCTCTACTGCTCCTCGGGCGGCACGGTCTACGGCGTGCCGCGGGCGCTGCCCGTGCCCGAGACCGCCGTGCCCGCGCCCATCTCCTCCTACGGCCTGATCAAGCACGCCGTGGAAAGCGCGGTGCGCTTTTTTGGCGCGCGAAACGGCCTGGAGCACGTCATTTTCCGGCCGTCCAACGTCTACGGGCCGGGGCAGTCGCCGTTTCGCCCCCAGGGGCTCGTGGCCGTGGCCATGCTGCGGGCGCTTCGCGGCGAGCCCGTCGCCGTGTACGGCGACGGCTCGGTGGTGCGCGACTACCTCTACATCGACGATTTCGCGGATTTTTTCCTGCGTTGCCTGGAAGGAGCCCCGACCGGAGTCACGGTCAACGTGGGTTCGGGCGAGGGGCGCAGCGTCGGCGACGTGCTCGCAGGCGTCGGCCGCGCGCTCGGGCGGCCCGTGGCGATCGAGCGCCGGCCGGCCCGCGGCTTCGACGTGCCGGCCAACTACCTGGACATCGGCCTGGCCCGCGCGCTCTACGGCTGGACGCCGCGCGTGGACCTGGAAGAGGGCCTGCGCCGCACGGCAGAGGCCTTCGCCGCCCGTTTCGGCGCGTGACCCCCGCTCATCGCGCCGCGGCCTTGCGCCGGAAGTATTCGTCGTAGCGGCAGTCGCCGGCCTTTTCGAAATCCTGCTCCACCACCACGCCCATGGCCGTGCCCGACAGGTACTTGGCCTTGCTGAGCACCATCCATTCCACGCCGAAATCGTTGAGCGCCCGGCGCGCCGTCTCGGGATCGGTCGTGCGCTGCGCGTCGTAGAGCCGGGTGTCCTGGATGCACATGACGTTGCGGTCGGTGTAGTACCAGGGGATGACCGGCGAGTCCGTGAGGATCAGGGCGTCCGCCGGCGCGCCCGCGTCCGTGAGGGCATTGTCCACCCGCCACCAGCAGCTGTCCGCGTTTTCGAGCAGCTGCAGAATGTTCGCCTGGCGCACGACCTGGATGTCCGTGCGCGGGCCCCACCAGTGGCCGATGGCCATGGCCGCGCCCGAAACCAGGAGCAGGACCGCCAGGACATTGCAGGCCCGCGCGCGCCGCGCGCTTTCGCGCAGGTTCGCGCACACGCCGCCGGCGAGCACGAACGCCGTCAGCGGGTAGATGGAGAAGCGGAAGCGGGGCACGGTGTAGTGCCCCATGCTCAGGTGGCGGCTCAGGAAATCGAAAAAGCCGAGGATGATCGCCTCGTAGACGAGCAGCAGCAGCGCGGCCGCGACCAGCGGCCGGGCAAGCCGCCTGCGCCGCAGCGCCGCCCAGCCGGTGAGCGCCAGGGCCACGAACGTCAGCGGCACCAGCGGCCCGTCCTCCTTGTACTGGTGGGCCAGGCGCTCGGGCAAAAGCGCGAGCCCCGGATCGGGCGCGGGCGGCGGGGTCCAGATGTCGGGCTTCGTGATGGTCACGAAGTTGGCGGAACGGAATTCGTTGCCGAGCAGTTCCCCGGTCTCCAGCTTGGACACGATCAGGTGGTTGGCCCCGAGCAGGATGGCCAGGGCGAAGGCCCCGGTCAGGGCCAGCCGCGGCCGGACGCCGGGCGTGACCGCGAGCATGGCCGCGAAAAGAAGCGGCGCGACCATGAGGCTGCTCGAATGGGAGTTCCACAGGAAAAGCAGCGCGAGAAACGGCAGGACCGCATCGGCCACGGCTTTGGCCTCGCCCCTGGGGCGGGCGCGCAGGAAGCCCAGGGCCTGGAGCATCGGAATGAGGTTGAAGGCGCTGCGCGAACCCATGCTCATGAGCATGCCGAAATACTGGGCGAAAAGGAGCAGGCACAGGGAAAAAACCGCGGCGAAGCCGCCCGCGCGAAGCCCAAGCCCCAGCACGACCACGGCCAGGGACAGGTTTTGCAGCTCGAGCGCGGCGCGAAAGGCCAGATCCTGGGTGCGGTCCGGGGAAAAGGCCATGGCCGCGTTGAGGTAGCCGATGTAGGTGATGGGGTGGTCGTTGAAGCGGATGTAGTTGGTGTCCGGGCCGGGCTGGGGCGTCACCTTGAGCCGGGAGGTGTAGGAACGGTGGTCCATGAGCGCCTTGCTCTCCACGCCGTAGGTCAGGGTGTCGCCGTGCCAGATGGGCCGGATCGCATACTGCGCCGTGAAATAGACGAGCACGGCCAAGGCCCCGGCCACGCAGGCCGCGCCCACGCGTCGGCTGGCCGGCGCGACTGCCGCCGCATAGGCCGCGGCCGCGCGCCAGGTCTCGCCAAGGCCCTTACGGCACCATGCAAGGAGCGCCACGGCGACGAGGCCGTGGAAGACGCCGAGCCAGGAGTAGGGCAGTCCGGCGAAGAGGATGAGGAACGTGGTCTGGAGCAGGCCGATGGCGAAGGGGGCGAAGCCCGTGCCGAGCAGGAACCAGGCCAGCCTGCGGCGCGGGTCGTCCGGGCCCTGCGCGTCGCCGGCCAGGCGGCACGCGCCCTCGCCGCAGGCCAGGGACATGGCGACGTAGTAGAGGACGAAAACGAGCGTGAGCGAGACGACGAGCATAGATTATCCCTGGTTTGGCGCGGCGCGCGGCCGCCTGCCCTGAAGTGGCCGGCACCCTACCGTCTCGCCCGGCGCGAGGCAAGCCGGCCGGCGCGCCCTGTCGCCTCAGGCGTCGCCGGCCAGCACCCGCTCGTACTGCGGCACGACCACGGACACGTCGAAGCGTTCCCGGGCGCGGCGGCGGATGGCCTCGCGGGAAAGACGCGCGGCCAGGGCGTCGTCCATGGCCCGGGCCAGGGCGGCCACGTCTCCGGCCGGCGCGGTGCGTCCGTCCCGGCCCTCCACCACGATCTCGGCGATGCCGCCGGGGCAGCGGAAGGCGGCCACGGGCGCGCCCAGGGCCAGGGCCTCCAGCACGGCGTTGGGAAAGGGCTCGTAGCGCGAGGCCAGCACGAACAGGTCGGCGTGGCGCATGTACGGGTAGGGATTGGCCTGGAAGCCGGGAAAGCGCACGGCGTCGGCGATGCCGAGCGAGGCGGCCTTGGCCAGGAGCGCGTCCCGTTCGCCGCCCTCGCCGAGTACGGTGAGGCGCACGCCCGGCGTGCGCATGGCGGCGACGGCGGCAAGGAGCAGGTCGAAGCCCTTTTGCGGGGCCAGGCGGCCGACGCTCACGAGTTCGACCCCGCCCGGCGGATAGGGGTTCGCGGCGGCGTCCGCGTCGCGCACGACCCGGTCCGTGTCCACGGGATTGGGCAGCATGACCATTTTCGCCGGCGGCAGGCCGTAGTTGTCGCGCAGGTCGGCGAGCATGTCCGCGGACTGGCAGACCATCCGGTCGAGCCCCTTGTATGCCAGGCGGTAGGCGGCGTCGTGCAGGGCGGGATGGGAAAACTGCCTCGTGTGCCGGCTGAGGATGGCCGTCTCGCGTCCGATCAGGCGCGTTTTGCGCGGCAGCAAGGGCGCGCACATGCCGAGGATCAGATTGACGTGGCTGTGCGTGCAAAGGACCGCGTCCGGGCGCAGGCGGCGGATAAGCGCGACGAGCTTGGGCGGAGCGGTGTGGTGCGTCCTGCAACCCAGGTCGTGCACGGGCACGTCGGCGGGCACGTCGGCGAGGTAGCCGCCGGTCTTGCGCACCAGGGCCAGAGCGGGCCGGAAGCGGCCACGGTCCAGGTGCGTAAGCAGCGTCGCGAACACGCGCTCCGCGCCGCCGCCGCCCAGGGTGGAGCTGACGAAAAGGACCGAGGTCATGGCCGGGCGGGCTTTCGCGCCACGCAAAAGAGATTGCGGTCGAGGAAATCCGAGTCGGGCAGCCCGCGAAAGGCCGCGGCCGCGCGGTCACGGCCGATGCCCCGCCCCTGTGCGGTGCGCGCGGAGACGATTTCGAAGCCGGCACGTTCCAGGGCCGCCAGCTGGCCCGAACAGGGCACGCGGTTGAGCAGGTAGGGCTTTTTGCCCACCACCAGCCGCCACCAGAACGGGGAATACTCCCAATGACCGTTCCACTCCCGGCTGATGCCGTGGGACTTGAGGTCCACGTGGTGCGCGGCCAGGCCGCCGGGCCGCAACCAGGCGTAAAGCGCGCGGTGGCAGGCGTCGAGATCGACCACGTGCTCGAGCACGGCCTGGGACACGACCACGTCCACGCTCTCCGGGGCGATGACCCCGGGGTCGTCGAAGGGCGCGTGGTAGACCACGGACACCGTATCCCCGGGGCGGCCCCGGCCGGCCAGGGCGCGGCGGATGGCCTCCACGCGCGCCGGCGCCAGGGCGCGTTCCAGGCGTTGCGGCGTCAGGATGTGCCCGGGAAAGCCGTCCGGGCCGTAAAGCGGGTCGCAGTCCGGCCAGGCCTTCTTCGGCCGGGCGGCGCGCCGCGCGAGCAGCGCTGCGATCGCGTCGAGCATGGCCAGGGAGCGCTCGGGATCGACATGGCGCACCACGTCCAGGGCCGCGTAATGGTCCACACCCGAGAGCAAGGCCGCGATCCCCACGCCCAGGGAGTCGCCGGGGCCGAGTTCGGCGAGGCTGGCCGGCATCTCCCGCATGCCGTCCTGCCACAGCAGGGTCAGGTGGCGCAGCCAGACGCCGTAGCAATAGGCCGCGTCCTTGGGCGCGTCACGGGAGAGGCGCGCGAGCATCCGGTGCACCGGCGGCAGATAGGTGGACAGGCCCACCAGCACGGGGAAAATGTTCATGGTTGCGCGTCGCCTTCGGCCTCGAGGGCGGTGAGGCGCTCCACCAGCATGCGGCCGAACAGGGCGTGCCCGGCCGTGTTGAGGTGGGCGTCGTTGATGTGCGGGAAAAGAAACGGCGCGGCCGAGGCTTCGCGGCGCATTCCGGGGCGCGGGTCGAAAAACGGCAGCCCGAGGGACTCCACATAGGCCTGCAACTGCCGGCCCCAGCCGAAATCCGCGTCCGGCACGGCGGCAAAATGCGCCGCGCCCTCGGTGAGGAAGGGGCGGTAGTATTCGATGGGCTGCGGCATGTAGGTGACGAGCACCTTGGCCCCCACGGAAGCGGCAAGCGCCTTGATGCGGGCCAGGGCGGCCAGGGTCGGGCCCATTTCGACGTCGGTGAGCTTCGAGGTCACGAGTTCGGTCTGAATCGACGCGGCGGGCACACGCACGGTTTCGGCCCCGCCGTGCACGGGAAAGGCGGCCATCTCCTGCCCGCCCGCCGCTGCCGACGCGCCGGCCGCGGAAGGGGGGGCCGCCTGGGCGTGCGCGCCGCGTCCGGGCAGGCCGAACAGGGCCAGGGCCGCCGCGTAGCGCGGCAGGTTCAGGCGGTTGAGCAGGAAGCCGACCGGACCCTTTTCGGGATAGGCTTCGACGCCGACGAAATAATACGTCGCGTCGTCGAGGCCGGCCCGCTCCAGGCGGTCGTAGGTCAGGGCGTCGGAGACGTCGTTTAAAAAAAGCGACACGACCACGACCTTGGGCTTCTTGGCCAGGCCGTAGCGCTCCAGCGCCGTGGCATAGTCCTGGGGGGACTGGCCGCCGATGCCCAGGTTCAGGGCGGGCTTGCCGGTTGCTTCGGACACGATGTGCGCGAAGGGCTTCTCCACCTCCAGGCCGGCCGTGCCGGAATCGCCGAGAAAGACGTAGGGGATGACGGCGTTGTCGGTGTAGGTCCCGGGCGGGTTGTGAAAGCCGATCTCGTCCATGGTCACCGGGCCGGCGGGGCCGGGAACGGTGATGCCCGGCTTGTAGTGGTAGTAGAGCCCGGAGACGTCGAAACGCTCCTTTTTATACCCCAGTTCCTGCCAGGTCGTGGGGTTGGTCAGCCGGATGTAGCGCAGGTAGGCTTTCGGGGCGAGGTAGTGGGCGGCGCTGGCTCCGCCGACGAACAGGTCGGGCCGGTAGCCCAGCAGGAACTCGAGCAAAAGCAGCGGCAACAGCAGCGAGACCAGCATAAGCAGCGTGTTCTGGGCGAACCGCGCGGGAACGAAGAACAGGGCGAGCAGCGCCGCGGCGACGAGGCCGCCGCCGATAAGCGCGGCACGGATCATACCCGGTGTCAGCCCCTGCGCGGGGGCCAGGACGAAGGCCACGAGCAGCGCCGCGACCGCGAGGCCGCAGCACAGAAACACGTAATGGGGAAAGCGCCTGCTGTGCATGGTGGTCGTCGGGTTATGGGCGCGGCGCGGGCCGGCCCCGTTACGGGTCAGGGGGCATGGACCTCCGCGACGCGTGTTTCGCCCGCAACGGCACCCTGCTGCGGGCGCATCGGATAGGGGGACGTTTCCCGATGCGCCAGGATGTTGGCGGCGATGCGGTCATAGTACTCCGGAATGCGGTGGTATCCCGGGAGGTAATTGAAATTGGCGCACAACGGATCCCCCATCCGCTCCAATCCGAAATTCACCCAGTCCCGCACGGCGACGGCTGCGGCCGGGATGTGGAAGCCCCCGGAGGGGCCGGCGGACTGGACGTCGGCGAGCACGATGTCCGCGACGCGCTCCAGGGCCGCGCCGGGGAGGTGCGTGCTGTAATAGCGCGCCATGAACGCCGTCATCGCGTCGGCGTCGAACGGCACCGAAGCGGGGTTTTCGATGTAATGCGTCAACTCGTCGAATTTTTTCGGGGCGCAGGCCACCTTGCCCAGGAGTTCGTTGATGGAGTTGTAGTAGGCGAAGCCGTGCGTCCTGGCCAACAGCTTGTCGATGAACAGCATGGGCACGCCCAGGAGGCAGGCTTCCCCGAGGGCCGTGGTGACGCTGCTGAGCACGATGTCCTGTCCGGCGGCCCAGCCGGGGAAATCCAGATGATCGTCCACGCTGACGCGGCCTTCATAGGCGGTGTTGTAGAAACACGCCTTCCCCCCCCGGTGCACCTTGTACATCTGGGGCGCTTCCAGGGGATAGGGGCGCACCGATACCGCGTAGTCCGTTTCGGCGACGAGGTAGTCGATGATCTTCGTGACCATCCCGAGCAACTCCACCTCGAACTCCAACGCCGAAACCACGTCGGCCCGCCCGAAGGAGAGGTGCAACGCGGAGTCGCCCCGGAAATTGTTGAGGGTGAAGAAGTGGGTGCAGATGCCGATGGAGCGGCGCGGCGCGCGGCCGGGGAAATAGCGGGCCAGGTCGAGTCGGGGGTGTCCGACGACCCGGACCTTGTCGTTCTCGAGGACGTCCCGATACCTGCCCTGGTGCGCCTTGGCCTCGTCGTCCAGCAGTTGCCGCTTCGTGTTCTCCCCCCAGACCAGAATCCGCCGCACGGCGTCGAGGTATTCCGGAAATGCGCAAAAAAAACGTTCGTCGTAATGGGAGGCGTCCTCCCCTCCCTCGCCGGAGTAGCAGAAGAGCTGCACCCCGGGGGCGTAGGGAGCGAAATCGGGGGTGTCGCCGCAACAGGGGTAGACCAGGGCCTGGGGCCGCCAGTGGCGCAGGTAATAAAAGACCGAACGCTGGCTGCACACCACCACCGCGGCCCCGCTTTTGGCTTCGATGATCTTTTTGAGGACGTAATAGCTCGGCAAGTCCCGGCGCAGGGTCCGGGACATGAGCAGGATGCGCGGACGGCTCATGCGCGTTCCCCGGCCGCGTCCTCCCGCGCCGCGGGCGCGAGGGGCGAGGGGCCGTCGGGCAGGAAGCCCTTGCGGCCCAGGACGTCGATGCAGTCGAGCAGCAGCGGGTCGTTGTATTTGCGCGCCACGCACTGCACGCCGAAGGGCAGCCCGGCCGGCGAGACGAACGTCGGGGCGCTGACGGCCGGCAGGTGGGTCAGGGTCCAGACGAGCGCGGGGTCGGGCAGTTCGAACCGGTCGCGCAAGGGGGCTTCGCCGGCCGTGGCGAGGCTGATGCCCGCGTCGAAGCCGCGCATGAGCTCGTCCATGGCCGCGATGCAGATTTCCTGGTTGCGCAGGGCTTGATTGTAGTCCAGGGCGGAGATGGTGCGCCCCTCGGCGATGATTTCGCGGATGACGTCGGACAGGTCGGTCTCGCTGCGTGATTCCTGGGCGAAGTAGTAGGCCAGGGAACAGTGGTAGATGGTGCGGTGGATGTCGTGGGCGCGGCCGAGGATTTCCGGCAGCTCCGCCTCGACGACCTCGATGTCGGGGTCGGCGTCGAGCGCCCGGGCCAGGTCGAGCAGGGCTTTTTGGGCGTAGTCGGGCGCGCCGGGGAAGGTGTGGGTCTTAAGCAGCGCCACGCGCCAGGGCCGGCCGGCCGGCTTGGTCTGGCGCTTACGGTCGGACAGGGCGGCGTTGCTGACGGGGTAGTTGCCGCCGTGGACGCGCAAGGCGGCAAACAGCGGCGCAAGGCTGTCGCGCCGGGCGGCCAGGAAGCCCAGGGTGTCCAGGCTGTCGGTGGTCTTGAGCGTGCCGGTGCGCGGCAGCAGGCCGAAGCTGGGCTTGAAGCCGTAGATGCCGCAGAAGCTGGCCGGGCGGATGATGGAGCCGGCGGTCTGGGTGCCGAGCGCCGCCGGGACCATGCCCAGGGCCACGGCCACGGCCGAGCCCGAGGAGGACGTGCCCGGGGTGCGGGTCGCATCGTGGGGGTTCACGGTCTTGCCCAGGGCGTGGACCGCGAACTCGGCGGTCACGGTCTTGCCCGCGACCACCGCGCCGGCGCGCTTGAGATTGTAGACCAGGCGAGCGTCGTTGCCCGGAGTGAAGCCGCGCCACAGCGCGCTTCCCATCTCGGTGGGGTAGTCCGCGGTGTTGTAGGCGTCCTTGACGCCGATGGGCATGCCTTCGAGCAGGCGCAGGGCCTGTCCCGGCACGAGGCGCGCGGCGCACTCCCGGGCGGCGGCGCGCAGGCGTGCGGCGTCGAAGTGTTCGAAGGCCATGAACCGGGCGTCGAGCGCCTCCACGCGGCGAATGGTCGTCTCGGCCAGGTCGATCGGGGTCAGCGCGCCGTCGGCCAAGTCCCGCACCAGTTCGGGCAGGCTGCGGCGCAGAAAAAGGTCCGGTTCGGGCTCGCGGTGGGGCGTGCGGTTACCGGCGGTAAGCGGCGTGCCGTAGGTGGCCGTATCCGTGCGGCGCAGGCGTTCGATGAGCTGTTGGGCGAAGGGCAGGATGCGTTCCCGGTTGGGCGCCTGCTTGGGCAGCACGGGCATGTCGGCGTCGCGCAGCTTGTCCATGCGCAGCCCGGCCATGATGGCGTAGAACTCCTCTTCGCTCAGCCCGGTGATCCCCAGGAAATAGTCCAGCGCCTCGGGGCGGACCGGATCGACGCTGGCGATGAGGTCAAAGGCCTCTTCCCGGGTGAGCAGGCCGTTGCGCACGTCCACGGAGCCCTGCACCGACGCCCGGCCGAAACCGCGTTTCAGGTAACAGGTGAAGTCGTGCATGCCGGGCATGACGCATTCGGCGCTCTTGTAGCCTTTGTAGCTGTTCTCCAGCTGGGTCTCGCGCCAGCCGTACACGTCGCGCACGAATTCGGTATGGCGTTCGTCGTCCCAGAAGAGGTAGTCGCCGAGGTGGATGCCGTGGATGGCCGCGTCCTCGCATTCCGCGTAGCTCGGCAGCTGGAACGGATGCATGTCCTTGGCGCTGAGGGTGTCGCAGACCATTTCGTCCGGCGTGCGCCTTGCCGAGATCTTCGTGAAGTAATCGCGGTCGTAGAGGATGGGGTTGTTGTAGTCGGTCAGGCCGTATGCTTCCGAGGCGGATTCGCCGTAGACGAGCAGCGGGATGCCGAAGCGCACGGCCACCTGCAGGGGAAATGCACCGCAGCCGCTGTGGCAATGCCAGCAGGTGTCGCCGATCTCGCGCAGGGACTTTGCGGCCAGGCGGTTGACCAAGCCCCGGTTGGGCGTGAACATCACGTGGTCGAGGTTGAACGTTTCCAGGAGGTTCACGAGGTTGTACCACCCGGTCTCGCTGTACCAGTTGTGATTGAACGTCACGGCCAGGGGCTTCATGTTGTAGACCTTGACCAGCACGTGGGCCTGGAACATGCTGTCCTTGCCGCCGCTTATCGGCAGCACGCAGTCGTAGTTGCTGCCCGCGTCGGCCTTGGCCTTGGCGAAAATTTCCCGCAGCTTCTTTTCCCGCGCGACCCAGTCGATATGCATCTTCTGTTCCGAGGACTGGCAGGCGCGGCAGACGCCCAGGGCGTCGTGGGCGGTGCCTTCCTCGGTTTCGGGCATGCAGCAGCGCACGCAGTAGCGCAGATCGCGGAACAGCGGTTTGCCTTTGTGATTCAACTGCGTTCTCCTTGCATTGTGGGGGAGCGAAACGCCGCCATGCAGACGACGTCCACCTCCCGCCCTTCCAAGAGATAATGGCGCCGGCGTATGCCGTCCTCGGCCATGCCCGAGGCGCGCATGACGGCCAGCATGGGTTCGTTGGCGGCCAGGGTGCCGGCCGTGACCTTGCGCAGGCCGCCGGGTCCGAGCAGCCAAGCGAGCCCGGTTTTCCAGGCGTCGAGGCCGAAGCCCCGGCCCCGGCCCTCGCCGAGCAGGATGGTCAGGTCGGCGAGGCTGTTGGCTGGATCCGCGTACACCGCCAGATTGCCCACGTGCCCGAGGGACGCGGCCTCGACGGCCCAGAGGCGGTGGGGTGGCCGGGTCATGGCCGCGGTCCATTCGCGGCAGCTCTCCAGGGTATGGCTGCGGTGGCGCTGCTCGCTGAAGCGCACGGTCTGGGGGTCGTTGAGCCAGGACACGTAGCGCGCGCTGAGGTGTTGCGGCCCGAAGGGGCGAAGGACGACCCGCTCGCCGTGCAACAACGGTGTCGCGGCCGCCTCAGGCGAGCGCACTGCGGTGCTCCCAGACCTTGGCGAAGGCGTCCGCCACGTCGGCGAGGTCGCCCCGGGTCATGCCCGGGCGCATGAGTTCGTGGGTGAAAAGCTCCCGTTCGTGCATGCGTTCCACCACCGGGCAGATGCCCTTGTCGTAGCGGACCTCGCCCGCGTACCAGGGCTTGGCGAAGGGATAGCCCCCGGAGCCGAAGGCGATACGCTTCTGGAACAGCGGCTGGAGGTACAGCGGCTTGACGTAGCCGCCGCTGATGAGGGCGCCTTCGCGCTCGCGCCCCTGCGAGGGGGGAAGCTCGGCGCGTACGGCCTCGAGGAAGCGGTCGCGCGGCACGCCCGCGCGTTCTTCCAGGAAACGCCACGTGTGCATGTAATGGACGTGCGTGCAGCCCGCGCGCACGGCGGGGGGGACAAGGGCGGGAATCTGGGCCATCTTTTCGGCCAGGAAGGCGCAGTTGTCCTGCCGTTCGCGCACCAGGCAATCGAGCTTGGGCAGCAGCGACCGGCCGATGGCCGCCTGCAATTCGGTGAGGCGGTAGTTAAAACCGACCATGTTGACCAGGTCGGTCATCCCCATGTCCTCGACCACGGCTTCGGCGTGGTTGCGGATCAGGCGCACGCGCTCCGCCAAGCGGTCGTCGTCGGTCACGACCAGCCCGCCTTCGCCCGTGTGAATGTGTTTGTGGTAGTTGAGGGAATACACGCCGATCCTGGCCAGCGCACCGGCATGGCGGCCCCGGTGCAGGGCTCCGGCGGCCTGGGCGGCGTCCTCGATGACGACGAGGCCGTGTTTGTCGGCGATGGCGTTGACGGCGTCGGCGTCGTAGGGCTGGCCGAACAGGTCCACGGCCATGATCGCCCGGGTGCGCGGGGTGATGGCGGCCTCCACGGCGGCCGGGTCGATGCAAAAACAGTCGGGCTCGATGTCGGCGAACACGGGCACGGCCCCGTAGATGAGCGGCGCGGTGGCCGTGGCGGCCATGGTGTAGGGCGGGACGATGATCTCGTCGCCCGGCCCAGCGCCGATGGCGCCCACGGCGGCATACAGGCCGGACGTGCAGGAGTTGACGGCCACGGCGTGTTTGACTCCGAAGCGCGCGGCCCATTCTTCCTCGAAGGCGCGAACCTCGGTCCCGCCGTAGAAGTCCTCGTCCCAGCAGCCGAGATAGCGCGACAGGACGCCGGATTCGAGCACGCGGACGGCGGCGGTTTTCTCTTCTTCGCCAACAACCTTGTACGCGGGAAAAGGGCGGGTCCTTACCGGCGCCCCGCCGTGAACGGCCAGCTTCATTTTGGATGTCCAGTGATCGGTGTGAGAAAGATTTCGGATAATGTGTCCACCCTGCCTATCTCTTGATGCGGCAGTGAACATTGCCGGCGAGCGCTCGCCGGGAAATAGCTGAAAACTGGAATGCCCGCAACCAGGGCCACGACCAGGGCCGTGCTTTCCATGCCGACGACCGCGTCGGCCCAGGCGAGGTCGTCGAGCAGGTCCGGCGCGACGGAGAGCGCGATGCGGCCGCTGCCAGCCAGCAAGACATCGTATTTGCCCGCATGTTCCTTGGGATGCAGCCGGATGCGCACGGCCGTCCCGGCGTCGTCCGGCAGCGCCGCGACCGTTTGGACGAGATCCGCCACGGCGGTGAATTCCGAAAACCCCGGCCGCAACGACGGATCGAGGATGTCGAGTTCGGAAACCGGTTCGCTGATCCACAACACCCGCCGCGGCGTTCCGGTCCGGTCCCGCGGCGGGCGCGCGGCGAAGGCCTCGCGGATATCCTCGAAATGGGGGTTGGTTTCCAGGCGCAGGCGCGCGTCCGGGAAACCGAGCGCAAGGGCCAGCTCGTAGGCGTAGCGGTCGGTGGCCACGACGGTGTCGGGCAGGTGCGCCGTCCAGTCCGCGCCGATGCTGTTCCATGCTGCGGGAGGCAGGAAGCGTTCGCGGAAATTCATCCAATGGTCCAGGAATGCGGTGCAATGCACGCCGCGGCGCCGGGCGCGACGGATCGCGTCGCGCTCCAGGTCGGCAAGCCAGCTCGTGGCGGTCAGGACGCGGTCCATGGCCGGGTCGAGGCTGTCGACGACGTCCGGGCGCGCCACGCGCAGGGGGCCCAGGCGTTCGGCGAAGATGTCCACGGCGGGACCTGCGAGCACGAAAGCCAGCCGCCGGCCGGCCAGACGCCTGGCGGCGTAGGCGGACAACACCCGCGCGCCGCCGGCGTCGTGGGCGGCCAGCACGGTCAGGCCGAACGCGTCCATCGCCGGGCGATCCGCTCGCACAGTTCCAGGGTCGCCAGCGCGCTTTGCCCATCGGAATACAGGGCTTGTCCGTGGGCCAGCGCCCGGTGGAGGTGCGCGGCCACGTGCCGCTGGCTCTGCTCGAAATCGCCGGGCGCGGCCAGTTCTCGCGGCGCGTCCAGGATCGAATAGTCGGGGTAGAGGGGGTCCGCCACGACCGGACGCAGGGAGACGGTGCTGCCGAAGTCGCCGTAGCGCACGACACCCTCGGCAAAAAAGAACTCCACGTCGGCGTGGCTGTAGGCCCGCCCGGGCAGGGCCTGGAAATACACCGCCGCGCCCCCGAACGTCAGGACGAAGTCCACATCGTCGGCATCGGCTGCGGTACGGCCAGGGCGGTCCGTGATGTCCGCCGCCGCTGGCTCGCCGAGCAGGCAGCGCGCGAGGTCCACGAAGTGCGTGGCGTTGTGACGCAGGCCGCCGGAGCAGACCGCCCGGCCGGCGCGCAGGCGGGTCAGGCCGCCGGAGTCGATCATGTCCTTGAGCCGCCGCACGGCCGGATCGCAGCGCCTGTGGTAGTTGACGAAAACGGGGACGTTTTCGCGGGCGCAGGCGTCGAGGATGGCGCGGCCTTCCGCGGCGTCCGCGGCGAGGGGCTTTTCCAACAGCAACATCCGGGGCCGCAGGGCGAGGCACGCTCGCGCGAGTTCCAGGCGTCCCTCGGGCGGGGTCGCGAGCACGATGAGATCGCAGCTCCCCGGCGGGACGCCGTCCAGACCGGCCCAGGCCGGTGCGCCGTAAAGAGCCGTGAACCGGTCGCGCCGGCCGGGGTCCGGGTCCACGCCTCCCGTCAGCCGCCAGCCGGGATGGGTGGACAGGGCCCGGGCATGGGTCAGCGTCGGCCCGGGAGGCAGGTCGGCGTCGTAGAGCATGCCGATGCGGCCGAGTCCGACAAGCAGGGCGGAAAAGACCGGCACGTCCATGGTCAGACCTGCTTACGCCGCACGGAGCGGTTGATTTCGAGCAGCTCGGGCCGGCTGCGCAGCAGGCGCAGAATGTCGCCCAGGGAAAAGGCCGGATCCTCCGGATAAAGTGTCTCGGTGACCGTCTTGAGCAGGGTGTAGTCCGCGACTTCGTCCAGGGTAAGCCCCAGTTCCGGCCAGTGCTGGGAGGGCGGCGCGGGCAGGTGGAGCTTGCGGAAGCGCTCGGGGTGACGGCGGATGAACCAACTGACGTGCTCGCGGTCCTCGGGGGTCAGGCCCTCGCGGTCGGCCAGGGCGAGCAGTTCCCGGGAGAACACCTGGGTATCCATGCCGTCCGGGAACGCGGCCGGATCGACGTTGGAGGCGTAGTCGCAGTCGTTGAGAAGGTAGAGGTCGACGACCTGGGAGACGATCTCGGGATCGATCAGGGGGCAGTCGCCGGTGATCTCCACCACGAGGTCCGCGCCGGCTTCCGTGGCGGCGCCGAGCACCCGGGACAGCACATCCTCTTCCGAGCCCCGGAAAACGCCGACCCCCAGCCGCCGGCCGAGGGCGGCCACGGGGTCGTCCGTGGCGTTGGTCGTGGTGGCGAGCACCACGCCGTCGAGCCTGGCCGCCCGGGACAGGCGCTCGACGAGGATCTCCAGGAAGGGCCTGCCGCATGCGGGCAGCAACACCTTGCCCGGCAGCCGCGTGGAAGTCATGCGACATTCCACCGTCGCGACAATGCGGGGTCTAGTCACCGCAGCGGCTCCCGCTCTTTTCGAAAATCCAGTAGGTGACGTCGTCCCAGACCCCGCCGTCGGCGCGCGCCAGAAAACCCTGTTTGAGCAGGACAAGTTCCGGGAAGAGGCGCTGGTACATGGCCCCGAAATCGCGTTTGAACAACGCCCCGGCCTGGCCGCGGTAGGTCACCTCGGTCGGCTCCTCGGCGTAGAACTCCCCGCAAAAGACGTAACGCGACGAGCAGCGCACGACTTCGGCCATGGCCAGCGGCAGGATCTCCGGGGGCAGGTGGATGAGCACGGTCAGGGTGAAAACGAGGTCGAAGCGTGCGTCGCGGAAAGGAAGGTCGCGGGCCGGCGCCCAGAGGGCGTTGACCTGGGGATGGCGCGAACGCAGCAGGGCCAGGGAACGCTCGTTGACGTCCGTGCCCACGACGTCGCGGGGGGGCACGCGCTGCGCGATCCAGCGCAGGTTGGACCCGACGTTGCAGCCCACTTCCAGGACGCTTTTAGGCCGGAGCATGTCCATGACCCCGTTCCAGAAAACGTCCCTTCCGGCAAAGCAGTCCTTGTTGCGTTCGACGTACTGGTCGCCGAAATCCCCGGACCACAAGTCTTCAAGACGTTCGACTTCGGATTTTGCGCTCATTGTTGTTTCCTTGCGAAAAGTGCTCCCGGCCGGTTGGCCGCAACGGCGCATCTCCGGGGCGCTGGGGTGGGTAGTGCATTTCGAAGCGACTGTCCATACGCGGGGCCGGCCGGGCCTCACGCGTCAGCCGGCCCGTCTTCGCGCAGTGACTTGAGCAGCCCTTCGTTACGGATGATGTTGTTGTTGCGGGCGGCGATCCCGGGGTGCGCCCGGAGCCAGGCGCGCACCGCGTCGAACCCGAAGGCGGCATCCGCCGGATAGAGGGCTTCGAACACGGCCTTGACCACGAAGAAGTCGTCGGGCTCGTCCACCGTGATGCGGATCGCGCCCTCGTCCGCCGGGTTGTCGATCCGCAGCATCCCGAAGCGCTCCGGGTGGTTTTTCAGGTAGAGGGTGACGTGTTCCCGTTCGGAGCGCAGGGCGGCCTCGCGCCACGTCCGTTCCAGGGCCGCGAAGGTCAGGGCTTCGCAGTCGAGACCTTCGGCGAAGGCCGGACTGGTGGCCACGTAATCCGGCCGCCCGGGCCCGGCGGCGAGCAGGGGGGCCAGGACCCGCCCGCAGACCTCCGGGTCGAGCAGGGGACAGTCCGCGGTCACGCGCATGACCACGTCGGCCCGGTTGGCCACGGCGGCCCGGTAGTAGCGGTCGAGCACGTCCTGCTCGCTGCCGCGGAACACCGCGACGCCCAGCCCGGCGGCGTACTCCGCCACGGCCTGGTCCTCTGGCCGGTCGGTTGTGGCCACCACGATGGCATCCAGGCCGCGGCAGCGGGCCAGACGTTCCAGCAGGTAGCCGAGCAACGGCCGGCCCAGCACCGGCAGCAGGACCTTGCCCGGCAGCCGGGTCGAACCCATGCGGGCCTGGACGATGGCGACGGCGCGCATTTCCGCCCTCCTTCCTAGTTGAGGCGTTGGAACCCGACGCTCGCGGGCCGCCCGCGCAAGGCATCGTCCACGGTCCCCGCGGCGTCGGCGGCGGCGATGGCCGTGAACGCTTCGTCCGTGGCGGCGAGATACGTCCCCACCTCCTCGGCGGTATGGGCGAACATGGCGTAGCAGGTGGTGGAAGCCAGGATGCCCCTGTCGAGAAGGAGCTGGACGAACAGGGCCTTGAGCTCCTGGGCGCGGGACGAACGAAAACCGAAGTGGGCCAGCGGCGGGATGCCCCCGACCTCCACGTCCAGGCCGTGTTTTTGCGCCAGCGCCCGCCAGCCGGCCTGGATGCGCTCGCCGATGTCGATGAGGTGCAGATGGACGCGTTGCGCCTCGAACTTGCGCAGGGTGGCCAGGGCGGCGGCCGGTCCCACCCGGTCGGTCCAAAACGTGCTGCTGATGAACGTCCGCTGCGCGGCTTCCATGACTTCGCGGCGGCCGATGACCGCGGCGACGGGATACCCGTTGCCCATGGCCTTGGCGAAAACCGCCACGTCCGGCTCGACGGCCGAAAGCGTCGTGTACGCGCCGCCGTTGGCCAGACGGAAGCCGGAGGAGATCTCGTCGAAAACCAGGATCGCCCCATGGCGATCGGCCAGGCGGCGCACCCCTTCGAGGAACCCCGGAGCCGGGGGCTCGTTGCGGATGGGCTCCATGATGACGGCGGCGATCTCGGAGCCGTGGGCCGCGAGGATGGCTTCCAGTTCCTCCAGGTGGTTGTACCGGAAGGGCAGGGCCGTGCCTGCCAGGCCGCGCGGCACGCCGAGTGGGTCCAGGCCGCTCAGGTGGTGTCCCTGGAGGGCGTCGTGCTCGAGATTGGCGGCCAGGTACCAGTCGTGCCAGCCGTGGTAGCCGCAAAACGCCACGCGGTCCCGGCCGGCGGCCGCCCGGACGATGCGCGTGGCCATGGCCATGGCTTCGCCGCCGGCGCGGGCGTAGCGCACCATGTCGGCGAACGGGTGCAGCGCGCAAAGGCGTTCGGCCAGCTCCACTTCCTCGGGGCAGTTGAGCGAGCAGCTCGCCCCGGCGCGGATGGCCTCGGTCACCGCGGCGTCCACGTCCGGGTCGGCGAATCCGAGGACCGTGGCCCCGATGCCGCCCAGGCTCATGTCCAGATAGGCGTTGCCGTCCAGGTCCCAGATGCGGGTTCCCTGCGCCTTGCTGTAGTAGCCCGGCCACACGCCCAGGGAAAACATGTCCGGACGCTTCGAAAGGAGCTGGGTCATGCCGGGAATGCGCTTCGCGGCGCGCTCCTGCATGGCCATGCAACGGGTCAGAGTTGGCTTCATTTTATTTCCTTAAGATATCCCAAAGGCTTGGATTGACAACTTCCTCGGGGGCTTCCTCGGCGAAGGCCGCTTCCACGGCCGTCATCGCCCCATGGGGCAGGACGTGGTTCCAGTCCGCGACGTTTTGCAGGACCTGGGCCGGGGTCTCCGCGCCGAAGAGGATGCAGGCTTCGGGATAGCGTTCGCGCGCATAGGCCAGGGCCAGGGTGCGCGGGGACAGGCCGAAGCGCCGGCACAGGCCGCGATACCGGTCGAGGAAGCCGGCCGCGGCGGCGAGTCCGGGCGGCAGGGCCGCAGGCTCCATGAGCAGCAGGCCTTGAAGGAACACGCTGCGCACGAACACGCGCGCGCCGCGCCGCGCGGCTTTTGCGAAGACGCCCTCCCGCTCGAAGCGGCGGTCGAGGACGTTGGCCGGGATCTGGATGATGGAGCAGCCGGGCCGGTCGAGGGCTTCCAGGGCGCGGCGCGGCGCATAGAGGGAAACGCCGGACGAGACGATCTCTCCCGAGGCCGCGAGGGTGGCGAAGCCCGGGGCGAACACCCGATCCCAGGCGTCCAGCCGGCTCTCGGCGTGGAGCATGACCCCCTCCAGGCGCTCAAGCCCCAGGCGTTGCCGGCTTTCACGCACCGCAGCGGCCACGGCCTCGGGCGTGGCGAAATCCCGTGTCGGGGCGAGCTTGGTGACGACCCGGGCCTCCTGCGGGTCGGGCATGGCGTCGAGGCAGGCGCCGAGGACGGCCTCGCTCGCGCCGTAGTGCTGGGCTGTGTCGAAATAACGGATGCCGTGGTCCCAGGCCGCCCGCACCAGCGCGGCGCTGGCCTGGGCGTCCGGGCGTCCGGACGTGTTGGCCACGCCGTAGGCCATGCCGAGTTGGGCGGTGCCGAGCACCAGGCGCGCAGGATCGGTCATGCAAGGTCCGCGGCCAAACGGCGGTAAAGATCGAACAGGCGCATGGTATTCGCCTCCCAATCGGCGTCGGCCAACGCCCGTTCGCGGTTGCGGCCGGCCATGGCCGCGCGCGCTCCGGCCCCGAGCCGGACGGCCCGGACGAGACCTTCGGCGAAACGGGCCGGTTGGTCAACGGGGGCCAGCCAGCCGTTGCGTCCCTCCTCCACCCATTCCCGGTTGGCAGGCAGGTCGGAGACCACCGCCGGCAAGCCGCTGGCCATGGCCTCAAGCAGTGAAACCGAGGAACCGTCGCTGTGCGAGGCGCTCAGGTAGACGTCCGCAGCCCGGTAATAGGGGGGCAGTTCCGGGGAGGGGATCCTGCCGGGCAGCAGGACCAGCCCTTCCAGGCCTTCGGCGGCGACGCGACGTCGCACCAGGGGGACGAGGGAGCCGTCGCCGGGCAGCAGCAGGCGCAGGGAGGCTTCCCGCGCCTGGGCCAAGGCAAAGGCCGAAAGGACGGTATCGATGCCATAGACCGGCTCGAAGGAACGCAGCGACAACACCACCTTGGCCCCGGCCCAGTCCGGGGGCAGGGGGACGGCGTCGCCTTCGCCCCGGGGCCGGAAAGCCCGGCAGTCCGTGCCCCACGGGAAGAGGGCGCAAGGCTTGCCCGCCATGTCCGTCAGCGCCGCGGCGGCCTGGGCCACGGTCCGGCAGTCGCAGCAAAAGCCATCGCAGGCGGCGAGTGCGGTCCGGGCGGCGTCGCGGACAACCGGGTCGGACGGCGCGTCCAGCAGCAGGTCCGAGCCCCAGGACATGACGACCAGGGGCCGGACGCCCGCCAGGGCCGCGATGTGGCCGCAGTCGTGCACGGGGCCGGCGTGGATCACGTCCGGGCGCACGGCGGCGGCCAGGGCCGCCAGCTCCCGGGCCATGGCCCGGCGGTCGCCGGGATCGTCAAGGACGTAGCGACGGGAAAACGCCAGGGGCGTCACGTCCGGCGGCAACGCCTCGGGTACGGCGGCGGGCGTGACGCCGAGAAACCAGACCGGACAGCCGAAACGGCGGATGCGCTCCAGGAAGCGGCGGTCGTGCAGGCCGAGGGAACGGCTGAAATACAGGACGCCCGGAGTCTCCATCGCGGCCTACTCCAGCATGCCCCAGCGCAGATGCCCGCCGGCCGGAACGTCCTGGCGCAGGCGACGCCCCAGCGCCTTGTCCAGTTCCTGGGGGAAGATGGCGTCCGCCGGCGCGGGGCGCAGCACGTCGAGGTGCTCGCGGGCGAGGACCTGTCCGGCGGACAGGTCACGGGCGGCGCGCAGGCAGCGGCGCTGGATGACCACGGTGTCGGCCTCGTTCGCGGCCACGGCCTTGTCCGCCGAGCCCAGGGCATATTCGAGTTCGCGCGTGCGCGCCACCATCTCCTTCCAGGCCGCCGGATCCATGGAAAACGCATGGTCCGGGCCCTGGCGGGAGGTGTCGTCGGTGAAGTGCTTTTCGATGACCCTGGCGCCGAGCGCCACCGCCCCGAGCACCGTGGCGTGGCCGGGGGTATGGTCGGAGAGCCCGAGCACCGCTTCGGGGAACATGACCGCGTAGGCGCGCAGCACGTTGAGGTGGATGTGCCGGAAATTTTCGAGGCTGCCCGTGTAGTTCGTGTTGCACTGCATGAGCACGAGCTGCCTGTTGACGGACAGGACGGCGCGCACGGCGCGCTGCACGTCGCCGATGTCCGACGCTCCCGTGGCGAGCATGGTCACCTTGCCCTTGGCGGCGATGTACCGCACCATCTCGGTCCAGGTGATGTCCCCGGAGCCGATCTTGTACATGGCGACGTAGGGATCGACCCGGTCCACGGATTCAAAGTCGTAGGGGGAGGTAAAGTAGTCGAGGCCGGCCTCGTCGCAGGCGGCCTTGAGCGACGCGGTCCAGTCCAGGGACAGGGAGGCGCCGGCGTAGACCTCGAAGACGGATTTGCCCCATTTGGCCTGATGGGACAACTGGCCGCCGAGGGTTTCGAACCCGTGCCGGCTCACGATCTTGGCGGCCTGGAAGTTCTGGAACTTGGCCGCGTCGGCCCCGGCCTCCGCGGCGAGGCGGATAAGGTCCTTGGCCCGGCCCAGGTCGCCGTCGTGGTTGGCGGCGATGTCGGCGATGAAATAGGTGGGGGTTCCCTCGCCGAGAAACCGTTTGCCGTTGTGCACTCTCACCATGCGCGCGCTCCCTTGAGTTGTTCGATGCTCCCGTCGTCGCGCTGCCGCAGCAGACACACAATGCCTTGCCGCAAGTCGGGCATCGCCCGCCCCAGGAAGGCCTCGGCCCGGCCGCTGTGCATGGGCAGGCAGCGGGGGCGGGGCGCGGTCAGCGCGCTTTGCGTCACCGACGTGGGGCGTACGAGTCCGGTGTCGTGGCCGAAGGCTGCGGCGAGAGCGCGGGCGAAATCGTATTTGCTCACGGCTTCGCGGCCAAAAACGTGGAACAGGCCTGCCGCGCCTCCCGCAAGGAGGTCCAGGAGGATTTCCGCCAGATCGCCGGCCGCAAGCGGCGTGAACACGACGTCCGTGAAGGCCGGGACCTCGAGGCCGGCCTCAAGCCGCCTCAGGATCCATGCCGCAAGTCCGCGCCCCTGGGGACTGAAGCCGAAGAAATTGACGCGGGCCGTCACGCTGTCCGCGCCGGCTTCGGCCACGGTCCGCTCGCCTTCGAGTTTGGTGGCGCCATAGGCGTTGCACGGGCACGGGGAGTCCTCCTCGGTGCGGGGAGGCAGCCCCGGGCGGCCGGCGAAAACCGCGTCCGTGGAAACATGCAGCATCCTGGCCCCGAGGTCGCGGGCGATCACGGCCAGCTGGCCGGGCAGGAGGGCATTGAGGCGGCGGGCCCGGTCCGGCTCCGCTTCGCAGCGGTCCACGTCGGCCAGGGCGGCGCAGTGGAGGATCAGGGCGGGGCGTTGCGCGGCCAGGACGGCCGGGGCGTCGGGGGCGTCCAGATCCTGGCGCAGGGTCTCCGCGCCGGGGAAGGCCACGGGGTGCCGCGCGCAGACCGCCGTCACGGCGAAGCCGCGCCGCAGGCCGGCCAGGACGACATGGGAGCCGAGAAGGCCGCTCGCCCCGGTTACGAGCAGGCGCGGCATGGGCGCTGCTCCGCCGGGGGCGCGCAACGGGAATCAGCTGTTGTGGACAAGTTCCCGCAACTCCTCGATGGACAACCATTGGCTGTTCGTGCCGCTGTTGTAGGAGAAGCCCTCCGGGCAAGGCGTGGCGCCGAACTGCTTGAGGAACGTCGCGACGTCCCAGGGGGCCGTGGGGGGGAGGATCACGTAGTAATCGCCGCAGGACACCGTGTTGAGGGCGTCCGTGAGGGTGATCATTTCCTCGTGGATCTTCTCCCCGGGGCGGATGCCTACGACCTTGACCTCGCATTCCGGACAGATGGCCGCGGCCAGATCCATGATGTTCATGCTGGGGAGCTTCGGTACGAACACCTCGCCGCCGATCATCTGCTCCAGGCACTTGAGCACGAAGTCCACGCCCTGTTCCAGGGTGATCCAGAAGCGGGTCATGCGCGGATCGGTGACGGTGACCAAGCCGGTGGATTTCTGCTTGAGGAACAGCGGCACCACGCTGCCGCGGCTGCCGAGCACGTTGCCGTAGCGCACCACGGCGTAGCGGGTATCGTCCTGGGCGACGTAGGCGTTTGCCGCGACGAACAGCTTGTCCGAGCACAGCTTGGTCGCGCCGTAGAGGTTGACGGGCGCGGCGGCCTTGTCGGTGGACAGGGCGAGGACCTTCTTGACCTTGCGGTCGGCGGCCACGTTGATGACGTTCTCCGCGCCGTAAATATTTGTCTTGATCACTTCCGTCGGGTTGTATTCCGCAGTTGGCACCTGCTTGAGGGCGGCGGCATGGATAACGTAGTCCACACCCTGGAAGGCGCGCTGCAAGCGCTCCTTGTCGCGGACGTCGCCGATGAAATAGCGGATGGCGGGATATTTAGACTCCGGGAACTTCTGCGCCATCTGGTATTGCTTGAACTCATCGCGGCTGAAGATGATCACCTTCCTCGGCTGGTAGCGGGCGAGGATGGTTTCGGTACATTTGTGCCCGAAGGAGCCGGTGCCGCCGGTGATGAGAATGGTCTGGCCGTTGAGCATGATGATAGAATTCCGTGTTGAGGTGCCTTGGTTAGGGAAACCCGGTCATTTCATCTTGTGCAGCAGGGCGTGCAGTTCGCGCCGCACCCGCGACAGCATGTCCACCAGGATGCCGAAGAAGAACAAAAACACCCCCAGCACGATGGTCAGCACCGTGGAGGCGGTGAGTTTCCACAGGACGAAGATGTCGTGCAGGCCGTTGGCCAGGCCGTAGACCGCGGCCAGCACGGCCAGGGGCAAAAAGATCTTCATGGGATTGAAAAGCACGATCATGCGCAGCATGATCGTCAGGAAACGGAGGCCGTCGCGGAAGGGCTGGATGCCCGAAACGCCGCCCTGGCGGCGGCGGATGCCGGGCATGGGCACGTATTTGACGAAGCGCCCCGCCGAAAAAAGCGCCATGGTGATGGTCGTCGGGTAGGAGTAGCGCTGGGGGAAGAGGTGGGAGAACTCCTCGAAGCACTCGCGCTTGACCGCGCGGAAGCCGCTGGTCAGGTCGTCGATGCGCCGCTCCACGAGGAATTCCGCGAGCTTGATGAGCATGGCGTTGCCCACGGCGCGGAAGCGCGACACGTCGGATTCGCCGGTGCGCGCGCCGACCACCATGTCGAACTCGCCGAGCGGCTCGAGCAGCTTTTCGATGTCCTCGGGCCGGTGCTGGCCGTCGGCGTCCATGAAGACCAGAACGTCGCCGCTGGCGGCAGACGCCCCGGACTTGACGCTCGCGCCGTTGCCCAGGTTGTAGGGATGGCGCACGACCAGGGCTCCGGCGGCCTCGGCCGTGTCGGCCGTGGCGTCGGCGGAGCCGTCGTCGACCACCACGATTTCCCAGTCCGCGGCGGCGGGCAGGGCGCGGATGCGCGCGACGATGTCCCCGACGTTGTCGGCCTCGTTGTAGGCCGGAATGATGATGGATACCCGCATGGCGCTCCGCCTTTACGCTCCGCGAAACACAAAGTCCAGCACGCGCGTACCGGCGATCAGGCAACGCTTGAGGTCGTCGAGGTTGCGCACCTGCCGCGCGGCAAGCGAAACCATGTAGCCCGGCCGCAGGTAGAAGCGCCTGTAGGCCAGGCGCACCATGCGGTTGAGCGCCTCGCCGGACACGTCGCAGTACAGCGCGTTGAAAAGGCCTTCCACGTGCAGCTTGCTCAAGTCGCTCGTGGTGCCGTCGCGGATCTCGGGCTGCTTCTCGGCCACGGACTCGAACAGCGGCGTGCCCGGGTAGGGCGTGCAGATGCCGAAGGTGGCCGTGGTCGGGGCCAGGGCTTTGACGTACTCGATGGTGTCCGCGATGCTCGCGGCGGTGTCGCCGGGGTTGCCGAGCATGACGTGGGCGTGGGTGTTCATGCCCATGCGGCGCGCGGCCTGGAAGATGGCGTGGGCCTGCTCCAGGCGGTAGCCCTTGCGCATGCCGTCGAGGATGGCCTGGCTGCCGGATTCGATGCCGAACTTGATGGTGTGGCAGCCGGCCTTGCCGGCCAGCTCCATGGTCTCGGGGTCGATGCCCGAGACGCGGGCGTTGGCGAGCCAGGTCACGTCCATGTTCTCGCGGCGGATGCCGTCGCAGATCTCGCGGTCGCGGCGCTTGTTCACGAAGAAGGTGTCGTCGCGAAAATAGACTTCGCGGTAGCCCTTGCCGCGCAAGTAGCGGATGAGCCCCAGGACGTAGTCGGCGCTGGCGAAACGCACGCGGCCGCCGTCGAAGGCCGGCGCGGTGCAGAAGGTGCACTTGCCCGGGCAGCCGCGCGAGGTGGTGGCGGTCATGTAGGGCAGGCGGCGCACGATGGGGTTGAAGTAGTGGATGCCGCGCGGCAGGAAGTCCACGTCCGGGTAGGGCAGGGCGTCCAGGTCCTCGATGAAGGGATAGTCCGGGTTGAGCACGGGCTCGCCGGCGTCGTCACGATAGCCGAGGCCGGGCGTGGCCCGGGGATCGGCCTCGCCGGCCAGGCCCCGGCAGAGGTCGCGCACCACGTATTCGGGCTCGCGGCGCACGATATAGTCCACGCCCGGGGCGGCCAGGGCGAAGCGCGGCATGAAGGTCGGGTGCGAGCCGAAGACCGCGGTGACGAGCGCCGGGTTGGCGGCCTTGAGGTCGGCCAGGTACGCGGCGTCCTCGGTGAAGCTCATGGTCGAGGTGGAGCAGAGCACCACGTCGAAATCCTTGACCAGCGCGGCCACGACCTCCGGGCCCTTCTGCTCGGCCTGGGCGTCGAGGAAGGTGGTCTGCCGGCCGTCGGCCGCGAGGATGGTGGCGAGCTGAACCAGGGGGAAGGGCGGCACCGAGGCGCCGCCGATGCGCTTGCCCGCGCACCAGCAGCCGTAGAGCACGTCCCGGACCACGTTTTTCGTGGCGCGGGTCATGGGATTGAGCACCAGGACGCGAAGGGGGCGGGTTTCAGCCACGCAAAAGCTCCGGATCGACCACGGCGACGGCCCGGTCCCCGGGGACGAGGTCGCGCGTGTCGAGAAAGTCGGCATGGGCCACGTACGTCATTTTGCCGCCGGGGCCGCCACGGCGCAGCAGGGCGAGCAGCAACCGGCGCACCAGCCGGGAGCCGGCCGGCAGCCAGCCCACGGCGAGGACGAACAGGCGGAAAAGGATCTGGGCGAACGGGGACACGGCCTCACTCCCCCCCCCCGGCGCGGGCGTCCAGGCGTTCGGCGGCCAGCAGGTAATCGGCCGCCAGGGGAATGCAGTAGCGGTCGTCCATCCACAGGGGGTTTATGACAACGTTGCGGCGGAGTCCAGCGGCCAGGCGGGCAAGCACCGGGCTTTCCAGAAAGGCCAGCCCCGACGGGTAGAGGAACTGCGTACGCCGCGACATGACCCGCCAGTCGTAGAGGCCGTCGGCGTCGGTCACGGCTTCGAGAAACGCGGCGCAGGCCCGCATGGAAGCCAGGGCGGCCGCGTCGTCCACGAGGTCCAGGTAGCCGGCGAGCAGGGCCAGGGTGATGGTGGCGTAGCCCGCGTCCGGGCCGCCGTATTCGGCGTAGCAGCCGCCGGGCAGCTGGCGGGCGGCGAGGGAGCGGACCTTGTCCCGGGCGGCGTCGGCGTAGCGCGCCTTGCCGGTGATGCGGGCGATGCGCGCCAGGGCCAGGGCCGCGCCGGCCATCTGGTTGGCGACCTCGGGGTTGTCGTTGGCGGCCAGCCAGTCGCCCGTGACCGCGAAATCCACGTCCGGCGGCGCGCTTAAGCGCAGCCAGGCCCCGGCCGCGGCCTGGGCGGACATGGACGTGGCGCAGAAGGAGCGCTCGAAGGGGTAGACCTCGTCCACGGAGCCGTCGCCGTGGCGGCGCGCGGCCCAGAAGCGCACGGCCGCGCCGGCGAGGGAAAGTACGGCCGGGGCCGCTTCGGGCGTAAGCTGCGGCGCGGCGGCAGCGAAAAAAAGCGCCGCCTCCTGGAACCGCGCGTTGGCCAGGTCGTGGAGCTTGTAGCACCAGTAGTTGCGGTCGCAGCAGCCGTAGGCGGGGCGCGCCGGGTCGCGGTCGCAAAGCCCGAGGATGCGCTCGGTAAGGACCAGGGAGCGCGCGCGCAGCAGCGCCGGGACGCGGGAATCGTCGTTGGGGGTGGACACGTGGCAGCCCCTTAGCCCGAAACCGGCGCGAGAACAAGCCCGCGCCTCAGCGGCGCAGCACGGCGGGCAGGCAGGCGACCATGCCGGTAAGGTAGGAGAGCAGGAACGTGGCGGAAAAGACCACGGCCTTGGCCGGATCGAGGGCCATGGAGGAAAAAAGGAGCACCAGCGTGGCGTCGCGCGTGCCGATGCCGGCCACGGACAGCGGCAGGAAGGAGACCGCGTTGGCCGTGGCGGCGCAAAAGACGAGGAACGCGGCCGGGGCGGCCACCGGAATGGCCGCGGCCATGATCCAGCAGCCCAGGTAGTACAGTCCCCAGATGGCGAGGGTGGCGGCCAGGAAGCGCCACTTGCCCGGCAGGGAGAACAGGGCGGAGGCGATGCCGGCCAGCCTGCCGTCGGGCCTGCGCCGGGCCAGCCACCAGCGGGCGGCGGCCAGGGCCGCGACGCCGGCCACGGCCCCGGGCGCGGCCAGGCGGACCAGGGCGTCCCGGCCCGGAAACTGCGCCAGGAAAAGCGCGCCCAACCACAACAGGACCACGGCCGCGATGTCCAGAAGCCGGTCCAGCACCACCGTGGATGCGGAGGTCAGCGCCGAGGGCGAATAGTCCTTGAGGTAGCCCATGCGGGAGAATTCGCCGAGCCGTCCGGGCGAGACGAACCCCCAGAACGAGCTTTGCAGGAAGATATGCAGGGCGCTGCGAAAGGGCATGTCGATGCCCTTGGCCCGCAACAGATAATAATGGCGCACGGCCTTGAGGTAGAGGATGGCGAGGATGATGGCCTGTCCCAGGCAAAGGCCCAGCGGGTTCAGGGAGGCCACGGCCGCGGCCAGTGAGGAGAGGTCGAGGCGGGAAAGGACCACGACGAAGAGCAGCAGGCCGACCAGGGGCAGCCAGCGCCGCAGCGGCGACTTGCGCGCGGGGCGCGCGGACGCCGGATCAGGGGAATTTGGCATAGGTCAGGTTCAGCTCGGCCATGCAGGAATAGTAGCAGCAGCGGCAGCGACGCAGCGTGTCGCGCGTCGCCTGGTAGGCCGGGTCGCGCCAGAGCTCGCCCAGGGTGCGGCCGTCCAGGTTGCAGGCCGCCTTGCCGGCGTAGAAATGGCCGCCGCAGGGCAGCACGTCGCCGAAGCAGTCCACGAACACGGAGAAGTAGGGCGCGTAGCAGCGCGCGGGCATGGGCTTGCCGGCCAGGAAATCGGCGAGGTGGCGCAGGTAGGCCTCGGAGCTGTCGAGGAGGCCGTAGCGGCGTTTCAGTTCGAGCAGCGTGCCGGGCAGGGCGGCCAGATCGCGGTCGGCGGCGTCGAAATAGAGGTCCGGGGCTTCGGCGGGCGCGCCGGCGTAGGTGTCGTGGACCGGATTTAAGCTCACGTTGTCCACGCCCAGGTCGCGGGCGAGCTTCAGGATGTCCTCGAAGCGGCGGTAGTTGGCGGCGGAAATCACCGTGGCCAGGGTGACATGGACGCGGCGGCCGGGATTTTCGGCGCGCGCGGCGAGCAGGTTGCGCACGGCCTCGAGGGTGCGCGTAAACGCGCCATGCCGGCCGCGCGAGGCGTCGTGCTCGGCGGCGTCGGCCCCGTCCAGGGACACGGCCACGGCGTCGATGCCGCTATCGAGCAGCCGCCGCGCCAGGTCCATATCGACGAGCCTCAGGCCGTTGGTGGACATGGAGACCGGCACGCCGCACGCCTTGAGCCGGGCCACGACCTCGACCACGTCCTCGCGCACCAGGGGTTCGCCGCCGGTGATGGAGACGCCGGAGACGCCGAGGTCGGCCATCTGGTCGGCCAGGGCGAGCATGGCCGGGGTGTCCATTTCCCTGGCCGGGTCGGCCTTTCGCCGCACGTTGCACATGGGGCAGGATTCGTTGCAGCGGTAGGTGACCACCATGCCGCCGAAGATCGGCGGCGTCAGCGGACGGCGGAGGTACCACGAGGCCGGCACGCCGAAGAACTTGCCGGCCTGGGCCGCGAGCCAGGGCAGGTCGGCCGCGAGCACGCGCCGTTTGAGGACTTCCAAGTGTTTTTTGCGCATTTCCGGTTGTTCCGCCGCAGCCTGTTTGAATGAGGTTCCGGCCCGCGTCAAGCGGCCGGCCGGCCGAGGTCGCGGGCGATTTCCACGCCGGTGCGCACGGCGTAGCCGGCGCGAAGCGTCGCGAGCACCGCGTCCATGTGGCGCAGCTTGACGCGGCTGGGCTTTTTCATGCCCAGACGCCGGTGCACGAGGGGCGGCAGCATGGTCGCGTCCAGCACGTCCACGGCGTGAAAGGCGTAGTTGACCATGCCCGGTCCCAGGTAATGGTGCAGCGCGACCCCCAGGCGGAAAAGCGGCATGCCGGCCACGTTGACGAAGGAGAAATGGAAGGGCGCGCGCACAAGCGGCATGGTGCTGACCGGGATCTCCCAAAGTCCCATGCCGCCCGGCCGGTAGATGTCCGCGGCGTCCGGGCGGTACGCGGCCAGGGGCGCGCGCAGGCAGGCCAGGCTGCCGAATTCGGTCCGGCCCTGGTCGTAGCGCAGCCACAGCCGCTGCACGGCCTTGACCAGGGGGATGGCCACGTTGGGGTGCACCGAGGAGTCGTAGAGGTAGCCTTCCCGTTCAAGGTGGCGGAAAAGCGCCGGGCTCGCGGCGTAGGCCGGGGCCTTGAAGCCGAGCGGACGCACGCCGAGACGCCGTTCGAGAATTTCCGCGCAGCGGTCCACGTCCCGGCGCAAAACGTCCTCGGGCTGGCGCTTGAAGTCGATGCGGTGGTCGTAGGTGTGGTTGGCCAGCTCGTGGCCGGCCGCGACGATGCGCTCGAGGTAGGGAATGTTGCGCGCGTCCTCGACGTCCGCCCCGACGATGAAAAACGTGGCCTTCACCCCGCGCGCGGCAAAGGCGTTAAGCAGCAGGGGCACGCTCAGCTCGTAGATGGTCCTGGCGTCGCCGCCCGGGGTCGCGCCGGCGTCGAAGCATTTGGCGATGTACCACACCGGGTCCATGTCCACCTGCACGGTGGCCACGGGCCGGGACGCGGAAGCGGCGCGGTTCATGAAGGGTCCGCCCCACCTGCAGCCGATGTCGCGGCGGCCGGGCGCGCGACCACGGAAAAGATCGGCGGCGTGGCCCGCAACGAGCCCAGCCTGGACAGGGCGTCCCGGGACAGGAAATGCGCCATGAGCCGGAACACGAGGTTGGCCTGGGCGGACTCGGCGTCGGGCACGTTGGGCAGCTCCAGCCGGGTGATTTCCTTGAGGTCGTAGACCACGGGCGCACCGGCCTCCACGTGGTTGAAGCGCTTGAGGTTCCAGCGCAGGCGGTAGTCCTCGGGCCGCCACTGTGCGGCGTCCTCGGCCACGTCCACCGGGCCGTTCGCCTGAAGGGGCAGGCAGCCGGCCACGAAGACCATGTATTGGATGTTGAGGCACAGCGCCGCGACCATGACCGCCGCGGCCGCGACGCGGCCGGGACGCCAGTCCCATTGCAGGGCGTTGCGGAAGAAATAGGCGTAGCCCAGGAAGAAGATGGGCATAAGCACGCGATAGGCCCCGGGCATGGCGAACTTAGTGGCCACGGCATACACCAGTATTGGCAGCACGGTGACGGAGAACTGGAGCTTGTCGCGCACCCAGAAAAAGCCGAGCACGCCCAAGGGCATGAGCACCAGATAATTCTTGAACAGGGGCAAAAGCCCCGCGCCCATGTCGTAGGTGCCGTGCATCCTGTCGGACTTGAAGAAGAGCTCCTGCGTCATGTAGACGTGCGGCAGCACCCCAAGGGCGTCGCGGGAAAAGAGCACGAAAAACGCGCCTTCGATGACGGCCAACGCGGCCAGGCCGCCGGCCGCGGCGCGGGCGTGGGCGCGGAAGTCCAGCCGGCGCGCGTAGAGCTGGTGCAGCCCCAGGCAGGCCACCCAGACGAGGTTGCCCGGATGGGCGAACACGGACATCATGGCGAAGAAAAACGCCGTGAAGGTGCGCTCCCGCATGTAGAAGGCCAGCGCCAGACAGGTGAGCAGGCACTCCATGGCGTGCGGCTCGTAGATGTAGGCCTCGTGGATGGTGTAAGGGGAAAGAAGCAATCCGGAAAGCAGGAAGAAAAGCGCCGGGTCCTTTGGATAAAACACCTTGGACAGCGCCAGCAGTCCGCCGAGCAGGAAGAGCATGCCGCAGGCGAAATGGAGCATGACCGGAGCCGGGTCCACGAGTTTGAGCGCGGCGAGATAAAAGAAAAGCAGCGGGCGCTCGTCGGTGATGGCGGTGCCGAAACCCGCCGCGAGACTGTCGTCGGTCTTGCCGTAGGTGTCGGTCAGATAGGCGTCGATGTCCTTGATGTCGCCGGTGAAAAGCAGGCGCTTGAAGACTTCCGCGCTCACGTCGTACTTGTAGGCGTTGCCCCCGGGCTGGTACTTGCCGGAGTAGAGGAAGAGCGTGACGCCGTAGAGAACGCCGAGGACGAGGAACGCCGCGCCCCAGCGCCGCCAGGACGCCGTCTGCGTTTGGGAAGTCATCGTATTGTTGCGCCGTTGGGTTTCGCGACAGGACGGTGTGCCGGACGGCAGGCTGCCGCCCGCCGGGAATACGGCAGTTTCCGAAGGCAAGTCAAGAATGCGGGTCGCATGGGTGGTTGCCCCCGCCCGGCGATGCGGGTAAGACGGCCGGGCGGCGCGGCGTCAACAACAAGGATTTCCCATGCTTCGAGGCAAGACCGTGGCGGTGGTGGTCCCCGCCTACAATGAGGAACGGCAGATCGGACAGGTGCTGCGCACCATGCCCGCTTTCGTGGACCGCATCGTGGTCGTCAACGACTGTTCCGCCGACGGCACCGCGGCGGAGGTGCTCGCCTTCATGCGCGAACGCCACGAAACCGCCCCCTGTCCCGACGCCGCGTGCGAAGCCTTCGAGGAGACCCGCTACAACCGGGCCGAGGCCGTGGTGCGCCAGATCGACCGCAAGGAACTCGAATACTTCGTGCCCTCCGACGTGGTCAACGAAGACCCCGACGGCGACCGCGTCATCCTCATCAACCTGCGCAAAAACGGCGGCGTGGGCGCGGCCATCGCCCGGGGCTACAAGTGGTGCAAGGACTACGGCATCGACTGCACCGCGGTCATGGCCGGCGACGGCCAGATGGACCCGGCCGAGCTCGAGAGCATCTGCATGCCCGTGGTGGCCGAGGGCATCGACTACGTCAAGGGCAACCGCCTCATCCACCGCTCGGCCTGGCTCGTCATCCCCAAAATCCGCTATTTCGGCAACTCCATCCTGTCCATGCTGACCAAGATCGCCTCGGGCTACTGGCGCGTCTCCGACACCCAGACCGGCTACACCGCGATCTCCCTGGCCGCGCTCCAGGCGCTGCGCCTCTACAAGATATACCCGCGCTACGGCATGCCCAACGACATGCTGGTCAAGCTCAACATCGCCTACTGCACCCTGCGCGAAGTGGAGATCAAGCCCGTGTACAACGTGGGCGAGACCTCCAAGATGAACATCCGCAAGGTCATTTATACGGTCAGCTGGCTGTTGTGCAAATCCTTCTTCAAGCGGCTGTGGATCAAATACCTGTTCAAGGACTTCCACCCCCTCTTTTTGCTCTACCATTTGTCCTTTTTCACCCTGGGCGTGGCCGGGCTGCTCTTCCTGCGCCTTTTCGCCGACCTGTGCACCGGCCGCTCCTGGACGTTTTCCGTGCTGCTCCTGTTCGTATTCCTGAGCATCAGCGGCTTCCAGTTCGTGCTCTCGGCCATGTGGATGGACATGCTCGACAACGACCGGCTCTACAAATGACGCGAGACGCCCTGACCCGCCTGCGCCTGGACGTCGTGGCCATGGCCGAACGCTCCGGGCACGTGGGGCCGGCGCTGTCCTGCCTGGACCTCATTTACGCCCTTTACGACGGCGTCCTGCGCGTGCGCCCGGACGCGCAGGACGCCCCCGACCGCGACCGCTTCATCCTGTCCAAGGGCCACGGCTGCATGGCGCTCTACGCCGTGCTGGCGCATCAAGGCTTTTTCCCGCGCGAGACCCTCGCCGCCTACTGCACCGCCGAAGCCTGCCTCGGCGAGCACCCCATGCCCGGCAAGATCCCCGGCGTGGAGCTGGCGACAGGCAGCCTGGGGCACGGCTTGGCCTACGCCGCCGGACAGGCCGCGGGACTCGCCCTTCGCGACTCGCCGGCCCGGGTCTTCGCCCTGCTCGGCGACGGCGAATGCGACGAGGGCTCGGTCTGGGAGGCCGCGGCCGCGGCCACGGCGCAGGGACTTAAAAACCTCACCGCCGTGGTGGACGCCAACGGCTGGCAGGCCTGCGGCCGCTGCGGCTGCGTCACGCCCGGCTTCGACCTCGCCGCCGCCTTCGCCGGCTTCGGCTGGGAGACGCGGGAGCTGACCGACCTGTCCCAGTCGGCCCTGATCGCGGCGTTCGGCGCGGCCCCGGCCGGCGACCGGCCCCGGGCATTTATCTGCCGCACGGTCAAGGGCGCAGGCGTGGACTTCATGGAAGACGACCTGGAATGGCACTACCGCCCCGTGCGCGGCAGCGACCGGGACCGCGCCAGGGCCTGCCTGGGGGAGTGCCCCGGCGATGCGTGACGCCTTTTTCGACGAGCTGCTGGCCCTTTTCACGGCCGATCCCCGGCTGATGTTCCTCACCGGCGACCTGGGCTACAAGCTCTACGATCCCCTTGCCGCCGCGGACCCGAAGCGCGTGGTCAATTTCGGCATCCGCGAGGCGGCCATGATCGGCTACGCCGCGGGGCTGGCCGAGGCCGGATTCCTGCCCGTCGCCTACTCCATCGTGCCGTTCGTCACCCTGCGCTGCCTGGAGCAGATCAAGCTCGAACTGTGCTACAACCGCCGCCGCGTGGTCCTGGTCGGCGTCGGCGGCGGCTACGCCTACGGCCGCAACGGCGTGACCCACCACGGCATCGAGGACCTGGGCCTCATGCGCGCCTGCGGCGGCATGCGCGTCTTCGCCCCCTGCGACCCGTTCGAGGTGCGCGGCATCGTGCGCGCCCTGCCCGATTTGGACGGCCCGGCCTACATCCGCCTGGGTCGCAACAAGGAGCCCCGGCTGCGCCCGGAGGCCGGGCCGCCGTCCCCGCCCACGCCCTTTTACCGCCCGGGCGACCCCGGGGCGGGTCTGCTCGTCACGGCCGGCTTTCTCCTTGCCGAGCTGCTGGCCGCGGCGGACGCGCTGTCCGCCCGGGGCGCGGGCAAGCCGGCGGTGCTGCACCTGCCCTGCCTGTCGCCCCTGCCCGAGGAATATCTCGCGCCGCTTTTGGCCGCCGCCGGCCCGGTGCTCGTGGCCGAGGAGCACATCCGGCCCGGGGGCCTGGGCGAGGCGCTCGCCCGGCTCATGCTCGAGGCCGGCGTCGCCGCGCCGTTTCGTTCCCTGGCCATCCCGGCCGCGTTTCCCGAGCGTTGCCTGGACCGGGGCGAACTGCTCGCCGCCGCAGGCCTCGATGCCGGCGGCATCGAGGCGGCGTTCCTGAAGCTTGCGGCGGGAAAGCCGCACCGTTGACAAGGCGTCGCAGCGCACCAGGAGAATCCATGCACGTCGAAAACCGGACGATCCAACAATTCAGCAAAGACATCAGCACGCTGGGCGGCTACGCCTATACGGGCGACCAGGCCCGGACGAGCATGCGCCTTTTCGAAAAACGGGCGGCCCTGGCCGTCGACGAACTCGTGCGGCTCGAAAACCGCACGGTGGTGGACATCGGCTGCGGCGACGGCGCCGCCACCGTGGCGCTCGTCACCGCGCGGAACGCGGCCTCGGTCGTTGGCGTCGAACCCTCGGAGGCCTGGAAGTTCGCCCGGGACAGGTATGCCGACCTCGCTCCCCGGATCACGTTCCGGCAGGGCAGCGCCTACCGGTTGCCGTTTGCGGACGACGCCTTCGACCTCGCCTTCCTGCGCGGGGTCCTGCACCATCTCGACGACCCGTGCGCCGGGCTTCGTGAGGCATTCCGGGTCGCCCGCAACATTTTCCTGCTGGAGCCCAACGGCTACAACCCGGTGCTCAAGGTCATCGAGAAGGTCTCCCCCTACCATCGCGCCCACGGCGAGCGTTCCTACCCGCCGGCGAGCATCCGGCGCTGGCTGCGGGAGCTTGGCGGCGAGATCGCGGGCGAGAGCTTCCGCAACCTCGTGCCGGTGTTCTGCCCGGACCGCGTGGCCAGCTTTCTCGACTGGCTCAGTCCCCGCTGGGAGAAGCTGCCCCTGCTCCCTGCCTGCACCTGCAGCCTCTACTGCATCCTCGCGTCGCGGCCGTGACGCCCATGCCGACGTCGCAACGCCGCGCCGGGCCGCCTGCCGCCCGGACCACCGCAAAGGAACGGCCATGACCGCCGCCGCCTCGCGCCGGCCGGAAGCCTTCCGGCCGCCGGCCAACGCGGCGCGCGGCCGCCTGGGCACGCTCGCGCGCCGCGCCCTGGACCTGCAGGTGCACACCGTGCTTTCCCGCCTCGCGCCCTGGCTGGCGGCGCGCCGGGGCAGCCTGCTCGAGGTCGGCTGCGGGGCCATGCCCTACCGGCCGCTGGTCCCGGCCGGCTGCCGCTACCAGGGCCTGGACTGGGCCGAAGCCGCGAGCGCCTTCGGCTACGCCGAAAAGGACGTCGCCCTCTTCGACGGCGAAACCTTCCCCTTTCCCGACGCCACGTTCGAGAGCGTGTTCCACACCGAAGTGCTGGAACACGTGCCCGACCCGGAAGCGTTCCTGGCCGAGTGCCGCCGGGTGCTCGTCCCGGGCGGGGAACTGTTCCTGACCGTTCCCTTCCAGGCTCGTTTCCACTACATTCCCCACGACTACTGGCGCTTTACGCCCTCGGGGCTGTCGCGGCTGCTGACCCGGGCGGGATTCGCCGAGGTCGCGGTCGCGCCGCGCGGCACGGACTTGACCGTGGCCGGCTACAAGACTGCGGCCGTGGTCTTCCGCCTGCTGCGCGGCGGCGTCGCGTCCAAGTGCCTGGGCACGGCCCTGTCGCCCCTGGCCGCGGCCGGGCTGGCGCTCGGGCACCTGTCCCTGGCCTGCGCCTGGGGCTCGCCCGACGACTGCCTGGGCTACGCGGCCACGGCCCGCCGGCCGCGCTGAGCCGGCCCCCAACAAAACGCAAGGACGCACCATGGACCCGGCCACCGCCCTCGACCGCAAGATCGCCCGCCTGCCCGGCCCCCTCCTCGTCATCGGGGCCGGGGGGTTCATTGGCGCGAATTTGCTGCGCCTGCTCGCCGCGCGCCGCGACGACGTCTGCGGCACCACGCACAACCACGGCTCCTGGCGCTTGGCCGGCATTCCCGCCTCGAAGCTCCTGTTCGCCAACCTCCTCGACCATGACAGCATGGCCGCCGCCGTGGCGCGCGCCGCCCCGACCGTGGTCTTCGACTGCTCGGCCTACGGCGCGTACAGCTTCGAGCGAAACGCCGAACGCATCCACCGCACCAACTACCTCGCCTGCGTGAACCTGCTCGAGCTGCTGGCCGGCCGGCCGGGCACGGTCTACGTCCACGCCGGCTCCTCCTCGG
This sequence comes from Pseudomonadota bacterium, assembly GCA_023399375.1. GTDB lineage: Bacteria > Desulfobacterota > Desulfovibrionia > Desulfovibrionales > Desulfovibrionaceae > Solidesulfovibrio. The sequence goes on along the minus strand of JAEWPX010000030.1, from coordinate 30,948 downwards.
AATACGGCCTGGACTGCGCCGGCCCAAGCGAGGACGCGCCGCTAGTACCCGACAGCCACTACGCCGTGAGCAAGGCCGCCGCCGCCCAGGCCATCGCGTATTTCGGCCGCGCCCGGGGCCTGCCCTGCGTCAATTTGCGCCTCTATTCCGCCTACGGCCCCTACGAGGACAGCTCGCGCCTGATCCCGGTGCTCGCCGAACACGCGTTGCGCGGCGCGCTGCCGCCGTTCGTGGCCCCGGAGACCTCGCGCGACTTCCTGTACGTGGAGGATGCGGCCGAGGCCTTCGTGGACGCGGCCCTGGCGCTTCGCGAGCGCCCGGAAATCGCTGGCGCGTCCTACAACATCGGCACCGGCGTCAAGACCACCATCCGCGATCTGGCGGAACTTGCACGCGAACTCTTTTCTCTCGACGCCACACCCGATTTCGGCGCCATGCCCGGCCGGGGCTGGGACCGCAACGACTGGTACGCCGACCCTTCCCGCGCCGCCCGCGACCTAGGCTGGCGCGCCGCCACGCCCCTGGCCGCGGGGCTTGCGCGCACGCGCGACTGGTGGCGGGACTTCCTCGCCGGCCACGACTTCGCCGCCCTGACCAAGAAAATCCCCGCGCCGAGCGGCAAGAATTCCGTGACGGCGATCATCGCCTGCTACAAGGACGGCCAGGCCATCCCCATCATGTACGAGCGCCTGGCCACGGTCTTCACCAAGCTTTCCATCGATTACGAGATCATCTTCGTCAACGACTGCTCGCCCGACGACTCCACGGCGCGCATCCAGGCCATAAGCGAGCGCGACCCGCGCGTCATTGGCATCGTGCACGCACGCAACTTCGGCTCCCAGGCCGCGTTTCGCAGCGGCATGGAGCTCGCGACCAAGGAAGCCTGCGTGCTCCTCGACGGCGATTTGCAGGACCCGCCGGAACTGATCGAAGCCTTCATCGAACGCTGGCGCGCCGGCGCGGACGTGGTCTACGGCCGCCGCGTGGCCCGGGAGATGCCGGGCCGGCTGGAATTTTTCTACAAGGGCTTCTACGCGCTGTTCGACAGGCTGAGCGAATTTCCCATCCCGCGCGACGCCGGGGACTTTTCCCTGCTCGACGCCCGCGTGGTGCGCGAGATGCTGCGCTGCCAGGAGCGGGACAGCTTCCTGCGCGGCCTGCGCGCCTACGTCGGCTTCCGCCAGGAAGGCGTGGACTACGTGCGCCCGGAACGCATGTTCGGCGTGTCCACCAACAACTGGATCAGGAACATCAACTGGGCGAAGAAGGCGATCTTCTCCTTCAGCCGCGCCCCGCTGCACCTGCTGACCTCCATCGGCTTCCTGGCCACCCTCGGGTCCATCCTTTTCGCCTCGGCGATCATCGTCATCAAGCTCCTCTTTCCGGATAGCGCCCCACGCGGCATCACGGCCCTGACGCTGCTCATCATGCTCTTCGGCTCGGCCAACCTGCTGGGCCTGGGGCTGCTCGGCGAATACCTCGGCAAGATCATCGAGGAAACCAAGCAGCGCCCGCCGTTCGTGCGCGAAAGTCTCGTCCGCAAGGGCGAGGTCGCGCCCTGGAGGCGGGAGCCGTGACCGGCGGCCTGCCCCTGGCCGCAACCGAGCGGCCCTGCCCGGTCTGCGGCGGCGCGCGCCGCGAGCCATTCCTTAACGCGCATCTGGACCCGGCCCGCTTCACCGCCGCCACCTTCGCCTCGCGCAAGGAGCCGGAATTCATGCGCCTGCCCCTGTCGCGCTGCCGCGATTGCGACGTGGTCTACGCCCCGCGCCCGCCCGACCCGGAGTTCCTGGCGCGCGCCTACGCCGGAGCCGCCTACGACTCCGGCCCCGAGGCCGACCGCGCCGGCGCGACCTACGCCAGGCTCCTGGCCCCCTTTCTGCGCGACTTGCCCGTGCGCGAGGTCGCGGTGGACGTCGGCGCGGGCAACGGCGCGCTGCTGCCCCATTTGCTGCGGGCGGGCTTTTCCCGCGTCGTCGGCATCGAGCCCTCGCGCGAGGCCATCGCCGCCGCCGCTCCGGCCGTGCGCCCGTATCTGCGCGAAGGCGTGTTCACGCCCGAGGCGCTTGACGAGCCCGGGATCGGTCTCGTCACCGCGTGCATGACCCTCGAGCACGTGCCCGATCCCCTGGCGCTGCTGCGCGCCGCATTCACGGTGCTCGCCCCGGGCGGGCTCGCGGCCGTGGTCGTCCACGACTACCGCGCGCCGCTCAACCGCCTGCTCGGCGCGCGCTCGCCCATCATCGACGTGGAGCACCTGCAGCTTTTTTCCGGCGAAAGCGCGCGCGCGGCCCTTGCGCGCTGCGGCTTTGACGTCCTTGCCGCGCGCCGCTTCGCCAACACCTACGCCCTGGGCTACTGGGCGCGGCTCTTGCCCCTGCCCGGCGCCCTGAAAAAACCGTTCCTGGCCGGCCTCGGGGCCACGGGCCTGGACCGGCTGCCCGTGCGCCTGCCCGTGGGCAACCTCCTGGCCGTGGGCCGCAAGCCCGGGGTCTGAGCCGGCCAACTTTCTTTCCGCGAGGCACCATGTCCGACCGCGCCCCTTGCCGCCGTTTCTTCCGGCCCGACATCCCCTTCCTGCTGCTGCTCGTCCTGGTCGTGGCCGTGAACCTGCCCGTCACCACCTTCGTGCTGCAAAACGATACGAAAGAGGGCATGCAGTACTTCTTTTCCTTCTACAACGAACTCGTGCAGCACGGCCGGATCCAGCTCTGGGACCCGTATTTCTACTACGGCCTGCCCACGGACTTCCGTCAGTTCGTCACCCTGTCCTACGCCGTGTCCTTCATGGCCGTCGTGGGCAAGCTGCTGCGCGTCGCCGACGCCTTCGCGCTGTTCAAGGCGGCGCTCATCCTGGAACAGCTGGTTTACGTGGCGGGCATGTACCTCCTGGCCGGCCGCCTGACGCGAGACCGGCGCGCCGTCCTGTTCGTGGGACTGTGCGCCGCCCTGACCAACGTCTGGCATTTGCAGGTCTGGTTCAACTTCCGCACCTACAGCCTGCTGCCGCTGACGCTCTACGCCATCCTGCGCTTTTTCGACGACGCCAAGCCCTGGCGGCTCTTCGCCGCCGCCCTGGCCTACCTCGTCTCGGCCCTGGGCTCCACGGGCTATTTCATGCCGATGTTCGCGCCGCTTCCCCTGGTTTTCGGCCTGGGGCTCTTCGCGGCGCGGCGCAGGGAGCTTGCCGCGCGCTGGCGCTGGCGCGCGCTCCTCTCCCCGGCGTCGCTGGCGTGCGGCGGCCTGACCGCGGCCACGGCCGGAGCCCTCCTGGACTTCAGCCGCACCATGCTCAGCCACATCACCGTGGCCGGCTACGCCGGCCGCGATCCCCTGACCGGCAACGCCACCCTGGAATCCTACCTGCACACCCTGAGTTCCCCGGCCAAGGCCATGCAGTCCTTCTGGGAGCTGCTCCTGGCCGCGCCCCGGGACTGGATCTTCACCGTCTACGTCGGCGTGTTCGCCCTGGTCTTCGTCCTTTACGCCGTCATCCGCCGTCGCGACGCGCCTTCGCCCGCGCTCATGCCCCTTTGCGGCTGCGCGGCCCTGTGCGCGGCCATGGCGCTCGGGTCGCTCACCATCCTCGCCCCGACACTTTATTACGTCTGGCCGATGATGCAGAAGACGCGCTACCTGCTGGCCTTTCTCGGACCGCTCAAGATGCTGCTCATCCTTATCGCGGGCATCGGCGTGGACGTCTTCCTGGCCGACCTTGCCGCGCCGGCGGCCGAGGTGCGGCGCAGGACGCGCCTGGCCGGCTGGCTGGCGCTCGGGCTTTGCGCCGCGGCCGCCGTGGTCGATCTGGCCTTTGGCGGCAAGTTTCCCTACCCGGCCGAGGGCTTCGTGCCCTACGCCTACCATTTCGTGCCCATGGCCCTGGCCGCCGGGTTCGCACTGTTTCTTTTGAGCGCCGAACGGCCCGGACGGGGGCTCGTTTGGGCGCTGCTGGCGCTCGCGGCCGTGGACGTCGCCTCCTACCTCTTTTTCTTCCTGTTCCACTTCAACCTGGAAGCCTCGTACTACAAGGACCGGGAGGTCCTAGACAAACCGTACCTGACCGAGCGCGAATACCGTGCCCGCCTGCGCGAGGCCGGGGACTTCTACGACGTGCGGCCCTACGCCTACCAGTCCGAGCGCTTTCCCATGGCCCAGCTGCGATACCGCGACCCCGCGGCCTGGCGGGCGATGCAGAATTTCCGCTTCGCCTACGCCGATTACATGAACGTCTTTTACAGCGACGTCTGCGACCCCACGGGGCACCGCGCCTATTTCAGCCAGGGCCTGGGCCGGCTCCAGCAGGCCCTGCTCGGCCTGGATCTGGACGAGCCCCTGCACGACGCCTCGCCCTGGCTCATGGAGAGCGTCGTGGACCCGCAGCGCTTCCTCGGCTGCGCCCGGCCCAAGGCGTATCTGGCGCAGGACGCGTTCCTGGCCCCGGACCTTGGCGAGGCCGCGCAGTACCTGCGCGAGGTCCACGACGCCGACAAACGACCGGTCATGCTGCCGGAGTCGGCCGCTTTCGACGCGACGGGAGCAGCGGGCCGGCAACGGCCCACGGTCTTCGTCTGCCCGGAGGGCAACTGCCAGGAAGGGGCCGTCGGCAAACCGGCCTTCTGGGACAAGCTGCTCGCCGCCTATCCCGGACGCTTTGCGCCGGTGCTCTTCGCCTATCCCCGGGAAAGGGAGACGGCCTGGTATCGTCTGCACGCCGCCGGCCCCGAAGACCCGGGACTCATGCCCAGGGCCTGGCGGCTGGAAGGCTCCGACGACTGCGTCCACTGGACCCTGCTCGACCAGCGCCGCGACGCCGCGCCCTGGAAGCAAAACGAGCACCGCGACTACCGGCTCGCGACGCCCGCGCGCTACCGCTACTACCTGCTTTCCGTGGACGAAGCCGCGACGCCGGGCCGGCTGTCGCTGGGGGAGACGACCCTGCGCCGCTACCCGGACGAGCTGCCCGCAACCGGGCCGGACCTGCCCGTTTCCGTGACCGACTACACGGTCAACGGCCTGACCCTGCACGCGGACGTGCCGCAAGGGCCGGACCGCTGGCTGGTCTACCTGGACAACGCCGATCCGGGCTGGCGGGCGTTCGTGGACGGCGCTCCCGCACCGCTGTACGTGGCCAACCTGGCGTTCAAGGCGCTTAGACTGCCGCCGGGCGCGCACGAGGTGCGCCTGACGTACGTGGGCAAGGGCCGAAACGCGCTGTACCTGCGCTATTTCCTCGCGCTCGGCGCGGCGTTCGGGCTCTGGGGCGTGTGGTTCGTCGGCTGCACGGCCCTGTGTTCCCCGGCCGGGTCGGCGCGGGAGGCGTGATCGTCAAATCCCTGGAAACGCTCTTTCCGAAACGCTTTCCGCTGGCCTGAACCTAGAACGTGAGCTGGCGCGCGAAATGCTCGCAGAAGCGTTCCATGCCCGCCTGCGAGATCGAGTCCCTGTAGGCCTGCTGCCCGGCCTCGGCCATGGCCAGCCGGCGCGGTTCGTCGGCCAGCAGGCCGCACACGACCTCCTCCAGGTCGGAGAAGTCCCAGGCGTAGGTTGCGAAGGTTTCGCCTGCCGCGGACAGGTCCGGCCAGGTCTCCATATGGGAAATGTCCGGCCGCACAAGGCAGGCGCCGAAAATGAACGCCTCGTATTCCTTGACGTTGAGCTCGCCCCAGCCGAAGGGGCCGAAGGCGATCCTGGCCCGGCGCATATTGTCCCGGTATTGCGCGATGGGCAGGTGCCCCTGCACCGAACCGCTCAGGCCGGGGCGCTTCTCCAACAGGGCCGACAACCGGGAAATGAGCTCGCGGCGGCCGAAGGAAACCGTGTCGCGGCCGAGGTCTGCGCTGGTGCGCAGAAAAATGTCCTGGTCGCGCGCCGCGCGCGGGCTGACGTAGGGAGGCCGGTAGTTCGGCCGGATGAGCCAGGGCAGCAGCCGACGCAGGCTGTTTTTACGGGAAAAGGCGTCGTACATGTCCCCCATCCCCATATTCCAGGACAGGGAAACCTTATGCTCCTCGGCGGGATCGAGGGGGTAGAACTGCGTGAAGGGTTTCTTGTCCTCGATGTGGAAGACGCGGTGATAGTAGTCGGTGAAAATGCGGCCGCCATAGAACGGCTGCCCGTAAAGGGAACGGTCCTTGAGAAGGTGTTTTTTCAGGTACCGGTCCACCTGCGGCAGCAGTTCGAAATGCGTCACGCTGGTGCTGTCGGAAATGTCCATCCACACGAGTTTGCCGGCGCGCGTTCCGGCCTCCCGCAACAGGGACAGCACAGGGCCGGACTCCTGGAAAACCTCGCTGGTCTCGCCGGTCATCGTGATGACCGGTTTGGACACGAAGCACAAAATGTCGCACTCGAGGGCCGCGGGCGTGGGACGGTAGTGGAACCGGACATCGTAGCCGAGGGATCGCAGCCGCGCGCGGTTGTAGCGCACCGGCGTCGTCAGGTAGTCCTCGATCTTCGTCCGTCCGGTCAGAAAATGCACGGTCTTCATGGCTGGCAATCGGCTCCTCCGCGAGCGCAGGGTTTGCAAGACGCCTGCCCCTGTGCGATACTGGCTGTCTGCGCCGCGCAAGGCCGCCTGGCGGCGCGGCAGGCTCCTCGCTACTGCCAAGACTGGGAAAAGGCAAGATCACACAACCGTCCGACCGCGGTCCTCCCGAGTTGCGCAACATGAAAAAAGCCGTCGAAACGCAGTTTGACGCCGTGCTTTCGGCCAAGCCGGCCCTGGCCTACTCCTTCGACCCGCGCCGCCTCGGGGCCAAGGACCGGGCCATCGTGGCGCTGCTGCGCGCCGAAGGGCTTAAGGGCAAGGCCTGCCTGGACGTGGGGCCGGGCACGGGCCGCTGGCTGACCTTCCTCGCCGGGGAAGGGGCCGGTCCCCTGGCCGCGGCGGACATCTCCGCCGAAGCCCTGCGCCGCTGCGCCCCCCTGTGCCAAAAGACCGTCAAGGTCGACCTGGAGCGCGACCGCCTGGATTTTCCCGACGACGCCTTCGACGTCACGGTCTCCTTCGAGGTGCTCGAGCACATCCCCTACCCGGACAACTACGTCGCCGAACTGCTGCGCGTCACCCGTCCCGGCGGGCTGCTGCTCCTGTCCCTGCCCAACGTCGCCTCCCTCATCTCGCGCATCCGCCTGGTCCTTGGCGTGCTGCCCCCGGCCATCAGCCACGATCCCACGCATCTGCGCCACTACCGCCGGCGCGACGCGGCCGCGCTGTTCGCCCGCTTCGGGCAGCGGCCGACGTTCGTCCCCACCTCCTTTTCCGTCAATCCCCTGGACCCGAAAAGCCGGTGGCGCCTGCCCTCCTGCCGTCTGACCGCAAGCCTCGACGACGCCCTGCTTTTCTTCCTGCGGCCCGAAAAGCCGGGACGCGCCGCGCCGTGAAGATCGCCCAGTTCATCAGCCATTTCGCCGACGCCCTGGGCGGGCTCGAGGTCTGCGTGCACAACATCGCCCTGCGCCACCAAGCCATGGGCGCGGACGTCACCCTCTACTGCCGCAACCCCGAGCGCGTGGCCTTCGCCGTGCCCTACCGCATGCGCCGCTGCCTCCGCCAGGTGAAGATCCGCCAGACCTATCCCGTGAGCAAATGGCTGGCCCGGGCGTTCGTGGCCCGCGAACAGCGCCGCCACGGCTACGACGTCTGGCAGGTCAACGCCGGCTACCCCTACGGCGCGTTCCTCGGCGGCTATTTCGAGAAAAGCGGCGTGCCCGGCGTGCTGCGCTGCTCAGGCGACGACATCCAGGTGAGCGCGTCCCTGGGCTACGGCGTGGCGCGAAACCCGAAGATCGCGCGCATCATCGACGGCAACTACGGCCGCTTCGACGCCGCGGTCGCCATCTCCGACACCGTGCGCCTGGAATACCTGCGCCTGGGCGTGCCCGCGTCGCGCATCCGGCTGATCCCCAACGGCGTGGACGCCGCCCGCATCGCCGCCGTTCCCGCCAACCCGGACGTCCGGGCGCGGCATGGCATCCCGGCCGGGGCGCTCACACTCCTTACCGTGGGCCGCAACCACCCCAAGAAAAATTACGCCGCCATCCCCGGCCTGCTCGCCGCGCTCCTCGATCGCGGCTGCGACGCCTGGTGGCTGGTGGTCGGCGGCGGCAGCGCGGCCATCGACCGCGCCGCCCTGCCCGAGGGCTGGCGCGACCGCCTCGTCACGGTGGAGACCGTGGCCCCCGGCCGCGATGCGGGCGAGCTCCCGTCGCGGGAGCTCGTGGAATACTACAAGGCGGCCGACGTGTTCGTCATGACCTCGCTGCTCGAGACCTTCGGCATCGTGCTCCTGGAGGCCATGGCCGCGGGGCTGCCCGTGGCCTGCTTCGACGCGCCGGGCGTGCGCGACGTGGCCGGCCCGGACATCGCCGCGGTCTGCCCCGCGGGCGACGACGCGGCCATGGTCGGGGCCATCCTCGAGGCGGCGCGCAAACGCGTCGACGACGCCGCGCGCGAGACGCGCCTGGCCTACGCCCGCGCCCACTCCTGGGACCGCGTGGCCGCGGACTACCTCGCGCTCTACGAGGAGCTGGCCCGAACCACCCGAAACGGCGCGGGCGCGTGAACTTCCTCGTCGTCACGAGCCTCTATACGGGCATGCTCCCGTCCCTGGCCACGGGGCGCTACGCTCCCTGCGGCGTGCCGGCCTACCACAAGCTCCTGGAGCGTCTGAGCGCGGAAGGCGTCGCCGTGACCGCCCTGGTCCTGGCCAAGTCCCCGGCCGCGTCCGCGCCGTTTTCCGGCGTGACCGAACGGACCTTCCCGGAACTGCCCGGCGTGCGCTTCGTGGTGGTCCCGTTTTACGGCCGCTTCCTGCGCCACGGCAGCCTGGCCGAGCGCGCCAACGAGGCCGCACAGCTACTGGTTTTCGCCAAGACGCTCCTGCGCCTGCGCCCGGATCTCGTCTACGCCGACCGGGCCAGCCTCAAGGCCGCCGCCCTGGCCTCCCTGGCCGGCTTCAGGACCGTGGTCCGCTTTCTCGGCGTCGCGAACTTCCCGGCCCTGGCCGCTTCCGCCAGGGCCAAGCTCCTGTCGCCCCTGACCTGGCTCGGCCTGTTCGTGCGCTACGACCTCATCCTTTGTACCGAGGACGGCAGCCCGTCCCGGGCGTTCTTCGAGCGCTGCCGCAACCGGCGCACCCCGGTCCTTTTCGCCTTAAATGGCGTGGACGCCGCCCCCGGGGACGCGGCGGACGCCCTGCGCCGGGCCCACGGCTTCGCCCCGGACACGCCCGTGGCGCTTTTCGTCGGCCGCCCGAGCCCGGACAAGGGCGCCCTGGACCTCCTGGACGCCTTGGCCGCGCTGCGACGCCGGGGCACGGTCTTCGGCGCGGTGTTCGTGTGCGGCGCGCCGGGCGACGCCCTGCGCCGGGAAACGGCCGCCCGCGGCCTTGGCGACGCCGTGGCCGTGCGCGATGCCGTGCCCCACAGGGAACTTGCCGCCTACTACCGCATGGCCGACGTGTACGTATCCCTCAACCGCTTCGGCAACCTGAGCAACACCGTGCTCGAGGCCCTGCGCGCCGGCGTGTGCACGGTGCTGCTCGGCCCCGACCGCCGCGACGGCACGGACGCCGCCACCGAACGTCTGGTGCCGCCCGAGGCCGCGGCGCGCGTGGACTGGGACAACCTGGCCGCGGCGCTGCCGGAAACGCTGCACGCCCTCCTGACCCGGCCGGACCTGCGCCGGGGCTACGCCGCCCAGGCGGCGGCGCTCTCGCGCCGGCTGCTGTGCTCCTGGGAAGAGCGCCTCGACGCCGAGGCCGCGCTGCTGCGGCTCGTGGCCGGCGGCGGCGCGGTCACCGCCCAGGCGGCGGCCGGCCTCACGGCCAGGGGCGCGGCCTTCCTGCCCCCCCGCGGGGCTTAGACAGCCAGCCCCCTTCTTCCGGAAACGAAGCCGCAGGGGCGGGATTACGCTTTGCCAGCCGACGCCTCTTCGGGTAACACCTCGCCGAGCCGGCGGCCCCGACCCCCGCGCACCACGACCGTATGAACAACATCCCCATCCTTTCCACGCTGGTCCGCTATTACCGGATCTTCTCCAAGTACGCCGGCCGCCGCCTCCTCGCGCTGTTCCTGCTCATCCTCGCCGGCGGCCTGACCGAGGGCGTCGGCTTTTCCCTGGCCATCCCCCTGCTCGGGGCCGGCATCGGCGGCATGCCCGACAACGGCTTCGTGCGCGCCGTGCGCGCCGCGTTCGCCTTCGCGGGACTGGAACTCACGCTGCGCCCCCTGCTCGTGGTCCTGGTGTGCACCTTCCTGCTCAAGGGCGCGCTGGTCTTCCTGCAGGAACTGCTCAAGGCCATGATCACCACAGGCATGGAGCGGGACCTGCGTCAGCAGTTTTGCGCCAAGTACGCGGCGATGCGCTACCGCTACTTCACGGACACGAGCATCGGCCATCTCAACAACCTGGTCACCACCGAAATCGGCCGCGCCATGTCCGGCCTCAACAACTACCTCAACCTCGTCGTCAACCTCGTCTACATCGTCGTCTACGTCTCCCTGTCCCTGACCATCAACGCGCCGCTCACCCTGCTCGTGCTCGGCCTGTGCCTGCTGGCCGGGCTGTGCCTCAAGCGCATGACCCGGCTGCTGGAGCGCACCTCGCTGCTCGTGTCCGAGACCAACAGCGCGGTGCAAAGCCTGCTCATCCAATTTATAAGCAATTTCAAATACCTCAAGGCGACGAGCGGGTTTTCCGCGCTGCTGTCCCACCTCTACGGCAAGATCGATGAAAACCGCCGCCACACGCTGCGCAGCGTGGTGCTTCCGGTCCTGACGTCTTCGGCCGTGGAGCCCCTGGCCGTGGTCGCCCTGGCCGCGTTGGTCTGGTATTACGTCCTCGGCCAGGGCAAGAGCATGGCCGAAATCCTGGTGGTGCTGCTGTTTTTCCACCGGGCGTTCCTGCGCATCTTCGACTCCCAGAACGTCTGGCAGCGCTTCAGCGCCTACGTGGGCGGCATCCTGACCGTGGACCAGGCCGCCGCCGCCCTCGACGCCAACCGCGAGCCCGACGCCGGCGCGCCGGTGGCCTCCTTCGAGCGGGAGATCCGGCTCTCGGGAGTCACGTTCGCCTACGGCGAAACCCCGGTCCTGTCCGACGTGAGCCTGGCCATCCCGAAAAACGCCTGCGTGGGCATCGTCGGGCACTCGGGCGCGGGCAAGACCACCCTGTTCGACATGCTCACCGGCCTGCTGCCGCCCGATGCCGGCAGCATCAGCCTGGACGGGACCGACTACCGCGACCTGCGCCCCGGCGACCTGCGCCGGCTGTTCGGCTACGTGACCCAGGACCCCGTGATCTTCAGCGACACCATCGCCAACAACATTTCCTTCTGGTCCTGCGACGGGGCCGCACCCGCCTGCCGCGAACGCATCCGCGAGGCGGCGCGCCTGGCCCACGCACAGGCCTTCATCGAGGAATCCGGCCGCGGCTACGACGCCGCCATCGGCGACAAGGGCGTGCGCCTCTCCGGCGGCCAGCGCCAGCGCGTGGCCATCGCCCGGGAGATCTTCAAGGACCCGCCCATCATGATCTTCGACGAGGCCACCTCGTCCCTGGATTCCGAGGCCGAGGCCACCATCCAGCAGAGCATCCGGGACATGGCCGGCCGGCGCACGGTGGTGATCATCGCCCACCGCCTGTCCACCATCCGCGACTGCGACCGCATCTACGTCCTGGACAAGGGGCGGCTGGTGGGCGAAGGCCGGTTCGAAGAGCTCTACGCCAGGAAGGATTCGCTTTTTTACCGGATGTGCCAGGCCCAGAAGTTGTGAGGAAAGCCACGTGGCAAACGCAGCGAACGCGACGGAACACGTCCGACCCGCGATGGAAATAGCCCTCGATCCGGCCTCCCCCTGGCGCGAGGCGGCCTTCACCCCGGGCCGGGCCTTTTTCGCCGGGGACAAGGAAAGCGCCGCGGCCGTGCTGCGCGTGCTGGAAGGGCCCGCGCCTCCCGCGCCGCAGGCGATACGGGACGCCTTCCTGCGCCAACGCGGCCAGTTCGCCGTGATCGCGGAAACGCCCGACCTGCTCCTGGCCGGGGTGGACGCCGTGCGCAGCCTGCCGCTTTTCTACGCCGAGGACGGCCGGGGCGGCCTGCGCCTGTCCAACGCCGCCCGGCTGGCCCTGGCCGCGCAGCCCAACCCCTCTCCCGACCCGGAATGCCTTCTCGAGGCGCGCATGGCCGGCTACGTGACCGGAGCGGACACCCTTTTTACGGGCCTGCGCCAGATCCCCTCCGGGGAATACCTGCTCTGGCCGAAAGACGGGGGCGCGCCGCGACGGGAATGCTATTTCGCCTACCGGCCCCGGGAACCGGCCGGCGCGACCAAGGCCGCGTGGCTCAAACGCCTGGACCGCTGCGTCACCGAGGCTTTCGGCCGCGTGCTGGAACGCACCGGCGACACGCAACTGCTCGTGCCCTTAAGCGGCGGCCTGGATTCACGACTGGTGGCCTGCAAGCTCAAGGAACTCGGCGCGCGGCGCATCCTGACGTTTTCCTACGGCATGCCCGGCAACCAAGAGGCGGCGACCGCCCGCAAGGTGGCCGCGGCCCTGGACCTGCCCTGGGTGGACGTCTGTTCCCGGCGGGGCCGCGCGCGCGGCATCGGACGTTCGGACGCGCTGCGACGCTATTTCGACTACGCCGACGGCCTGTGCTCGCTGCCCTCGGTGCCCGAATTCGAATGTTTCCAGACGCTGCGGGAACGCGGCCTGTTGGAACCGGGCGCGGTGGTGGTCAACGGCCAGTCCGGGGACTTCCTCACCGGCGGCCACATTCCGCGCGCCTTTCTCGAGCCGGGGAAGGGACTCGACGACGTGGTCGCGCATATCGTCGGCAAGCACTACGCCCTGTGGCAGGACCTGCTGACCCCGGAAAACCTCGCCGTGGTCCGGCGGCGCGTCAGGGCGGACCTTGAGGCCCGGGCGGACGGGGAACCCTGCCCGGAAAACCTGGCCGCGTGGTACGAGGGCTGGGAATGGCGGGAACGGCAGTGCAAGCTGGTCGTCAACGGCCAGCGGCTCTACGAATTTTTCGGCCTCGGCTGGGAACTGCCCCTGTGGGACTTCGACCTGGCCCGCTTCTACGAGACCGTGCCCCTCGACTGGCGGCTGGACCAGGGGCTTTTCAAGGAATACCTCGCCGCCTACGACTACCGGCAGGTCTTTTCCGCCATCGCGCGGCCGTCTTTCGGCTATTTCGGCCCCTCCCGCCTCTGGCTGCCCTACGCCACCATGGCCATGCGGATTTTCCTCGGCCGCTGGGGCCTGCGCTGGGCGGAGAAGCTCGGCGCCTACCACCACCACTACGGAAACCTTTACGCCATGCTCGGCTGGCGGCATTTCCTGTCCCGGGTGGGCCGGGCCACAGTGCCCCCGGCCAGCCGGGGCGTCACGGCCATGTTCTGCGAATGGTGGCTGCGCCGGGCCGGCCTGCTTTGAGACCGCGCGGCCGGACTCAGCGCCCTTTTTCGGGAAAGAGATAGTCCTCGATATACGCGGTGTCCGGCCGGTGCGGCGGCTCGGACACGACCCGCAGCAGGTCCTCCCGGCGAAACGTCGCCCGGTTGTCCGCGTCGTAGGCGCAGGGCAACACCCGGCAGCGCCGCCCCATCTTCTCGTACACGTCGGGATACCACGGCTCCCAGCCGGCGTCGGCGAAAATCACGGTCTTGTCGGAGCACATGCTCCAGTGCAGCGTGGAGGACATGCCGTACTGGAGGACGACGGCGTCCACGGCGTCGAGAACGCCGGGCGCCTCGAACGGCCGCGTCTCCACGCGCAACCGGGGGATGTCCTTGAGAATGTCGCATCCTTCCCAGCCTACGGACTTGGGACGCTTCTTGAAGACCACGTCGTAGCCGGCTTCTGCAAGCTGTTTGCAGAGCGAATAGTAAAACTGGTAGTTCACCATCGTCTCGGCGCAATGATAACCGGCCCACTCCGGGATGAGCGACAGTTCGAGGACCATCACGCGGCGGATGCGTTCGGGCAGGGGCTTGTCGGCGCAGGCGCGGAAACGGTCGCGGAAAAGCGTGGTGTCGTCGTGTTCGATGGACACGGCATTGCCCCGCGCCGGCGGATGGTTGGCGAGGTTGCGCTTGAAAAGCGGCACGCTCCCCGGCGTGAGCGTCATGAACGCGTCTACGGTGGCCATTTCGTGGAAAGCCAAGCGCGGACTGTCGGAGTGACAGATGTAATAGCCGTGGGAAAAGCCCGTGACGTGGGCACCATGTCGCCGGGCGGCCAAGCTGACCGCCCTCGTGAACGGATTGCCCGCAGTGGGGGTTAGCAGCGTCTTGGGTCGCAGGTGCCCCATCAGTTCGAGCAGCCCCGCGTATCCCTGAGCCATCTCCGCCAGGGAATCCCGGACGAAGACGAACAGAGCGTCCCGGAGTGCGGGAGGCAGGTCCGCGTCGAGCACGTCCCTCGCATACGCGCCGACGGTGTCGATGTAACACCGCGCCATATCCGCCAGGGCTGCCCGGTCGGCGGCGGGGACGGTCCGCGCCGCCCCCTGCCATTCCCGGGGGGAAAACACCCGCACCCAGTCCGTGCGGGAACCGATGTGGGGCCGATAGATGACGTTGCCCGAATTGAAAGCCCACACGCATCGGTCCGGGACCAGATGGTGCGGCATCTTCCACAGGTGCGTCCGGTTGAGCCAGCAGGAATGCAGGAAGCGGCGGAAGTTGTCCGCGGCCTGCCCGGAGGACGGCGCGGCGGGCAAACGGCGCGGCGGGAAGAACATGGGCTCATCGGGACGCAGGAACTGGGGCACCAGGGCAAGCTTGTCGCTGTGCCGGATGACGCAGCCCATGCGCCGCAGGCGTTCCACCACCAGATAATGGGTGACCGCCTGCACCACGAACACCGGGACCACCCTGGCGATCAGGCAACAGTCGCTGACAAAGCCGTCCTCGAGCGCTTCCAGGCCATGCACGTAGGCGCCCATGACGTCGAGCGTGATCTGGTGCGCCTGTTCCCGCGACACGGGCCAGAAAAACGCCTCGCTCCATGCGGGGATATCCGCACCCCGCAAGGCGAAATAATCGTAGAAGAAATCGCTCATGTTCTCGTTTCGCCTGGGAAAACGCCGTTCAGATGTTCAGGGAGAAGCGGTGGGCGAGGTAGTTGAGCAGGATGATCATCCTGTTCTTTTCGATGAATGCGTCCACGGGCTCATAGTTGTCGCAGGTCCTGCACAGCGCCGGCGGATGCCCCGCCTCGAAGGCGTCGCGGATCTTGCGCAGCGCAGCCCCCCGCCACACGGCCACAGCACCCTGCCCTTCCACGGAGCCGAAGATCAGCGAGGCTTCGAGGTCACAGCAGGCGCAACTGCCCACCTTGCCGTCGGCGAAGACGTGAATGCGCCGGTACAGCTCCGCGCAGCAACGTCCCTGCCGGCCGGCAGGTATCTGTCCGGCCCGCAACGTGGCGTGTTCGGGGATATCGTCGGGCTGGATGGCATGTCCCCAGTTCTTGAATTCCGTCAGCCAGTCGAGATTGCGCGGCGCGATGTCCCGCAGCAGGGCGGCGCCCCTCGGGTCCATGGCCGCAGGGTCCGGACGCGGGGAGCGCAAATGAAACGTGACCTTCGCCCCGAAGCGGCCGGACCTGCTGCCGGCGTCCAGCAAACGGCGCAGGTTCTCGACGACATCGTCGTACTTGTCCACCCCGTAATAGCGCCGGTACGCCTCCGGGCCGTCGAGAATGGTCGACACCGCCATCCGCGCAAGCCCCGAGCACAACAGGGCGTCCACGTCGTGGCGGCCGAGGGCGATGGCATTGGTGTAGAAAAACACTTCCTTGAAGCCGCGCCGGCAAATGGCCGCCACCTTGTCCGCCAAGTCGCCGACAAGCAGGGGATCGCCCACGGTGGGCGTCAGGTTGAGGGAACGCGGCCGGAGGCCGGCGAAAAAGTCGAGCGTCTTGCGAAACGTCTCCGCATCCATCGAGCGCTTCGCCCGCTTGAGGTAACGGTAGGCGCAAAACGAACAGTTCGCGTTGCAGACGTTGGACAGCTCCATTCCGGCATGCAGCGGATAGCGCGAGAGCATCCACTGCAGCAGCGGTGCCGGCAGGAGCGCCGCCGCGCGGGCGGCGGCGCGCTTGGCCAGGTTCCTGAGCCCGGTCATACACCCGGCCGTACGGCGGCCAGGGCCCCGGCCAGCGTTTCGGCCACCCGCGCCAGCTGTTCCCGAGTGATACCGGGCCACACGGGCAGGTTGATCAGCCGCCGCCAGGTATGCCAGCTCACGGGCAGGTCCTCGGGCGCGTAGCCGAAGCGTTCCCGGTAGTAGGCCTGGATGTGGATGGGCGGGAAGGACAGGCGCGTGTCGATGCCGCGCTCCTTGAGGTAGGCCACCACGCCGTCGCGCACGGTCTCGTCCACCTGCACGGCGAACATGTACCAGGACGGCTGGGTGACGTAGTCCGGCACCACGGGCAGGGACAGGCCGGGGATGCCGGCCAGGAGCTCGCGGTAGGCCGCGGCGATGCGGTTTTTCTCCGCGATCATCCAGTCAAGGCGCGTGAGCTGCACGATGCCGAGCGCGGCGGCGATGTCGCTCATGCGGTAGTTGAACCCGAGCGCCACGTGGTTGTAGCGGCCCTCCTGGCCCTGGTTGAGCAGCACGCGCATGCGGGCCATGAGCGCCGGGTCGGCGGCGGTGATCATGCCGCCCTCCCCCGTGGTCACGGTCTTGTTGGGGAAAAAGCTGAACAGGTGCAGCGGGGAGACGCCGCCGATGGCGCGGCCCTTGTAGGTCGCGCCCAGGGATTCGGCGCTGTCGGAGACCACCGCCACGCCGTGGCGGCGACCCAGTTCGAGCACGGCGTCGTAGTCCACGGGCAAGCCGTTCATGTCCACGGGCACGAGCGCCCTGGTACGCGGGGTGATGGCCGCCTCCAGGATCTCCGGGGTGACGTTGTAGGTGTCCGGGTCGCATTCCACGAGGACCGGCGTGGCCCCGAGGTAGAGCACGGCGTTGGCCGTGGAGATGAACGTGAGCGAGGGCAGCACGACCTCGTCGCCCGGGCCCACGCCAAGGGCGGCCAGGATGACGTGCAGGGCGGCGGTGCCGCTCGAGACGGCGGCGGCGCTTTGCGCGCCGACGGCCTTGGCGAAATCGGCCTCGAAGGCGTCCACCTTCTTGCCCTTGCTGATCCAGCCCGACTTGACCACGTCGTAGACCGCGCGGGCGTCCTCCTCGGTGGTGACGACGTTGGCGACAGGAATGGTTTCCATGCGTGTGTTCCTTTATGGACGGACCGTGGGCGTGAAAATGCCGAAAACGGTGTCCGTGCGGCGCGCGGCGCGCAGCCGCTCGCGGTAGGCGTCCTGGCACGCCCCGCCGAGCAGGGCGTCGAGAGGTCCGTCGCCGCCCGGCCGTCCCTTGGACAACCAGGCGAGATGGTTGGACAGGGGATAGCGCTGGACATGTTCGAAGGCAAGGGCAGCGAAGCCGTGCGCGCCGAGCAGCCGACGCAGGGCGTCCTCGCCGTAGACGTAATGATGCATCGGCTGGAAGTAGAAATCCTTGTAGGCCGCGCAGTCGTAGAGCGACAACAGCGGGTCCGCCGCGGACGGGGTTTCGAGGACGAGGCGCCCGCCCGGGGCCAGCAGCCCGGCGCAACACTCGAGAAACGGTCCCGGCTGCGCGATGTGCTCGAGCACGTGCAGCGCGACCAGCACGTCGAAGCGGCGCGGCGCCAGTTCCGCCACGTCCGCGGCGCAGACCAGCCCCGGGAAGCGTTTCGCCGCGAATTCCCGGTGCGGCGGGCACGGTTCGACCAAGGCGGCCGCGGACAGGCGGCCTTCGGCCCACAGCGGGCCGAGGAAGTTGCCGCAGCCGCCGCCGATCTCCGCGACCGCTGCGCCGTCCGGCAGATACGGGGCGAGGATGCGCCGCCGGTAGCCCTGGGACGGGGCGCGCCTGGCGAAGGTCTGCTCCGGGGTTTCGGGCCGGTCGATGACGCCGCGCGCGGCCAGGTGGCCGGCGTAGCCCGTGTACAGGGCGGCCGTGGCCTCGGGCTCGAGCTGGGGCCAGACGAAAAGCACGCCGCACGCCGCGCAGGCGTACACCGCGCGCCCCGGCGACTGCCAGACCCGGGGCCAGTACGGCGTCACGTCCGCCGCGCCGCAAAGGGGACAGGTTTCGGGCGTCATGCGTTTCGCGAATAGTGGTCGACGTACCAGGCCGCGGTGCGCGCGAGCCCTTCCTCGAGGGAGACGTCCGCCGCCGGCCCGAGGGCGGCGATCCTGGACACGTCCGGGCAGCGGCGCGGCGTGCCGCCGGCCGGGGCCGGGCCGGGGCGCACGGTGATCTCCACTCCGAGCGCGCGGCCAAGAGCCTTGGCCAATTCCAGGATGGACAGTTCCTCGCTGCGGCCCACATGGTAGATTTCGCCGGGCGCGCCCCGCTCGCCCGCGAGGATGATCTGGTCCACGGCCGTGTCCACGTAGCAAAACGCCCGGGTTTCGATGCCGCTGCCCTGGATGGCGATCTCGCCCAGGGAACGGGACAGGCCGTTCGTCGCCGCATAGATCTTGCGCACGAGGTCCGGGATGACGTGCTCGAAGCCCATGTCCGGGCCGTAGATGTTGTGGGGCCGGAAGATCACGCCTTCCGTGGCCGTGCCGCGCAGGTAATTGAGCGTCAGCAGCTCGCTGATGAGCTTGCCGCCGGCGTAGGAATAACGCGGATTCTTCGGGTCCGGGATGCGCATGCCCTCGGTCTCGTCCGTGGGCACATGCTGCGGCGTCTGGTAGACCTCGGAGGAGGAGGCCAGGATGTAGCGCGGCGTGCCCTCGGCCAGGACGGCGGCCAGAGTGGACAGCGCGCCGCGCACGCCGACGTCGAGCACCAGCGCCGGCTTTTCGTAGAAAAACCGGGTGCCGTTGACGAAGGCCAGGTGGTAGACCGCGTCCATGCCGGCCGTGGCCTTGCGCACCGCGGCCTCGTCGCGGATGTCCGCCGCCACCATCTCGATGGCGTCGGCCACGTCGGCCAGGCGGCCGCTTTTGCCCCTGGAATCGTCGTCCAGCACGCGCACGGCGTAGCCGCGCGCGACCAGTCCCTTGACCAGGGCCGAGCCGATGAAGCCGGTGCCCCCGGTGACCAATACCCGTTTCGTGGTCATGCAGCCTTCTTTGCGCCTCAACCCACGCCCACGGCGGCGTAGAGCATGCCGGGACGGGAGAGGATCTTCATTTTGGGGAAAAGGTGCCAGGCGTCGTAAAACAGCGCCGGCCGGTTCATGGAGCCGAGCAGGGCCGGCAAATCCCAAGACAGGTAGGAGCGGTGATTGTTCATGACGAACACCGCGTCCGCGCCGGCGAACCCTTCGCGAAGGCCCGTGGCCGCGACGCCGAGGGCGGCGATGTCCGCCGCGGGCGTGACCGGGTCGTAGCCCCGGATCTCGGCGCAGCGGCCGCGCAGCGCCTCGAGGAACCACAACGTGGTCGAATCGCGCAGGTCCGAGGTCTCGGGCTCGCCCTTGAAGGCGAAGCCGGCGATGAGCACCCGGGCGTCGGCCAGGCGCTTGCCCTGGGCGGCGAGCATGCGTTCGGCGCGGTCGAGGATGGCCTCGGGGGCGCGCTCGTTGATCACGCGCGCGGCCGCGACCAGGGGGGCCTGCATGCCGTGGCGCTCGAACACCGTACGCAGGATGTAGGGGTCCTTGGTCAGGCATGGGCCGCCCACGCCGGGCGAAGGCAGGGGGATGTCGTTGCGGCCGTAGTTGTGGTTCACGGCCTCGATCAGGGCGTGGATGTCGAGACCCATGCGCTCGGCCAGCTCGGCCAGCTGGTTGGCGAAGGCGAATTTCACGTCGCGGTAGACGTTGTCCATGAGCTTGCACAGCTCGGCCGCCTCGAGGCCGTCCACGCGGATGATGGAGGGCGTGTATTCGTTGAAAAGGCGCGAGGCCATCTCCACGCTCTTCTCGTCCAGGCCGCCCACGATCTGGGGCAGGCGGGGCAGCTCCTTGAGCGCCCTGCCCTCGGCCGTGCGCTCGGGGCAGTAGGCCACGAAGAAGTCCCGTCCCGCGACCAGCCCGGAGACGCGCTCGAGCTCGGGAATGACCACGTCGCGCGTGGTGCCGACCATGACGGTGGAGCGCAGGATGACGAGGTTTTCCCGGGACAGGTTGCCCCCGACGGTGGCGGCGGCGGTGCGGATGTAGTCCAGGTTGGGCTTTTTCGTGGCCGGGTCCACGGGGGTGCCCACGGTGATGATGAAGATGTCCGAGGCGCAGGCGTCGGCGTCGGCCACGAGCTGGAGACGACTGCCCACGTGGCGGGCGAGCAGCTCCTCAAGGCCGGCCTCGAAAAAGGGCGGCTCCTTGCGGCCGAGCTTGGCCAGAAGCGGCGCGTTGACGTCCAGGCCGTTGACCGAGAAGCCGGCCTCGGCCAGGGCCAGGGCCAGGGTCAGGCCGACGTAGCCGAGACCGAGCACCAGCACGGACTTGTTCTTGATGTTGACGAACCCGAGGTCCGTGGTTTCCAGGTCCACCACGCCGGTGAGCCGTCCCCGGGCGTCCACGCGCGGAATGAGCTGGATGCGCCGGCCGAGGAGCTTCTTGGCCTCGGCCAGGGACAGGTCGTCCGCCACGGTGACGGGGTTGGGGTTTACATGTTTCCCGGCGGGATCGTCGGGGGACGCGCCGGCGCGAAAGGCCCGCAGCACGTCGCCCTGCGTCAGGATGCCGCACAGCGTGCCGTGCGCGTCCACGCAAAAGCCCACCTTGCGGGCTCCGGCCAGGATGCGGTCCGTGGCCTGCCCCAGCGTCGCGTCCGGGGCGAAAACCATTCTCGACAGGTTCAAATCCATAGTATGGTGTCTCTCATGGCGTCGGTCAGCAGTGGCTTGTAATGAGTTGCGTCGTTTCCCGCAATGTTTCCGGGGGCAGGCGGCGCGATTCCAGGGTGACGCGCACGCCCCGACCGTCGGCCCCGGGCAGGCCGCGCAGGCGCGGCAGCACGCCGAGCTGCCAGTCGCCGGCGACAAGGGGCAGGTGGTCGTCGGTTTCGCCGCCGTTGGCCGAGAGGTGCACCTCGAACAAGCGCCGGCCGTGGCGGGACAGGAACGCGTCGAGGTATTCCCGGCGGTCGAAGCCGAGGATGTTGGCGGAAACGGCCAGGTGGCCGAGGTCTAAAAGCAGGCCCGTGCGCGCGGGCAGGGGCGCAAGCAGCGCCTCCATCTCCGCGAGGGTGTTGGCCAGGGAGGTGACCTCGGCCCGCGTGGGGAAGAGGTTCTCCACGGCCAGGCCCACGCCGGCCGCCTGCGCCAGGGCGTCCAGGGCCGGGAAATTGGCGTGGAAGCGGGCCAGGGCGTCTTCCATGGAACGGGGCGGCCCGGCAAAGGCGAAATGGCCGTCCGGCAGCTCGCGGCCGTCGCGGCGGTAGCCGGGATGGAAGGAATAATAGGGCGCGCCAAGGCGCGCGCAAAGCGCCAGGGCCGCGCGGGCGAGCTGCAAGCAGCGGTCGAACAGGGCGGCGTCGGCCGTGGCGAAGTTGAGCACGAAGGGCGCGGACGGCGGCGGAAAGTAGTTGTGGACCAGGATGTCCGTCGCGCCCTGGGCGGCAAGCCTCTCCAGGGCGGCGTCCAGGACGGCGGGATCGCGGTGGCGTCCGCCGGAAAGCTCCAGGGCCGGATGGCCCGCGGCGGCGGGCGCGCCT
This sequence comes from Pseudomonadota bacterium, assembly GCA_023399375.1. Taxonomy (GTDB): domain Bacteria; phylum Desulfobacterota; class Desulfovibrionia; order Desulfovibrionales; family Desulfovibrionaceae; genus Solidesulfovibrio. The sequence continues at coordinate 9,259 of JAEWPX010000030.1, read as the reverse complement.
TCGGGCGTCAGCACGTCCGCGGCGAAAGCGGTGGTGGAAATGTGCAGCTGCATGGGCGTGTTCAGGTCGCCAGCCGGGCTTCGAGGGCCGGATGGGACAGGGTGCGGCCGTAGGCGTTGCGGCCGGGTTGCAGGGAAGTGACGGCCCTGCCCGCGGCGATGGCCGCGTGCAGGGCCGTGGAGGTCATGCCGAAAACATGGTCCGCGGCGGCGAGCAGCGGTTCCAGGGGTTCGTCCGCGAGCACGGCCGGGGCCTCGGGCAGGCCAAGGCCTGCGAGGAAGGCGGCCGTTTCCGCGACGTCCTGGCGCGGGTGCAGCTTGACGGCGGCGCGGTCGCCCGGCCGGACGTGGTCGCGGAAAAAGGCGGCCAGGGCGTCGCGCTCGTCGTAGCCCGGGTCCAGGCCGTTAACCTCGCGGTAGTCGCGGCGCATGGGCTCACTCAGAAAGAGGAGCAGCCGCCGGCCTTCTTCCGCGCCCAGGCGGCGGCGCAGGCGCGCGCACGTTTCCCCGCTCTGGGCGGCGACGGCGGCCGCCTGCTCCTCCAGGGCCGCATGGCCGAGCACGACGATGCGGACGGCCTGCCCTTCCGCAAGCGCGTCGGCCAGGGCCGCGCGCACGAGGCCTTCCTGGTAGGCGTCGATGACGCCGACGCGGTCCGGCAGGGACACGGCCCCGCCGGCCGGGTCGACGAAATTGAGGCGGTGGTTCTTCCAGGCGTCGAAGACGAAGAGCGTGGGCAGGCCCAGGACGCGGCAACGGTCGATGAGCGCCCGGGTCGCGGCGAAGTCGCTGCGCGCGCCGAGCAGGAGCGCGTCGCGCGACGCGGCGGCGGCGACGTCCGGCAGCACGGCGTCGGCCGGCACGGCGGCATGAGCGGCGCTCCAGCCCTCAAGCAGGAAGCGCACGTCCGCGCCGCCGGCTTCGAGCCGTCGCGCCAGGCGGGAGAGCACGGCATGGGCCCCAGGGTCGGCCATGTGCACGGCCACGCGCCCGAGGCCGGCCAGGGCCGGGGGCAGTCCGGGCTTACATTCCGTCGACATTCTTGAGGATCGCCGCGAACTCCCGGGAAAAGACCACATGAAAATCCCGGGTATAGCTGTCGAGTCCCTTGTAGGTGTCCGGCGCGACGGGAATTTCGCAGGTTTCGCAGGGATAGCCCACCTCGGCGCAGTAGTCGAAGCGGCCGTCCAGGTGGTTCTGGCGGAAACGCAGCATTTCCGGCCCGTTCCACACCGCCATCAGGTCGAAGTCCCCGTCCTCCACGTTGCCGATGTTGAACTGGGTCTTGAAGTCGTAGGGGCAGGGATTGATGGTGCCGTCGAGGCGGAAGCTCAGGAAGAACCAGGGGAAGGCGCAGCCGGGATGGCGCGCCGGCCGGTCGCCGCCGCATTTGCCGAGGATGCTCTGCACCGATTCCTCGGCCATGCGGGAATCGCCCTGGATGGAATACAGCGGGGTGACGAAGGCCCTATCCACCCTGGGGCTCCAGAACTCGACGAAATCCTTGCTCTCGTGGCGGTTGATGCTCGACTCCACGCTCATGACGTTGATGTAGCAGCGCGAGCCGTATTCCTTGTTGAGCGCGATCAGGCCGAGCAGGTTGTCCTTGACCCGGGCGTAGGCGTCCACGCCGGTGATGGCCTTGTAGGTCTCGGGGCTGTGGGCGTGCAGGGAGAACTGGATCTTGCGGATGCCGGCGGCGAGCAGCTCGCGGGCGTAGCGTTCCTTGAGCAGCACGCCGTTGGAGATGATGGCGCAAGGCACGCCCTTGGACGTGGCGTAGCGCACGAATTCGGGCAGTTCGCGGTTGACCAGGGGCTCGCCGCGGCCGATGAGGTTGACCGGGGCCTTGACGCCGGCGGCGGCCAGGGCGTCGAGGATCTTGCGCCAGCGCGACAGGGGCATCATGCCGAGTTCGCCGCGCGTGGCCTTGTCCGTGCACATGGCGCACTTGAGAAAGCACTTGTTGGTGGGCTCGACGTAGATGTGGTTGGGCGGCACCGGACAGAAGGCTTGGCGGTCGAGGATGGCCTGGCGGCGGCGCATCTCCTCCTGCAGGGTATCGGCCAGCAGGTCCTGGAAGTTGCTCATACGGAAGTATCCTTGTGCGTTATATTCTCTGCGCCGCGTCGCGACGGCCGACTTCGCGGGCGGGGTTGCCGGCGACGATCACGCCGTCCGGGACGCTTCGCGTCACCACGGCACCTGCGCCGACCACGGCACCGCGCCCCACGGCCACGCCGCGCAGGATGCGCGCCCCGGCCCCGATCCAGGCCTGGTCGCCGACGGTCACCGCGGCCTGGTGCGCCGCGTCGGGGTCGAGACCGGCGCGGTGGAAATTCGTATCGAAGATCTCGACGTCCCAGGAGACGGCGCAGTTGGCCCCGATGACCACCTCCCGCTCGACCAGCACCCGGCTGTCGAAGGCCACGTAGGCCCCGTCGCCGATGGTCAGCCGCCCGCCGGGAAAGACGTTGAGCCGCGCCCCTGAAAAAATGTTCACGCTGCCTTCCACCATGCAGACTGCGCCGGCCTGGACGCGCAGCACGGCCCCGTGGGGCGAGCGCACGCCGGCCCAGTCAGGCGGCGTGTAGCCCAGGCGCAGCACGGCGTTCGGCGCAAGCGCAAGCCGCGCCCCCGGATCGAGGATCAGGCGCGACGCGCCGCACAGCACGATCCGCGAGCCCTGCCGCAAAAACGGCCGGCTGGCGCGACGCGAACGCCACAGCGCCATGGGGTTGCCGCCGTAAAGGCGCGAAAGCCCAGCAGCCAGGGCGCGCAGGCGGGAAAAAGCCGTATCCAGCGCGTCCCGCAACTCCAGGTCCGCCGTCAACCCGCCCTTGCGCGCGGCGCGCAGCCGTGTCGCCACGAACGCGTCGACCTCCTCGTAGCCCTCGCCCCGGTTCTTGTACAGGGCCAGGGCCAGGTCGGCGCGCGGCACGTGGGCCAGGGCGGACGCGGGCGCGGCCAGGTTGAAGTCGCGGAAGGGATAGGGAACGACCGCGGCGAAGGGGGCGTGCTCGCGCACGAACGCTTCCGCCCCGGCCTGGCACAGCAGCGACAGCGCGGCCCCGGGAAAGCGCTCGCGCAGGTGCGCAAGCGCGCGCAGCGTCAGGGCCAGATCGGCCGAGCGCAGCAGCAGGATGGAACGCGGCCCGCTCACGACGCGCCCTCCGGGGCGAGAAAGGAGAAGTCGCGCCGCCGGCAGACGCAGCCGAAGACGGCCTCGAACCGCGCCGTGGACAGAATCGCTGCAGCGCGGCAGCCCCGGGACACGCGCACGAGCCGGGACGCGGCGTTTCCGGCGCCAGCGACGACCGCCGCGGCGACCTCGTCGTAGCGCATGGATTCATGGCAGCCGAGGTTGTAGGTCCCGGCCCGGGGCGCGGCAAGCACGGCGAGAAGCGCTGCGGCCACGTCGTCCGCGTGGATGAAGTTGCTCACACGCTCGCCGTCGCCGAACACCGTGACCGTGTTGTGCTCGGCCAGTTCCCGGGCGAGCACGGCCACGAGCAGGTTGTCGCCCTGCCCCGGGCCGTAGGCCTGGGTCAGGCGCAGGTTGACCACGCCGGTCTCCGCCGGGGCGAGCAGGCGCAGGAGCATTTCCGCCTCGAACTTGGCCAGGCCGTAGAAACCTTCGGTGTTGGCCGCCGGATCGATGGGGCCATCTTCGTCGAAGACCCCGTCTCGCACCGGATACACGGCCAGGCTCGAGAAATTGACGAGCCAGGCCGGGCGCAGCGCCCGGGCCAGGGCCAGCGCGCCCCGGGTCAGGGCGGCGTTGGCGTCGTAAACGGCAGGGTCGCGTTCGCGGCCCGCGCCGGGCAGCGCGGCGGCCATGTGGACCAGGGCGTGGACCGGCCCGAACCCGGCCGCATCGGCAAAGGCCGCGACCGCCGCCGCATCGGCGAGGTCCAGGGCGTAAACGTCCAGGGCCGCGTCGCCGGCACGGCGCGGCGAAACCAGACGGACCACGCGGTAGCGGCTCTCAAGCGCCGGGCAGACATGGCGCCCCAAAAACCCGGCCGCGCCCGTGACCACGACCACGGGCTGCGCGGCGCTCACCGGCCCTCCGGGTCGTAGATCTCTTCGGGATAGCGCAGCACCTTGCCGAACCGGGGCGAAAACGCGGGCAACGGCAGGCCGAGCACGCGCTTGAGGGCGTATTCCGGCTCGTTGACTCCGAACTGCGTGCGCATGCCCGTGGAGCCGGAAAAGCGCAGGTTGATTTCGAACACGCGCCCCCTGCCCGCGGCGTCCAGGCGCAACTGCACGTTGGCCGGCCCCCAGACGTCCAGGGCGTCGGCGGCACGGGCGGCGGCCTCGGCCACGGCCGGCGGCGTGTCCGGCGTGTTCCAGGCGACGTTGGTGTTGCCGTCGCGCAGGCGGCGGCGCAGGCAGATGACGTTTTCCACGCGGCCGTCGAAACGCAGCACGCCGCAGGTGTATTCCGAATCCGCGTCGCCCACGGCCTCCTGGATGACGGGATCGGCGACCAGGGGCAGGCAGGCGGCGAGGGCGTCGGGGTCGGCGGCAAGGCGCAGGCCCTTGCTGCCCGTGCCCCGGCGCGGCTTGACGATCACGGGATAGGGCAGCGCGCGCAAATCGTCGCCGGGCAGAAACGAGGCCGGCGGCGCAAGGCCCGCATCGCGCAGGGCGACGAAGGTGGCGTACTTGTCGTCGGCCGCGGCCACGGCCTCGGGCGAGCCCACGAGCACGGTGCAGCCGGTTTCGGCCTCGATGCGCGCCCTTGCCGCGGCGAAATACGGCAGCTCGAACCCTATTCCTATAAACAGCACGCGCAGGGCGTGGCGGCGCACCAGAGGGATGAAGCGCTCGAGATAGTCCTCGAACGTCACTTCCGGCTTGAGGATGTCCGGCATGAGATGGGTGGTTTCGATCCAGTAGGAACCGGCCGTGCCGGGCAGGTACTCGAAACCGACGATCTCCAGGCGATCGGCCAGGTCGCAGGCGAGAAGCGACTTGACGACACCCTGCCCCACCAGGGAGCCGACGCAGGTGACGCCGACGGGAATCTTGTTCATGTGGCGGCTCGTGCGGGAAAATTTGGCGCGTCCGGGAACAGCAGCGGCCGCAGCAAGACGCCGATCGCGCCCACCTGGGACGGCTCGTGGGCGTCGGAGCCCAGCGAAACGAGCGGGTCGTGCCGCGCCAGCAGGGGCAACAGCCGCGTCAGGACCGGGGCGTGGTAGCGGGCGTTGATCTCGAAGGCCACGCCGGCCCCGGCGCATTCCCGCGCCAGGGCGTCCATATAGTCCAGGGGAAAATCGCCGTAAAGGGCCAGGGACATGCCTCCGGCGTGGGCCAGGACCTGGGCCTGGCCGCCTCGCACCAGCGCCAGCCCGAGGTCCCGCTCGGAAAGGGCCAGCTCCTCCCGGGGCACGTCGCGCGGCGGCCGCGCTCCCTGCGCTCCCGGCACGGCGTGCACGCTGCCGAGCACCACGTCCGCCGCCGCATGGGCCGCGTCCGGGATGTCGAGCGCCCCTTCCCCGCCGCGCACCTTGGCCTCGAAGCCGACCAGGAGGCGCGGCCCCCCTTCCCGACGCAGAGCCGCCACCTCGTCGGCGAACCGCGGCCAATATGTCGACGTGCGCCGGATGTGCTCGGTAAACGCCAGGCGCGACAGGCCAAGGGCCGCGGCGCGGGCGGCATAGTCCCGGGGCGGCGCGAGGCCGTCGGTGAAATCCGTGTGCGTATGCCCTTCCACGGCGAGATCCGCCGGGGTCAGGGCGGAAAAACGCGGGAAAAGCGCTGCCGCGCGCTCAGGAGGCATCGGCCACCATGGACAGTTCGAAGAAGTCCTCGGCCGCCATGTCCACGAGCAGGCGCTTGCCGAGCAGTTTGCCGATTTCCGTCGGCGGCAGGCCGGTGCCGGGGCGCTTGGCCGTGACGTCGTCCGCGGACAGCACCGTGCCGGCGGCAAGGTCGCGGGCGGCCATGAGGCTGCGGCGCATGTTGGCGGCGTTGGCCAGCTCCTCGGGCTGCACGGTCTTTTCGGGGCTGCCGAGGGCGGCTTCCACGTCGCGGATCCGGCGCACCATGGCGGCGAGCTCGTCGGGCTCGACCGAGGCGGCGTGGTCCACGCCGGGCAGGTTGCGCGACAGGGTGAAATGCTTCTCGATCATGGCCGCGCCCAAGGCGGCGGCTGCCACGGGCACGTGGATGCCCTGGGAATGGTCGGAAAACCCGACGGGCACGCCGTAGCGCGCGGCCAGGGTCGCCATGACGCGCAGGTGCAGCTGGTCGTAGGGCGCGGGATACTGGGAGGTGCACTGGAAAAGGGCCAGTTCGCCCGCCCCGCGTGCGCGCAGCAGTTCCACGGCGTGATCGACCTGCTCCAGGCGCGACATGCCGATGGAAAGCAGCACCGGCAGCCCGGTCTCGGCCAGGGCGGAAAGCAGGTAGTCGTTGTTGCAGTCGGCCGAGGCGATCTTGATCGCCTCGCAGCCGATGTCGACGAGGATGCGCAGGCCCGCGACGTCGCAGGCCGTGGACAGGAAGGCGATGCCGCACTCCCCGCAATAGGCCTTGAGTTCGGCGAAGCGTTCGGCGGGAAATTCCAGGGAGCGCGACCATTCGAGCTTGGACATGCCGCCGATGCGGCCGGAAAAATAGCCGGGCTTGCTCGAATGCCTGGACTCGCTGGCGCTGGTGCGGTGAGTCTGGAACTTGACGCAGTCCGCCCCGGCTGCTGCGGCGCGGCGCACCAGTTCGAGCGCCAGGTCGAAGTCGCCGTTGTGGTTGATGCCGGCTTCGGCGATGACGCACGCGCCGGGCTGCGGCCGCACGCGGGAAAGCCATTGCATAGAATGTGTCCTCTTTTTTACCGCGTCGCGGCGGCGCATTGATTTCGTGACGGCGCGAACCGATGTCGCGGCCCTACCCGCCCTGCCCGTGTTTGCGCCAGTAGTTGCGCAGCCACTGTTCCCTGGGCCCGCCGGGACAGCCGGCAAGGGCCCGGGCCAAGTCCTCCTCGCCAAGGCTCGCGCGCCAGCTCTCGAACCGGGCCTCCTCCAGCTTCGCGGCGGCCTCGCGGCGGCGCTTCAATTCCTCGGCCGCGGACGCCGCCTCGGTCTCCTCCCGGGATACGTAGTCCGGATGGGCGCGCAACATGCCCCAGCGCGCCAGGGCGGTAAAGACGTAGGCCTGCGGGTTTTTGACCGCCTCGCCGCTTCCGAGCTCCGTCAGCCGGCCCGTGGTTTCGAGCTCCCAGTCGGCGCGGTCGAGGCTCAGGCGCACGGACTCCATGTCCAGCGCCTTGTCCAGGCGCGCCCGCGCGGCCGCGGCCTGTCGGATCTGCTCCACGCGAAACCCGGCCTTGCGCACGGCCGGCCACATCATGGCCAGGAAATCGTCGTCCCAGCCGAAGGCGTTCTCGGGAAGGATAGAAAGATCTTTTCTCTCTTCTCTTAAAGAGGGGGATGGATCGGCTGTCTGACCGGCCGCTTGTCCGGCTTGCGGTGCGGCTGCCGGACCGGCTGGCTGGCCTGTTGTCCGGCTTGCAGTGTGGCCGACAGTGGGGTCGCAAAGTTCCGGCGCAGTGAGGTCTTCAACGCGGCTTAGGGATGGGCCTTGTGACAGGCTTATAGTCTGGCTTGCGGACAGGTCGCAACCGTACTGGGCGAGCACGGCCTGGTGGAATTCCAGGCGCACGCCCTGGATGTTGCCGTCGCGGGCCTTTTTGAAGGTGAGGATGCCGAGTGCTGCCAGGCGGCGCAGGATGGTGCGCACCGTGGCTTCGCGCATGCCCAGCGCGGCGGCGATGTCGCGGAATTTGACGATGTAGGGCCGGACGCGCAGCAGGAACTCGAGGACGCCGCGCTGGTTGGCGTTGAGCCGGTCGCCGGGGCCGGACAGGCCTGGAAAGGGGCTGAACGTCCGGTCTGGAGACAGGCTTACTGTAGGGCTTGCAGACAGCCCTGCCCCGTCGTCTGCCGTACGGCTTTCTGTCAGGCTTCGTGTCCGGCCTTCTGACGGGTTGGCCTGCTGTGCGGCTGGCTGACCGGCTTGGTGTGCGGGAGACAGGCTGGCCGGAAGGCTGGCTGTGGGGTTTTCGCCCTGGCAGTCGGGCTGGCCGTCTGTTTGGCCGACAGGCTGGCTGACGGACTGTTCGGCCGGCTGAGCGGCTGGTTTAATGTCAGGCTTTGAGACAGGCCTTTTCTCCGACTTGCCGTGCGGCTTCAAGACAGGCTTGGTCTCCGTCGCAGCGGCGCGGGGCACGGCCGGGGTGGCCGCCCCACCCGCTAGGGGCGTGACGCGCGGCGCGACCGGTTCTGCCGCGCCGCCCTTGCCGGTCAGAAAGGCGATGGCCTGCTCGGGAAAAGCGTCGAGGGTCGGGAAGGCGGCGAAGGTTTCCCGCGGCGGCACGCTGGAGAAGAGATCCGGTTCGGGATCAGGCTTCTTTCTGGACACGCGCGAAGGTCTCCCTGGCCAGGGCCGCGTAGTCCTGGGCCCCGGATTTGTTGGCGTCGAACTCGAAGATGGTCTTGCGCTGGGAATGGGCCCGGTCGATGTCGATGTTGACCCTAATTTCCGTTTCGAAGACCGGAATGCCCTTGGCGTCGAAGAAGCCGCGGATGCGGTTTTTGTTCTTCTTGTGCGTCATGGCCCGGCCGTCGAACTTGGTCAGGACCACGCCGAGGAGCAGGAGCTTCTTGTTTTGCTGCTTGGCCTGGGAAAGGACCTGGATAAAGGTGGAAAAGCCGTCCAGGGCGTACTGGTCGCCCACGGGGCAGGGAACGAGGACGAAATCGGAGATGAGCAGGGCGTTTCGCAGCATCGGGCCGATGTTGGGCGGGGTGTCGATGATGACGAAATCGTATTTGGCGAGGTCCTTGTCGTTTTGCAGCAGCCGGGAAAATCCGAGCACCGAGTCGATGCCGGAATAGGACCGCACCTCCCATTCCATACAGCGGATGGAATTGGGAACGATTTCAAGTCGTTCCGTGCGCGTGGCGCAGGCGAACGGCGAAAAGGCCCCTTCGGGGTCTTCCAGCGCCCGGACCAGACTGGAATTTTCGCGCAGCCCCAAATCGGGGAGCAGCGTCGAGGTGGTGTTGGATTGGGGATCGCCGTCGATGACGAGCACGGATGCGCCGTCACGCGCCAACCCTGCGGAAAGATTCACGCAAGTTGTGGATTTTCCCACGCCGCCCTTGTTATTGCCAACCGTGATGATGCATGGTCCGGCCACGTTCCTCCCCCCAGTAAATTTCCCTGTTGGCCACATTTTCACCCGT
>JAEWPX010000164.1 GCA_023399375.1 Pseudomonadota bacterium | reverse complement strand
GAATCGGGATGGCGAGCCTGGAGCGCAGCGACGGCATCGCCGTCCCGATTCCGGCCTCGCCGACGTACTCCCGCCCACGCCAATACCGCCACCCGCCTCCCGCTCCCCCGTCCAGGGGGTCCGGGGGGGATGATCCCCCCCGGCCGCCGGAGGCGTCTTCACTTCGACGCGACTACTCGTCGTCTTCGGACGGATCGGTGCCGGGGCGGTCCTGATTGCGGTCGATGGTAATGGAGAAGGCGACGGAATAGAAGTGGTGGAAGAAGTCGACGTATTCGACGAAGACGTCGCTTGGCACGGAGAGCATGGCGGGGGAGTAGTTGATGATGCCTTTGACACCGGCTTCGATGAGGAAATTGGCGGCGCGCTGGGCGCGGTTGACGGGCGTGGTGATGAGCCCGATTTCGATGCCGAGTTCCTTGACGGCGTCCTTGAGGCGGCGGGTGCAGACGACTTCGAGGCCGGAGACTTCCTCGCCGATCTTGAAGGGGTCGCAGTCGAAGGCTCCGACGATGTCGAAGCCGCGAAATTTGAAATCCTGGTGGCGCAGGAGGGCCTTGCCCAGGTTGCCGACGCCGACGAGGGCGCATTTCCAGACGCGATCGACGCCGAGGGAGTGCTTGATGGAGTAGATGAGGTCCTGGACGTGGTAGCCTACGCCGCGCACGCCGAATTCGCCGAAGTATGCAAGGTCCTTCCGGATCTGGGAAGGATTGACGCTGCAGGCCCGGGCGAGGAGTTCCGAGGAGACGACCTGGGAGCCTTCGCGCTTCAGGGTTTCCAGCACTTGCACGTACATGGCCAGGCGCTTGATGGTGGCCTTTGGGATGTGCTCGCTCTTCAAGGCGTCATCCTTTGGTGCGTGCTGGTGAGGCGGGTTCTTCCAAAAAGAAAGGAGGCCGGAAACATGGCCCGGCCTCCTTTCCGGGACGAGTCGTTACTTAGCCGGTGATCATCTTCGCGAACGGGTGGGCGAAGAGCAGGATCAGGCAGACGACCAGGGCGTAAATGGCCAGGGATTCGATGAAGGCCAGACCAAGGATCAGGGTAACGGTGATCTTACCGCCGGCCTCGGGGTTGCGGGCGGTGCCTTCGCAGGCGGCCTTGAGGCCCAGACCCTGACCAAGACCGCAGCCGGCGGCGGCCAGGCCCATGCCGATGGCGGTGGCCCAGGAGATGGTGCCGATGGCGCCCATGGCGCCGGCGGTGTCGGCGGCGAAAGCGACGGAGGCCAGGGCCAGCAGGGCGGCGGTCGAGAAGATGGTCATGAAAGCCTTACGCATGTCGATCCTCCTGAGAACAGGTGTTTAAAGTTACGGTCCTAAGGACCATTTCCCCCGGGATTCTAGTGGGCGTGTTCCAGCGAGCCCTTGAGGTAGATCATGGCCAGCATGAAGAACACGAAGGCCTGGATGCAGTCGGCCAGCGAGAAAAGGAAGTACATCGGGAAGGTGCCGACGACCGGAGCCAGGGCGAAAAGGAGCACCAGGACGATTTCCTCACCGCGGACGTTGCCGAAGAGACGGAGCGTGAGCGAGAGCGGCCGGGCCAAGTGCGAGATGATTTCGATGGGCAGCATCAGCGGCACGAGCCACCAGAACGGGCCCATGAAGTGCTTGATGTAGCTCGGGCCCCACATGCGGATGCCCCAGAAGTTGTAGTAGACGAACACGGTCAGCGCCATGGCGGCGTTGGTGTTCACGTTGTTGGTCGGGGAGTCGAGGCCGGGCACGAGGCCGATCAGGTTGCCCGTGATGATGAAAAGGAACAGCCCGCACAGGAACGGGAAGACCTTGCGGCCTTTTTCGCCGATGTTCTCGACGACGAAGGATTCGAGACCGCCGACGACGACCTCGAAGAAATTCTGGAATCCGCCGGGGACCATCTCGAGCTTGCGGGTGGCCAGCATGCCCAGGATGATGAGCAGGATCATGGCGAACCAGGCGTAGATGACGTTGGAATCGATGACCTGGGCGTGGAAAGCGTCGTTGAGCTTATAGAGCCCAACGGCCTTCGCGGCCTCGTCGACGAGAAGAACCGGATGCGGCAACCCACCAGCCATGTCCTATGCCTCCTTTCCCGTAAGCGTTTGGTGCGTCTTGGAGCCGGCATGGCGCCACACGCCCCAGACGAGGAAGTTAACCACCACCGTCGTGATGCCGGCCAGAAGCGGCAACGGCGCAGCCCCGAACCATACGATGCAGGCGAAAAGCGCCGCTCCCGAGAGGGCCAGCCGGAAATAGAACCGGGCCAGCACGGCCGCCACGGCTTCGCGCCTGTTTGCGTATCCCGTGATCCGCTGGCCGAACTTGGCCAGCGAGCAAAAATTGGCCGAGATGATGACCGTGCCCGCGGCCAGGGACCAGGCCGCCACGGACATGCCCGCGAACGGCAAGGTCGCCGCGAGCACCAAAGCGGTCAGGAGCAACTGGTTGCGCACGAGCTCGCGCACCTCGGGGTGCACATACCCCCGGCGCAGAAGCCAGCGATCCAGCTTGTCCCTAAGATTTTTCATCATCCCCGCCCTGTTTGTCCTGTTCGCCCGAGTCGGCCTTCTGGATCTTCCTGACTTCCACCATCACGTTCTTGAATCCCGCGACGATGCCGAGGACCAGAAACGCAAGCAAAAGCCATGGCTTGGTATCCAGCCATTTGTCCAGCCACCAGCCGATGAAAAGACCGACGAACGTGGCCGACACGAGATTGAGCCCCACCACCGAAGCCGAGGCAATGGACTCGCGAACGCTTTTATCCTTGATAAGCCGGCCGAACACCCTGTCCCCTCCCGTCCTGCGACAGTCCCCGGACCCGCCTGGGCCGGACCCAAACGCGCGGGCGCTCGTGCACAACTTCACAAGTCGCGATCGACTAGCACGGCACCCCGGCAAAAGTCAACGGGCCTTGCCCATTTTCAACCGGCTTCCCCGCGCGACGACAGCCGCGACCCCAGGTCGTCTACGCCCGAGCCCGCCCCGCCACAAGACTTTTTCATGGAAGCTTTCCCTATTTTGTGATTCCCTCATGACAACGTCACCGACTTCCCGTAGGAAACAGCATAGCGGAAGCCTTATCCCGCAAGGAGGGAAATCATGAATCGACCCCTGTTCGTAGCCCTTGTCCTCACCCTGGCCCTGGCCGCCGCCTCGGCCGCCCTGGCCCAAACCCAACTGTATTGCGTCAAACCCGACGGATCCGCCGTCGCCGCCATCTCCATGCCCTACGGCGCCCAGCATGACCCGAGCGTGGTCTGCAACGCCGTGGTGCCCCAATGCTACCTGACATGCAGCGCGGTCATGCAGGTCCAGGACGGTTACGCCGCCCAGGCCGCCAATGTGCCCGTCATCCAGGTCACGCAGCAAATGCTCCAGCGCCTGGGCAACCCGGCTCCGGAAACCCCGGCCATGTGCGCCCAGCAATACCAGCAGTGCGTTTCCCAATGCCGCGGCGACAAGGCCTGCGTCGCCTACTGCCAGTCCGTGCGCTCCGGCTGCGGCACCGGCAATCGCGGTAAATAGAAGGTAGGAGTAGAGAGAGGAAAGATCAGGGCGCTGCCCCGAACCCCGCCGGGGGGGATCATCCCCCCCGGCCCCCCTCGCCGACGGACTCCCGCCCGCGACCGCGCCGCCACACGGCTCCCATCTCCCGCATCCCCTATCGAGGAGGTCAGGAGGGGGTCACCCCCTCCTGGCCGCCGGAGGCATCTTTCTCTCCTCCTCCCCCCCCTCTCCTGTCCCGCTCATGGCGGGCAGCGAGGCAGGCGGCGACCATGGCGGCGGCGGCTTCGCTCAGTTCCGGCAGGCTGGTGCGGTTGTTGAAGTCTCCGAGATGCGGTCCGGTTTCGAGTTCCACGTCGGCTTCGCCGCGGCGGTGGCGGGCGGCAGCTTCGGGGGACAGGCCGCGCGAGGTCAGAAATGCGGCAAAATCCGCGTCGGTCATGACTTCCTGGTCGGCCACGCGCAGCAGTTCGGTCATGTGGCGATCCACGCCCATTTCTTCGACCATGCGCCGGGCGAGCGCCTCGGGGCACAGGGGCATGACTGCGGGCGGCGCGCCGACGAAACCCTCGTGGTAGCCGGCGAACACGGCGGCCACGATGCGGGAAAGCAGCGGCGGATCGAAGAGATGGCGGGCGTCCACGGGACGGCCCTTTCCGTCGCGGCCGACGAGGGCCGGGTCGCGCATGCGGAAGGCGCTGCCGGCCACGAGCAGCAGGCTGACCACGTGGTCCCCCATGCGGCGATAGAGCCTGCCGCCGCCCGTGGTCCCGGGGGAAACGGCGGCGAGGTGTTCGAAATCGCGCAGGCCCGATGCGCCGAAATTGGGATGCGCCGCCGAGTACAGCCAGCGGTCCAGGCGGCCGGGCAGCCGCCAGTCGTAAACGCCGCCGTCGTCGCGCCGTTCGCGCTGGACCCGGTTGTGAAAAAGGGGGATGGCCGCCTCGTGCACGATGCCCCGGCCGGCCAGCCAGCCGAGGAGCAGCGCGGCCCGGGCCATGACCGCGACGAGTTCCCCGCCGTTAAGGGGCCGGCCCGGCTCGTTGGGATAGCGGAAATAGTCGGTCGTCGCGCGGTAGGCCAGGCAGCGGCCTTCGGGATCGAGGCCGGGCAACGCGTGCGGGGCATCGGCAATGGCGAAGAGTCGCGCCGCGCCGTCGCGGCAGGGTATCGGCACATGGCAGGGCGCGGGAAAGGGCAGCCCGGCGCAGTGCTCCATCCAGGCCGCTTCCAAGGCCAGGCCGCGCGGGTCCTCGCCGTGGCGCAGGCGCTTTATGACCACAAGTTCCCCAGGCCTGCGGCCGGGGATGAGGAGACTTCTGCCGGCGACGCGCGGCGGGGCGTCGGGTGCGGCCCCGGCCCGGTCCAGCAGCATGGCGAAGGTCGCGGGCGCGGCATCGGCGATCGCCTCGGGAGACTGCGGCCCGCGCACGCCCGGCAGCGGCAGCGCACCCACGGCTTCGGCCGCGGCCAGCCGGGGCT
>JAEWPX010000137.1 GCA_023399375.1 Pseudomonadota bacterium | reverse complement strand
GCCCCTGGCCGCCCTGGCGGCGCAGCTCGCCGCCGCGCGGCAGACCGTGGCCGCCGCGTCCGCGACCCTTGATCGCCGCGCGCGCGAACTCGCCGACATGGCCGCGCGCGTGGCCGCGCGCCTTCAGGAGCTCGGCAGCTGTCCGCTGTGCGGCGGCGCGCTTTCGGCCGACGATTTCCTCGGCAGCGGCCACGTCCATGCTCCCGAAAAGGACGCCTCATGAGCCTGCCGCAGCTTTCGGCTAACGGCCTGCTTCTCGTGCCCGATCCTCACGTGGCCGCGACGCCGCCCATGCAGCGCCTGGATTCCTACATGGAGGACGTGCTGGCCAAGCTCGCCGCGTGCCTGGAGCATGCCGTCGCCGAAAACCTCGTGCCCATCGTGCTCGGCGACCTCTTCCACTGGCCGCGCGAGAATCCCAACGCTCTGATCGTGGCCCTGATCGACCTCTTCCGGCCGCATACGCCCTACGTCCTGGTCGGCAACCACGACAAGTACCAGGCGCGCTTCACCTCCGACACTTCCCTGGCCGTGCTCGCCGCCGCGGGCGTGGTCCGCGTGCTCGACGCGCCCGGGCTTTTCGCCAGGCTCGTTGCGCCCACGGGCACGGCCGTGCTCGGGGCTTCTCCCGATGGCGCTCCGCTGCCCGCGAGCGTGGACAAGGACCCGGGCGAGGAGAGCGTCTGGTTCACCCACCACAACGTCGGGTTTCCGGACTTTCTGGACAAGCACGTGAAGATCCGGGAAATCCCGGGCCTGGACTGGGTCGTCAACGGCCACATCCACAGGCCGCAGCCGACCGTGGTCGCCGGATGCACCCGCTGGGCCAACCCCGGCAACATCACGCGCCTGAAATTCAACCGTCGCGCCAAGGATCGCGTGCCCGCCGCCGCCGTGTGGCGGCCCGGGGCGGCGGCGCTCGAAGCGTGGCCCGTGCCGTTTCGCCCCTTCGCCGAAGTGTTCCCGGACCAGGACTTCCCGCCCGAGGAGGAAGCCGCGCCGGCCGGCGAATCGCGCTTCCTGGAAGGGCTTGCCCGCCTTGCCTGGCGGCGCACCCGCGAAGGCGCGGGGCTCGGCGAATTCCTGCGAGCGAACCTGAACCCCGAAAGCCCCGAGACGGACGTCATCTGGGAGCTCTACAGCGAGGTCACTCATGCCGCCGATAAATAACAATCCCCGCGTCGCCGAGGCCGACGCCGCCCCCCAGCGCGAACTGGCCGCGCTCAAGGCCGCGTACGAACGGCTGCGCGACGACAAGGTCCGCGCCGAACAGGACCTCGCCAACCTCACGCGCCAGCTCGCCGACCTGGAAGCGCGCGCGCAAGCCGAATACGGCACCGCCGATCCCAAGGAGCTCACGGTGCTGCTCGAGCGCATGCGCACGGAAAACGCCCGGCTCGTTGCCGCCTACAAGGAGCACGTCGAAGGCGTACGCCGCGATCTCGTGGCCGTGGAGCGGGAGTTTGAGGAATAACCGGGGGGAAAGCGCCTCCGGCGGCCAGGAGGGGCGACGGCCCCTCCTGGACCTCCCGAAAGAGGGGAAGGCGTGTGGTGAAGGAGCGGGGATGGAACTGACGGGGCAGGAAGACTGGCGGTCGCTGGCGCGGGAGCGGCAGGAAATGACACGCCGCCTGGACCGGCTCTCGGGCGTGGCCGAGGGCCGCGTGCGCGAGTTTTTAAGCGCGCGCGAAACCCTCGCTACCGTGACGGAATTCCTGGACATGTCCCCGCGCGTGGCCGCGCGCCTGGAGGAACTCACGCGCGAACTCTTCGGCGCGGTCCTCGACGAGATCGAAACCGACCTCACCCACGCCGTGCGCGAAATCCTCGGCCAGGACCGCAAGGTCGTCTCGCGCCGGGATGTCAAGAACAACCGGCTGCACATCGAATTCGAAATGGAGCAGGACGGCCGCGCCGAGGACATCCTCACGGGCCAGGGCGGGTCGGTCTGCAACATCCTGTCCGTGGGCCTGCGCCTCATCGCGCTGTCCCAACTCGACCCGGCCGCGCACCGGCCGTTCCTCGTCCTCGACGAACAGGACTGTTGGCTGCGGCCCGACCTCGTGCCCGGGTTCGTGCGCCTGATCGCCGCCATTGCCGAACGCCTGGACCTGCAAGTGCTCTACATCAGCCACCATCCCGTGGACCATTTCGCAAACCACGCGAGGCGCGTCTTCGCCCTGCGCCCGGGCCGCGAAAACGGCCCGCGCCTGGACATCCTCTCCGAACGCCCGGCCGCCGTCCTCGATCTGCCCGGCTTCGCCGTCACCGCCGCAGCGGAGACGGAGGAGTAGGGGGAAGGGGAGAATGCCTCCGGCGGCCAGGAGGGGCCGCGGGCCCCTCCTGGACCACCCCGAAAGGGGGGATGTTACTCTTCGTTACTTATCGCGGAGTCGTGGGAAGATGGCGCGGGGGCATCAGCCGCAGCCGCAGCCAAGGACCTTGCATTCGCAACCCAGGCAGCTTTGCGGCGCGGCCTGGACACGGTCGCTGTAGGCGGACAGGGCGTCGGCCGGCGCGGTCTTGGCCAGGACGAAAAGCGAACAGACCAGGACCAGGGCCAGGGCGGCCAGATACGGCAGACTGCGCATAACGGGATTCCTCACAGGTTTTGCACGAGAAAATGCAGGATCATGCGGCGCGTGATCTCACCGACCAGCACGCCGTTGGGGTCGATGACCGGTAGGGCCGTGATGCCCTTTTCCACGATCAGTTCGCTGGCCATGACGAACAGGTCCTCGGGATGCGCGAAAGGATAATCCGCGTCCATGAGGTCGCCCACGGGCGTGTCCGAGATGCTGGCGATGTTGCGTCGCAGCGCGTCCAGGAGCTCCTCGCGGCCGCCGAGGCCCGCGGCCTTGGACGTCACGCTCGGCGGCACGATGATCGAAAGCAGGGCGTGGATGGTGACGACGCCGAGCAGCCGGTCGCAATGGTCCACGACGTAGGTGTTGCGGAAGACGTGGGTCATGCCGCCGTACCAGATGAGCACGTTGCCGATCGGCGCTTCCGGCCGGACCTTGATGAGCGTGGTGCGCATGATGTCGGAGATGAGCATGCCGGACCCTGTGGCTTGTCGTTTGTGAAAAAAAGTACTTCCACCTTACCCATCGCCCGCTGCGGCGTAAAGGGAATTCGGCCCAAGCCTGCAAGATCGTCCAAGAACTCCGTTCCGGCCCATGGCAGGGTCGGCCGCAACGCAAGGAGGTGCGTCATGAAAAATGCTGCCGAAACGATCCTGGCCTGCGGCCGCACGATCCACGTCCCGGCCGGCGCGCGCGAAGCCGCCGAACTTCCCTGGAATGTCCATCCCGCCTTTGCGGGTGTGGCGCTCAAGCATCTGGTGCGCGGCGCGGATACCGAAGGGGCCTTAAGCTGCCATCTGGTGCGCGTTGCGCCCGGCAAAAGCCTCAAAAGCCACGCCCACGACGGCCAGTGGGAACTGCACGAGGTGGTGGCCGGTTCGGGCGAAGCCGGCGTGGGCGAGACGCGCGTCGCCTACCTGCCGGGCGTGTCCGCCGTCATCCCCAGGGGCGTGGTCCACGAGGTTACGGCCGGGGACGAGGGGCTCACGCTTTTTGCCAAGTTCTTCCCGGCGCTGTTGTAATATCGCCTCCCGTAGGCGACGATGCAGCCGCCCGGTGCAGGGAATGTCCCCCCCATTCGGGAGGTCCAGGAGGGGCCGTTGCCCCTCCTGGCCGCCGGAGGCATACCTCTCAAATTCTTCACACGGAAGGCAACGCATGGCCCAACCGCGTCTTTGGGTGATACGCCACCCCGCCGTGCCCGGCCTTGCGGCCGTGCGGGGCGAGGGCGTCTCCACGGACATCGTCCGCCATGCCCACGCCAAGACCGTGGTGGGCCTGTGCCTGTCCGGGGGGCGGCGCATTGAGGCCGACGGCGGCCGCTGGTGCGTCGCCCCGGGGCAGGGCTTCGTCATTCCGGGCGGCGTGGCCCACGCCTGCGCGCCCTGGGGCGCGTCCGAACATGCCTATGTGGCGCTCGCTGCCGCGCCGC
>JAEWPX010000018.1 GCA_023399375.1 Pseudomonadota bacterium | reverse complement strand
TCCTCGCGGCGGTCGAACCACTTGTAGGAGAACTTCACGTCGTTGCCGATGATGCTGCCCTGGCTCGCCATGGAAAGCCGGCTGCGCGCCGAGGTGCCCGAGCCCTGGCGGTGCACGCAGGTCACCGTGCCGCAGTAGAAGACCTTCCAGCCGGCCAGGCACAGTTGCAGGTCGTGATCCGTGTCGTCGATCTGCGAGGGTGAGTAGCGGATGTCGAAGGCGGGCGCGTCGGCCAGGGAGGCCGTGCGCAACAGGTGTTGACAGCCCATGACCACCCGCGTTTCGCGCACGACGTCGTAAAGCCCTGTGTCGTACTGGTCCGGGGGCGTGGGCAGACTGACGCGGATCACCTCGGGGTGGGCGATGGCCACATGGCGGTAGAGGTATTGCAGCAGGGGAAAGCGGCCGGGAAAGACGACCTTGCAACCCACGTTGCCGATGCGCGGGTCGCGCTCGGCCACGGTGAGCAGGTGGGCCAGCCAGTCGGGTTGGACGTAGACGTCGTCGTCGAGGAAGGCCGCGTATTCGCATTCCCGGGTGGCGGGCTGGGCCAGCAGCCAGTTGCGCGCCGCGGGCGCGCCCACGTTGACCGGGAGGCTGATGATCTCCACCTCGTTTTCCGGAAAGAGCTCCTTGGCCCGGCCGGCCACGGTCAGGCTGTCGTCGGTGCAGCCATTTAAGAGAATCTTGATGCGCGCCGGGCCGATGGCGCTGCCGCGCAGGCTTTCGAGGGTTTCGCCGAGGATTTGCGCCTTGTTGAAGCTGTAGAGGTAGACGGCCACGCGTTTGCTGTCCACGAGGCCGTGGTCCGGCCGAAAGGGAGAGGCCAGCTCCTCGCGTCGCAGGCGGTACGGCCGGGCAAAGGCGTCGCAGGCGATGGCCTGGTCGTAAAGGGCCAGGGCGGTTTGCGTGTCCCTGGCGCGGCGGTGCAGTTCGGCGGCCAGCCCCAGGGTGACGGGGTCGTCGGCAAGAGGCTTGACGCTTTCCCACAACGCAAGGGCGGCGTCGTCGTCGCCCATGCCGGCGTGATGGTTGAAAAGGCGCCTGGTCCACAGGGGCGAGAGCACTTTGGGGCAGCGGAAGCCCGCCAGGGCGGGACTCGGCGGCAGGCCCTCGTGAAAGTCGACGGCGAGCAGCAGGTCGGCGTAGCGCACGGCCATGGGATTTCGCGCCAGTATCTTTTCGCAGATGGCGCGGATGTCCTCGGCCTGGTGCTTGACCGAGGCCTTGCGCAGTTGGTCGAACACTTCCGGTTCCACGTGCGTGGCTTCGAGCACCTTGACGATGGTCTGCACGCCGGGCGTGACGCCGGAGTTTGCGCCAAGCCCCAGGATGGCCGGATCGAAGGTGGCCAGGTGTACGGCCGAGCGGATGGCGTGCGTAAGCAGCCGGCGCGCGTCTTCGGGCAGGGGGGGCAGGTTCGGGGCGTTTTCCTCGAGGACGCGGTTGACGAAGGTGACCGCCAGGGGAAGGTCGATCGCGAAGGCGTCGAGATAATTGCGGAAGTAGCGGCAGGCCTTGTCCAGGGGCAGGGCGTCGAGGTCCCAGCCGATGCCGGCGGCTTTTTGCGGTTTGTCGGACGCGGCCATGCGGATCCTCCGGTTGGGGCGTTGGGGCCGGAGCGCGGCGGGGCGGGACGCGCCGGCCGGCGTTTGGGAATCGTCTCGCGCTGCCTGCCCGTTGCAAATCCGGTTCCAGCCGGCCCGGGTCAAGGCTGGCGCTTGCCCGAGACGAGTTCCAGGAGCTTCCAGCCCTCGTTGGAGAAATCGCCTTCGGTGTCGGACAGAAACACCACGCCGGCCCCGTCCTCGGGCGAGAGCAGCACCAGCGCGAAATAGCCCCCGGAACGGCCGGCGTGGAGCACGTACTCTTTGCCGCCGAAGTTCATGATGTTCCAGAAAAGGCCGATGTAGAGCGTGGGAATGGACGAGACGTGCTTGCGCGGCAGTTGGGCCAGCTTCATCGCCGGCAGAAGCGGCGAGGGCAGGATGCCGAGGTTGGCCGCGGCGTAGGTGAGCATGTCCTCGGCCGTGGAGCGGAAGGCCCCGGCCCCTTCGAGCCCGGTCACGTCCCAGTTGGGCAGCAGGCTGCCATTTTCGGCGTGGGCCCGGGTCATGCGCGCGGCCTGGTCGGGACTTAAGGCGATAGTGGTGTCGCGCAGGAAAAGAGGCGCGCAAAGGCGCGTTTTGACAAGCGTTTCGTAGTCGGTGTCCCACAGGCGCGCAAGCATCAGGCCCAGCGCACCGGCGGCGGTGTTGCTGTAATAGAAGTTCTGCCCGACGGGCGCGATCGGCTTTGCCGTGCGCAGGTAGTCCAGGAGCAGGGCGGTGGAATAGCCGGCCAGGGGGTTGCGCGGGTCCGTGGAGGGCAGGTTGGACGGCGCTTCGGGCAGGCCCGAGGTGTGGGTGGCGAGGTCAAGGAGGCTCACCCAGAAAAGCGGCGAATCCTTGGCGATGACGCCCTGGGGCAGGTAGAGCCGCATGGGGTCGGTGGCGCGCACGCGCCCCTCCATGATCGCCTGGGCAAGCATCTGGCCGGTGAAGGTCTTGGTGATGGAGCCGAGTTCGAACAGCGTGCGCCCGTCCGGTGGCGGATCGTTTTTTCCTTCGCCGAAATGCCCGAATCCGTAGACCGCCCGTCCCTGCGGGCTGACGAAGCCGACAACCAGGCCGTGGATGCGGCCGGAAGCCGTCAATTTCCCGACGATTTGCGCCGTGGCCCGGGCGCTCGGCAGGGCCTTGGGCCCCGCTGCCGCAGCCGCGGCGGGAAGACAGGCGAGCAGGAGCAGGACGGCGAGCAGGATGCGCATGCGGTGTATCCGGGGTTAGACGTGATTGCGCAGCTTGAGTTCCACGGGATGGGGATGGAGGTATTCCTGGGCCAGGAGATAGTCCACCCGGAACTTGCGCGCGTAGTGCGCGCAAAGGGTCACGGGCACGACCAGGGGCACGAGGCCCGTGCGGTAGTCGCGAATGACGGCCAGCAATTCCGCCTTGTCGTCCGCGTCGAGGAATTTCTTGAAATAGCCGGCGATGTGCTCGAGTACGTTGGCGTGCTTGGCCGGGGTCGCGGGCAGGGTGAGGGCGCGCATGAGCACGGTCTCGTAGGACTCGCGCAGGGCGTCTACGGGCCAGCGCTTGGACTCGGCCGTGAGCCTGCCGAGCTGGCGGGCCATCTCCGGGCTGTGCGACATGAGCAGCAGCTTGTTGGCCGCAGTGAAGGCCACGAGCCGGGCGGGAAGGCTCGTGCGGCCGTCGCCGGCAAGGGTCGCGCGCCAGCGGTCGAGGGTGAAGATGCGCTCGATGAAGTTTTCCCGCAGCCGGTCGTCGTGCAGGCGGCCCTCGTCCTCCACGGGGAGCAGGGGAAAGGCGTCCATGAAGGCCCGTGCGAAAAGGCCGGTGCCGCGCGGGGCCGGCGCGCCCTTTTCGCCGTAGACTTTCACCCGGGCCATGCCGCTCGACGGGGACTTGGCCTTGAAAATGAATCCGCGGAGATTTTCGCCCCCGAGTTCGCGCACCCGGCGCAAGGCCCAGGCGCGCATGCGTTCCGTGAGGTCCACGCCCGTTTTTATCGTCACCAGGCGCGGGGCCTCGGGATCGCCGACAAGGCGCATGGCCTCGCGCGGCACGCCCAGGCCGCACTCCACCTCCGGGCACACGGGGACGAATTCGAAGAATTTACCCAGTGTTTCCACGACGTATGCGTCGCGCTTGTGCCCGCCGTCGTAGCGCACGTTCTGCCCGAGCAGGCAGGCGCTCACCCCCACACGGATCGTCTCCCCCATTATTCCCTCCCTCACCCCCTCACCCCCATTCGAGGGGGTCCGGGGGGAATCATTCCCCCCGGCGGGGCCCGGGGCAGCGCCCCGGTCTTCTCTCCTCTTCCCTTCCCCTCCACGCTTGCTTGGCGCGGGGGAACCGGCTAAAGGCGAACTGGCCTTCGGGCAGTTTACGGGGTTTGGCCCGGCATGGGAAGCGGACGGAGGCTTTCTTGGATCACGTGATGGAGGGGCTTTGCCGCCCCACGACCATATTTTTCGATTTCGGCGGCGTGCTGGCCGAGGAGGGCTTTCGAGCGGCCCTGCTCGCCATCGCCCGGGAGACCGGCCGCGACCCGGCCGTGCTCGAACCGCTGGCCTACGAGATGGCCTGGAGCACGGGCTTCGTGGTCGGCGGCTGCGACGAGGCCGGCTTCTGGCGGGCGTTTCGCGAGGCCACGGGCATCACGGCCGGCGACGCCTGGCTGACGGAAACGGTGCTGTCGCATTTCACCCTGCGGCCGCGCATGTTCGCCCTTGTCGACGCCGCACGGGCCGCCGGCATCCGGACCGCGATCTTGAGCGACCAGACCGAGTGGCTGGGCCGTCTCGACGCCCGCCACGGCATTTTTTCCCATTTCGACGCGGTGTTCAACAGCTACCACCACGGCGTGAGCAAGCGAGACGCCGCCTTTTTCGCGCTGGCGCTTTCCGCCATGGGGGCGAAGGCCGAGGCGTCGCTTTTCATCGACGATGCGCCGCGCAACGTGGAACTGGCCGCGTCGCTTGGCTTTCACACCATCCTTTACCGCGACGAGGCCGATTTTTTCCACGATTTCGCCGACGTCTGCCCGACCCTTGGAGCTCCGCGTGTATAATCCCATTTTCGGCCTGGCCCGCGACGGCCTGCCCATCATCGGACTGTGCGCCCTGGCGACCCTTGTCGCGGCGCTTTTGCGCTGGCCCGTGCCCGCCGTGGCGTTGCTTTTGCTCACGGCCTTTTGCCTCAATTTTTTTCGCGACCCGGACCGCGCCGCGCCGACCGGCCCCGGCATCGCCGTGGCCCCGGCCGACGGCGTGGTCTGCAAGATGGGCGAGGCGCCGGACCCCCTGACCGGCGAGATGCGCCAGGTGGTGTGCATCTTCATGAATGTGTTCAACGTCCACGTGAACCGCGCGATCATCGACGGAACGGTGACGGAAGTGCGCTACATCCCAGGCAAATTTTTTAACGCCTCCTTCGACAAGGCCTCCACGGACAACGAGCGCAATATCCTTGGGCTGCGCGGCGACGACGGTGGGCTGTGGTCCGTGGTGCAGATCGCGGGGCTTATCGCCCGGCGCATCGTGTGCAAGGCCGCGCCCGGCGACACGCTCAAGCGCGGCGAGCGCTACGGCATGATCAAGTTCGGGTCGCGCCTTGACGTCTACTTGCCGCGTGGTTATCATCCGGCCGTCACAATGGGGCAGAAGACCATGGCTGGCGTCACCGTCCTGGCGCAAAAGGACGATTGAAGCCGCGCCTCTTGAAAAATACCCTGGTGTTTTTCAAGGTAATTTGATGAGCCCGGTGTCCCGGCAATGCGGGAAACGCATTGCGAGGACGCCGGCAGTGAAGCCGGACCCGATGGAAGAGCAGATCAGCCAAAGCAAAGCGCGCAGGAGCGTCTACATCCTGCCCAACCTGTTTACCATGGCGAGCCTTTTCGCCGGGTTTCTGGGCGCGCTTTGGGCCATTGAGGGCCGTTTCGACATGACCTGCCTGGCCATCCTCTTTTCCTGCCTCTTCGACGGCCTCGACGGCAAGGTCGCCAGGCTCACGGGCACCAGCAGCGACTTCGGCGTCCAGTTCGATTCGCTCTCCGACCTCGTGGCCTTCGGCGTCACCCCGGCGATCATGGCCTACCAGTGGCAGCTCGCCCCCTTTGGCCGCCTGGGCATCCTGGCTGCTTTCATGCTCGTCGCCTGCGGGGCGCTGCGGCTTGCGCGCTTCAACGTCATGGCCGGTAAGACCGTGACCTCCAAGAAGTTCTTCGTCGGCCTGCCCATTCCCGCCGCAGGCTGCATGCTCGCGCTTTTCTACATGTTCGAGCGCTACCTGCCCGCCGAAATCGCCGCCGTGGTCATGCCCAAGGCCTGCCTCGGTCTCGTCTACGCCTTGTCCTTCCTCATGGTCAGCCGCGTGCGCTACGCCTCCTTCAAGGAGTTCGGGCTGGTCAAGGCCCATCCCTTCAGCGCCATGGTCACGGCCATGCTCCTCTTCGTCGTGGTGGCCTCCGAGCCTTGGCTCATGGGCTTCCTGCTCTTCTCCGCCTACCTCCTCTCCGGTCCCTTCTACACCTTCTTCGTTCTGCCGCGCCGCGCCAAGCTACGGGAGCCCCTCCAGGAGCTCTCATAATACCGTCAATCCCTTTCTGACATCTCTTGTCATCGTCCGGGGCCTCGGCTAACCAACATACGCTGTTGCGCGCCGTCCGGCCCGCGCATCCCGCGCCCGTTGCGGGACACAAAAGGGAGAATCCCCATGCCCGACGAAAACAGGGTATACATTTTTGACACCACGCTCCGGGATGGCGAACAGTCGCCCGGGGCCACCATGACCCGCGAGGAAAAAGTCCGCATGGCCCGCCAGCTGGAAACGCTCGGCGTGGACGTGATCGAGGCCGGTTTTCCGGCCGCCAGCGTCGGCGATTTCGAAGCCGTGGCCGCCATCGCCGAAGCCGTGGAAAAACCCGTGGTCGCGGCCTTGTGCCGGGCGCTGCCCGCGGACATCGACCGCGGCTACGAGGCGATCAAAAACGCCAAACACAGGCGCATCCACACCTTCCTCGCCACCTCGGCCCTGCACATGGAGCACAAGCTCGGCAAGACCCCGGCGCAGGTGCTGGAGATGGCCGAGGCGGCCGTGCGCCACGCCGTATCCAAGGGCGTCGAGGTCCAGTTCTCGGCCGAGGACGCCTCGCGCTCCGACCCCGAGTTCCTGGTCGAAGTCTGCAACCGCGTCATCGCCGCGGGCGCGACCATCGTCAACATCCCCGATACCGTGGGCTACGCCCAGCCCGCCGAATTCGCGGACCTCATCCGCCACCTTTTGGCCAACGTCAAAGGCGCGGACAAGGTCACCTTCGCCGTGCACTGCCACAACGACCTCGGCCTCGGCGTGGCCAACACCCTGGCCGCGCTGCACGCCGGCGCGCGCCAGGCCGAAGTGACACTCTCCGGCATCGGCGAGCGCGCCGGCAACGCGTCCCTCGAACAGGTGGTCATGGGCCTCGTCACCCGGCCCAACTACTACAACCTGACCACGGGCATCGTCACCGAGGAGCTTTTCCCCTCGTGCCGCCGCCTCTCCGGCATCATCGGCCAGCCCATACCGCCCTATGCGCCGATCATCGGCCGCAACGCCTTCGCCCACGAGTCCGGCATCCATCAGCACGGCGTGCTGAAGGACCGCCGCACCTACGAGATCATGACCGCCGAACACATCGGCCGCAAAGGCGCGGTGGTCGTGCTCGGCAAGCACTCCGGCCGTCATGCCCTGGACGCCAAGGTCAAGGAACTCAATTACAAGCTCAGCGACGACGAGCTCAAGATCGTCTTCGACGCGGTCAAGGAACTGGCCGACCGCAAGCAGAACATCCTCGACGAGGACATCGAGGCGCTTATTCTCGAGAAGGTGCTGCGCCGGCCCGACCACTACGCCTTGCAGTTCATTTCCGTGCACTGCGGCAACGTGGAGCTCGCCCCCTCGGCCGTGATCCAGATGGTGGTGGACGGCAGGGAAGTACGCCAGTACGCCTCGGGCTCCGGCCCCGTGGACGCCTCCTTCAATGCCGTGTGCGAGGCTGTGGGCCGCAAGCCCGAACTCGAGGAGTTCCACATCAACGCCATCACCGGCGGCACCGACGCCCAGGGCGAAGTGACCGTGCGCGTGCGCGAAGGCGACGCCACCTCGGTCGGCCGCGGCGTCCACGACGACGTCATCATGGCGAGCACGCTCGCCTTCATCAATGCACTCAACCGGTTGGCCAAAAAGGAGGGAGACCGGATATGCCCGCAACTTTAGCCGAGAAAATCCTGCAGGCGCACAGCGACGAGACGGTCACCGGACCCGGGCAGATCGTGCGCTGCCGGTTGTCCCTGGTCCTGGCCAACGACATCACCGCGCCGCTGGCGATCAAGTCCTTCAAGAAGATGGGCGCGACCGCCGTCTTCGACAAGGACAAGGTGGCCATCGTGGCCGACCACTTCACGCCCAACAAGGACATCGCCTCGGCCGAGCAGGTCAAGGTCTGCCGCGAATTCGCCAAGGAAATGGGCATCACCCATTACTACGAGGGCGGCAACGTCGGCGTCGAGCATGCGCTCCTGCCCGAACTCGGCCTCGTCGGCCCGGGCGACGTGGTCATCGGCGCGGACTCCCACACCTGCACCTACGGCGGCCTCGGCGCGTTCGCCACAGGCATGGGCTCGACCGACATCGCCGGCGGCATGGCCCTGGGCGAAACCTGGTTCAAGGTGCCGCCCACGATCCAGGTGGTGCTGACCGGCACGCTCGGTACGTTCGTCGGCGGCAAGGACCTCATGCTCGCGCTGATCGGGACCATCGGCGTCTCCGGCGCGCTCTACAAGGCCCTGGAATTCACCGGCCCCCTGGCGTCGGCGCTCTCCATCGAAGGCCGCATGACCATGTCCAACATGGCCATCGAGGCCGGCGGCAAGGTCGGGCTGTTCCCCGTGGACGCCAAGACCCTGGAATACGCCGCCGCCCATGGCCGCAAGGGCGACGTGGCGCTCGCCGCCGATGTCGGCGCGACCTATGAGCGCGTCGTGACCATCGACGCCACGGGCATGGAGCCGCAAATCGCCTGCCCGCACCTGCCGGACAACGTCAAGCCCGTGTCCGCGGTCGCCGGCCTGCGAGTGGACCAGGCCGTCATCGGCTCCTGCACCAACGGCCGCATCGAGGACCTGCGCCAGGCCGCCTCGGTGCTCAAGGGCAAAAAGGTCAGCAAGGACGTGCGCTGCATCGTCCTGCCCGCGACCCCGGCCATCTGGCGGCAGGCGCTGGCCGAAGGGCTCATCGAGACCTTCATGGATTCCGGCTGCATCGTCGGCCCGGCCACCTGCGGGCCGTGCCTGGGCGGGCATATGGGCATCCTGGCCGGCGGCGAGCGCGCCATCGCCACCACCAACCGCAACTTCAAGGGCCGCATGGGCAGCCTCGAAAGCGAAGTCTACCTCTCCGGCCCCGCCGCTGCCGCTGCCGCGGCCATCGCCGGCGAGATCATCGACCCGGCGAAGGTGTAAGGGAGAGGGAAGAGGAAGATGCCTCCGGCGGCCGGGGGGGATCATCCCCCCCCGGACCCCCTCGACGGGGGGAGAAGGAAGTATCGGCCTGCGGCAGAGAAGAAAGGGTAAAGGGTATTCGTGGGAACGGCATAGCCA
>JAEWPX010000111.1 GCA_023399375.1 Pseudomonadota bacterium | reverse complement strand
CCGAGAACAATACCGAATATAACCCAGAAGTAGAGAGACTTGTAGATCGGTCTGCTGCCGATGGACATGCGATTGCTCCTCGTGCTTCTTTTCGTTCGACGCATCGTTGGATGATCATGGTGCTCGGACGACAAATCGGTAGCGACGACTCGCGCGTCAGAACCTTCTCCATCCTTCAGCCTTCAAAACACGTTTGTCCCCAGAAACCTCCTTGTCGCAAATTCCGTCATTCACCATGCCGCTGCGGACTCCGTAGGGATGACAGAGTTTTAATGTATTAGCACATTTCAGTCTCTTGTAAAATTCCCGTCCCGCTGCGCGCAGGTCATCTGACGATTCGTCATTTCTACCGATTCTTCTTTTCCTGGCGCGGATTCCTCCTTTCGGTGCAAGAGCTGCTTGCGCTCCCCTCTTTATTTCATTCTTGTAATAATCCTGCAGCAAACGAACGCCGCCCCAAACAAAACGGCCCGCCGCTTGCGCGACGGGCCGTCGAAACGGAAAGTCCGGGAGGGTCAGGATGCCATGTCGATCAGGGAGTTCCAGTCCGCCGCGAACTTGGCCAGACCCGCGTCGGTGAGGGGATGGCCGATGGCGTAGGAGGCGTAGGGAGCGTCGAGGCTCAGGGGTTCGTAAGGAATCGGTTTGAGCCCGGGGGCCTCGTAGACGTAGGAGCTTCCGGGGATGGGCATGCCGGCCTCGGCCCACTCCAGGAGGATGGACGCGGGCGCGGTGATAATGTCGCTGCCGTAGGCCAGGGCGCACAGAAAATGCTCCATGGAGCGTACGCTCGCCGTCAGCACCTCCACGTGGCGGTCGCCGCCGCCGTACAGTTTGCGGATGTCGGCGATGAGGTCCATGCCGTTTTCGCCCCGGTCGTCGAGGCGGCCGACGAAGGGCGAGAGGAATACGGCCCCGCGCGCCGCGCCTTTCGTGGCGGCGTAGACCGCGGCGGCCTGGGCCTGGGTGAAGACGAGGGTCATGTTGACTCGCCGGCCTTCGCCGGTGAGGATATTCGCTGCTTCGAGGCCGGCGGCGGTGGTCGGCAGCTTGATGTGGGCTTTTTTGATCCAGGTGTCGAATTCCCGGGCCTGTTCGAGCATGGCCGCCACGGTGGTGGTCTCGTCTGCGTAGACCTCGATGGAGATGGAGCCGTCCGGCAACAGGTCGGAGAGCTCCTGGCAGAGCTTTTCGTAGAACTGGTAGATGGCCTTGGCGGAGAATTTGTTGCCGTCCACCTTGTGGGTCTGGGCCTCGGGATTCTTGGCCAAAAGGCTCGGATTGGTGGTCTGGCCGTCCAGGAAGCCCAGGGCTTTGATGACCCGCCGGGTCTCCTCGGGGTCGGCCCCGTCCAGGAAAATGCGCGTATTGAGGATCTCGGGTCGCATGGTCGCCTCGCAGCTCGGTTGTTCGGTCGTTTTCGCGACGCCCGCCCATCGGACGGCACGTTTCGAGACTAAACACTCTTTGCCGGCAAAAGGCAAACCACGCCGGGCATTTTCCCGACTTCGGACGCGAAAACCTGCTGCCGCGCCCGCCCGAATGGGGTATTTCGGGCCCATGAACAAGACATCATCCTATAGTCCCAAGGAAACGGCCGCCTTCAAGCGCGCCGCGGCGGCCCGGGCCGCGGCCTGTGTCGGGCCGGGCATGGCCGTGGGCCTCGGCCACGGCTCCACGGCCGTGGCCGCCGTGCCCTTTCTCGGCGAACGCGCCAGGCGCGGCGAGATTGACGGCACCGTGTTCGTGCCGGCGGCCCATTTCATGGCCGAGGCGCTGCGCCGGGAAGGATTGCCTGTGGCGAGCCTCGACGACGCGCCCGAACTCGCCCTGGCCATCGACGGAGCCGACGAGATCGACCCGGACGGCAACTGCGTCAAGGGCGGCGGCGGAGCGCTGCTTTACGAGAAGATCGTGGGCCAGGCGGCCAAGCGGCTGGTCATCGTCGCCGACGCGGGCAAGCTCTCGCCGCGGCTTTGCACGCGTCATGCCCTGCCCGTGGAAATCACACCCTTCGCCCTGGCGTCGGAACTGCGCTTTCTCGCGGCGCTTGGCGGCAACCCGGTCCTGCGCCTGCGCCCGGACGGCGACCCCATGCGCACCGAACGCGGCAACGTCATCGCGGACTGCGCCTTCGCGCCCCTGGCCGACCCGGCGAGACTGGCCGCGACATTGGACGCCCGGGCGGGCGTGGCCGGACACGGGCTCTTCGTCGGCTTGGCCGCGCGCATCGTCGTGGCCGGGCCGGACGGCGTGCGCGAGATCGTGCCGCCGGGCAAGAACTAGTTTTTTTCCTCGAGGCTCTGCGGCAGCCCGGCCACGAAGGCGCGGATGGCGTCGCGCACCTCGCGGTAGCGCGCAAGGGCCTCTTCTTCGCTCGCCGCGCCTGCGGCCAGCGCCGGCGGGTCTTCAAAGGGCGCGTGGACCTTTTTGACCGGACCCGGAAAAAAGGGGCAAAGGTCGTGGGCCGAGCCGCAAAGGGTCACGACGTAATCGAAGGCGACGTCGGGCAGTTCCTCGACGCGTTTGGACGCCTGCCCGGAAATGTCCACGCCGGCCTCGGCCATGACGGCCACGGCCCGGTGGTTGACGCCGTGCTTCTCCACGCCCGCCGAGTACGCCTCGAGGACGTCGCCCCGGTCGGCGCGGGCGAACCCCTCGGCCATCTGGCTGCGACAGGAGTTGCCCGTACACAGAAACAGGATTTTCACCTTGTCGCTCAAACCGTTTCCCCCTGCTCCCAGACGTCGCCGGGACGCCGCCCCTTGGCGGTCTTGATCTCGTCGGCCAGCGCGACCATGCGCTCACGTATCCGGTCGCGGATGACGCGCACCTTGGCCAGTTTCTCCTCGTCCGTGCCGACCACGCCGGCGGGATCGGGAAAAGGCAGGTGCAGCCGGTGGGTTACGCCCGCGAAGACCGGACACTGCTCCTCGAGCGATTCCTCGCACACCGTGACCACGTAATCGTAGAGCCGCCCATCCTTATAGAGGTCGAAGACCTTGCGTGTCATCTTGCCCGAAAGGTCCATGCCCTCTTCGGCCATGACGGCGACGACCAGGGGATTGATGCCCGTCGGGGCGAGACCGGCGCTCGTCACCTCGGCGGCATCGCCGCAAAATTGCTGCAGATAGGCTTCCGCAATCTGGCTGCGCGCGCTGTTGTGCACGCAGATGAAAAGCACCCGCATCATGCTCGCCCTCCTTGGGGAACTTCATCTGGCAGCATCTCTGTACGGATTGGATGTGGCGATTGCATGGCGCCGTAAAAAACCAAGCCGCGGGCCTCTCCGTGCAGAAAGACATCCTGGGCGGGCGCGCCATCCCCCGGCCAGGGTCGTCCTCAGGACGTAGGCCCCATGCCGAAGACCAGGACGCCTCCTCAGCGCTGCGTCAAGTCGCCAGCGCCTGCGTTTCTCTCCTCCCGAAACGATCCGGGCTGCGCCGCGCCCATGGAATACGGCGGCGCAGCCCGGATCTCGACTCCGGCCGGACGGCGAGAACCGCCGGAGTTATTGCTCCATGCCCTTCTTGGCCGCCTCGTACGCCTTGCCCAGGCTGTCCATGGCCGCGTCGTAGCCGGCCTTAAGGTCCTTGCCCGCGGCTTCGCCGGCAGCGCCGAGTTCCTTAAGCTTGGCCTGCGCCTCGGCGCGCTTGGCCTTGAGATCGTCGAGGGCCTGTTTCGCCTGCGCCTTGCCCTGGTCGCCAAGCGTGGCGGCCTTGGCCTGCAGGGCGTCGATGTCCTTGTCCATGGCCGCCATGCGCGCGGCCGCTTCCTGCCGGGCCTTGGCGAGCTGGTCCGCGGTGTAGGCCGTCGTGGTCTGGGCTGCCTGGGTGACGTCCTTCTTGACTTCCTGGGCGGTCGGCGCTGCAGCCTTGGTTTCCGCCTTCTTCTCCTCGGACTTGTCGCATCCGGCCGCCGCCAGGGCGGCGAGGAGCAACAGGGCGACAAATGCCGCAAGCAGCTTTTTCATGAAACCTCCCTTGTGTGTCGTGCATCCATATATATGGAGCTGACTCACGGATAACACATCCCGCGGCTGCGGCAAACCCGAACCAGTAAAAAACGGGTTGCCGAAAGGCTATCCCGAGATGCGATCCGCACGCTTGCGGCAACCGGTCCGCGCGCCCGGAGGGGCATTCGGCGCTCCGAAAAGCCCTCCGTGTCATCTTGTCCACCAGCACATGCGGTGGCGACATTTTTCCAATATACTGGAAAAATTATACTATTTTCTACCTATTCTCGCTCTCTCCGGGACAACACGCCCCACCCCAGTACCCTGTGACCTTTTTACCCAATCCGCACACGAGCGTGGGACAACTTGTCCATGACGCCCCAACCCCCGAAATTGGCCGCTTTTTACCCACCCTTGTTTCGGCTGTGTCCCTTTGCGCCACACGAAGGCGACGCGCAGACGGTCAGACTGCCCCGCCGCAACGGAGCGAAAAGGTGCAACCAATTGAAATAACAGGACGCAAAAACTGGCCCGGGAATTGCTTTATAGGGGGAAGCGTTTACCCAAAAGCCGCAAGGAAATCAGGTTTGGGGTCCGTTCGCAAAACCATAACCTTAACCCAAGTGAGGTTGGCACCATGGCAGTTCGCGAGCAAGTTTACGGTTTCTTCATTCCCAGCGTGACCCTCATCGGCATCGGCGCCGCCAAGCAGATCCCTGAGAAGATCAAGGCTCTCGGCGGAACCAAGCCGCTGATCGTCACGGACAAGGGCGTGGTGAAAGTCGGCATCTGCAAACAGATCACCGACCTGCTCGACGCCGCCGGCATGAAATATCATGTCTATGATGACACCATCCCCAACCCCACGGACAAGAACGTCCACGACGGCGTCGAAGTCTACAAGAAAGAGGGTTGCGACAGCCTCATCACCCTGGGCGGCGGTTCCTCGCACGACTGCGGCAAGGGCATCGGCCTGGTCATCTCCAACGGCGGCAAGATCCACGACTTCGAAGGCGTGGACAAGTCCTCCAAGCCCTTCATGCCCTACCTGGCCGTCAACACCACGGCCGGCACCGCCTCTGAAATGACCCGTTTCTGCATCATCACCGACCTGTCCCGCCACGTGAAGATGGCCATCGTGGACTGGCGCGTGACCCCGCACATCGCCATCAACGACCCGGTCCTCATGGTCGGCATGCCCCCGGCGCTGACCGCCGCCACCGGCATGGACGCCCTGACCCACGCCGTCGAGGCCTTCGTGTCCACCATCGCCAACCCGATGACCGACGCCTGCGCCATCGAAGCCATCAAGCTGATCTTCAAGTACCTGCGCAAGGCCTGCGCCAACGGTCAGGACATGGAAGCCCGTGAAGCCATGGCCTTCGCCGAGTACCTGGCCGGCATGGCGTTCAACAACGCCTCCCTCGGCCACGTCCACGCCATGGCCCACCAGCTGGGCGGCTTCTACGACCTGCCGCACGGCGAGTGCAACGCCATCCTGCTGCCCCACGTCGAGAGCTTCAACCTCATCGCGAAGGTCGAGAAGTTCGCCGCGATGGCCGAGATCATGGGCGAGAACATCGCCGGCATGTCCCCGCGCGACGCCGCCGAACTGGCTCTCAAGGCCATCCGCCAGCTGTCCGCCGACGTCGGCATCCCGTCCGGCCTGGTCGAGCTCGGCAAGCGTTATGGCAAGGAAGTCAAGGCTTCCGACATCCCGACCATGACCGGCAACGCCCAGAAGGACGCCTGCGGTCTGACCAACCCGCGCTGCCCGACCGACAAGGACGTGGCCGCCATCTACACGGCCGCCCTGTAAATCGGACGACCATTCAGGGGGGGCCTTCGGGCCCCCCCTTTGAACATCCGGCCCCTGCCCGCCCCATGGCGGGAGGCTCTCCGGACGGGGCGGTGGCAGACGTCCCGCACGGAGGCTTCTGCGGCCTGCCTGCACATGGTCGCCGGGAATGCCGGCGGCGGGAACACCGGGCCGGCGGACGCGTTTTACCGCCGATTCGTCCCTCTGTAGACCTAAAATACGTCCAACCAACGACACTTTTTTACACATTTGTTCCGGACCGATACAAGACGGCGAAGACCGAGCAGACTGAAAAAATAAGTATTTCTTTGATTTTTTTAGGGAATTTATCCTCCAGGTGCGACACCCGGTCCGGGGTGGTCAAGTACTGACCGCCATGCTATCCACCCCGGACCGCGGTTGTCGTTTCTCCTGCCCCCG
Organism: Pseudomonadota bacterium; assembly: GCA_023399375.1. Classification (GTDB taxonomy): domain Bacteria; phylum Desulfobacterota; class Desulfovibrionia; order Desulfovibrionales; family Desulfovibrionaceae; genus Solidesulfovibrio. The sequence goes on along the minus strand of JAEWPX010000111.1, from coordinate 186 downwards.
GGCGTCAGGGCGAACCGCTTGAGATAGACCAGCTTCTTTCACGTCAACCGGATAGGAACGTATGCAGACCATCAATCTCACCCGCGACTACGACGGCGATTTCGTTCACAGGGTGGAGGAAGAGTCCGGGCAGAACGTCAGCCTGTGCTACCAGTGCGGGAACTGCACGGCCGGCTGCCCGTACAC
>JAEWPX010000081.1 GCA_023399375.1 Pseudomonadota bacterium | reverse complement strand
CCGCGACCACAGACCCCGACGCCCCGCCCAATGACCGTCCTCCCTCCCGCTTACCCATCCCCCGCCGGGGAGGTCCAGGAGGGGATCATCCCCTCCTGGCCGCCGGAGGCATCTTCATCTTCTCTCCCCAAGGCTTTCAAAGCAAAATTCCTTCAAACTCGCCCCAAAGGGGCGACGGCCTGGGGCCGGAATTTTTACTGCCGAGCCTGCCGCGACAGCGACGGCAGCGGCAGGGGAAATTACGGCCCCATCTTGCTTCCGCCTACCGACCGCCCTCCCGGCGCCCGCAGCCCGTCCCGCGTCACGACGCCGAACGGGGGGACCGGGGGGAGTCACTCCCCCCGGCGGGGTCTGGGGCAGAGCCCCAGCCGCCGGAGGCGCACCTCCGCCCCCCTTTTCGTTATTCGGTGTTTTCGTCGGCGTCGGGGCCAGCGCCGAGTTCGTCGGTGACGGCGCGGCGTTTGACGGCGATGACGGCATCGAGGCGGCTAAGGCGGTCGATGGTGCGATAGAGGTGGCTGGAGTCGCGCACTTCGATACGGAAAACGAGCTGGCTGGTGCCGTCGATATTGGAGTGGATGGCGCCGGAGTCGATATTGACGCCTTCCTCGGCGAGCAGTTGGGAGATTTTGCCGAGCACGCCTTTCTGGTTTTTGGCCAGGATGGAGAGCCCTGCCGGGTAGGGGCGTTCCTTTTCGCCTTCCCAGTTGACCTGGATGAGGCGTTCGGATTCGAGGTTGGGGACGTTGGGGCAGTCGTGGGTATGCACGACCACGCCGCGGCCGCGGGAGATGTAGCCGACGATGGGGTCGCCGGGCACGGGGTTGCAGCATTGGGCCAGGCGCACGAGCACGTTGTCCACGCCCTGGATGCGCACGCCTTCGCCGGGTTTGCCCTTGGCAGTGCCGGCAACGCTGTCGGCGGGGGCTGCCGGCGCTTCCACCTTGAGGTGGACGTCGCCCTCCTCTCCCTCTTTTTTGGGCAGGAGGCGGCCGATGACTTTTTTGGGCGTGATGCGCGAGTAGCCGACGGCGGAGAGGACGTCTTCGACGCCGGGCAGGGAGAGTTCCCGGGCCAGGGCGAGCATGGAGCCGTCCTTGATGGCCTTCTGGATATTGACGCCGTCCTTGCGGCCCTGCTTTTCCAGCAATTCGCGGCCGAGGACGATGGAGCGGGCGCGTTCCTCGGTGCGGATGAAGTGTTTGATGCGGGTGCGGGCCTTGGCGGTCTTGACGAACTTGAGCCAGTCCCGGTTGGGGTGGCGGTTCTTGTCGGTGATGATTTCGACGGTGTCGCCGTTTTTGAGCGGCGTTTCCAGGGGAACGAGCCTGCCGTTGACCTTGGCTCCGGCGCAGTGTTCGCCGATGGCGGTATGGATGAGAAAGGCGAGGTCCACGGCCGTGCCGCCTTCGGGCAGTTCCTTGACTTCGCCCTTGGGGGTGAAGACGTAGACCTCGTCCTGGAAGAGGTCGAAGCGCAGGTTGGCCACGAATTCGCGCGAGTCCTTGAGTTCGCGCTGCCAGTCCATGATCTGGCGCAGCCAGGTGAAACGCTCCACATCCTTGGGATTGAACTTGCTTTTTTCGCGTTCCTTGTATTTCCAGTGCGCGGCCACGCCTTCTTCGGCGAGACGGTTCATCTCCACGGTGCGGATCTGGATTTCGATGCGCTCGCCGTCGGGGCCGACGACGGTGGTGTGCAGGCTCTGGTACATGTTGGCCTTGGGCATCGAAATATAGTCTTTGAAGCGCCCGGGCACGGGTTTCCAGATGGAGTGCACGAGGCCGAGCACGGCGTAGCATTCGCGGATGGTTTCGACGATGACGCGAAACGCCACGAGGTCGTGGACCTGGTCGATGGTCAGTCCCTGGACGCGCATCTTGTTGAAGACGCTCCAGAGATGTTTGCGGCGGCCGAAGATGCGGGCGCGGATGTGGTTTTCGCCGAGCATCTCCTTGATCCGGCCGATGACGCGCTCGATGTAGGCCTCGTCCAGGGTGTGGTGGCGGTCCACCCCGGCCTTAATCTGGTTGTAGACGTCGGGTTTTAAGTACTTGAAGCTCAGGTCTTCCAGTTCGGTCTTGATGCGGTGCAGGCCCAGGCGGTTGGCCAGGGGCGCGTAGATGTCCATGGTTTCCTGGGCGATCAGCGCCTGCTTCTGGGGCTTCTGGAACTCCAGCGTGCGCATGTTGTGCAGGCGGTCGGCCAGCTTGACCAGGACGACGCGAATGTCGTTGGCCATGGCCAGGATCATCTTGCGGATGTTCTCGGCCTGGGCCTCTTCCTTGGATTCAAACGGGATGAGGCTGATCTTGGTGACGCCGTCGACGATGTCGGCCACTTCCTCGCCGAAAAGCTCTTCCAGTTCGTCCACGGTGGCCTTGGTGTCCTCCACGGTGTCGTGGAGCAGGCCCGAGGCGATGCTGGCCGCGTCCAGGCGCATATCGGCCAGGATGCCGGCCGCTTCCAGCGGATGGGACAAATAGGGCTCGCCGGACAGGCGCACCTGTCCGGCGTGGGCCGCGGCGGAGAACACGTAGGCCTTGGTGAGCAGCGCCTGTTCCTGTTCGGTCAGGTAGACGGCGGTCTTGTCCAGGATTTCGTTGATACGGATCATGGCCGACCCGGCCTCGTTCACCGGGGGGTTGGGAGCGTTGCGCGATGTACCGGGACGGTCGCGGGGCTATTTGTCCAGCCGGAACTTCTGCTTGTCCCGGGGCACCCACCACTTGGTGAAGTTGTAGGTGATGCCGGCCGGGGCGGCGGCCACATTCTGGAAGCGCGAGGACAGGATGGGCAGGGAGTACGGCGCGTAGAGGAACAGGTAGGGCTGCTCGCGGTGCAGGATCTCCTGGAAGGCGTCGTAGATCTTCTTGCGCTGCGCCTGGTCCACGGTATGCCGCCCCTGCTCCAGCAGGGCGTCGGCCTCGGCGTTTTTGAATCCCACGAAGTTGAGCCCGCCGGGCACGGCGCGACTGCTGTGCCACACGTCGAACGCATCCGGGTCCTGGGTGATGGTCCAGCCGAGGATCAGTGCGTCGAAATTGCCCTTGTCCACGAATTCCTTGATGAAAGACGCCCATTCCACGGTGCGGATCTCAACTTTTATGCCGATGGCCGCAAGCTGGCTCTGGATGATGGTCGCGCTTTTGATGCGCTGGTCGTTGCCCTGGTTGGTGAGGATAGTGAAGGCGAAGGGGCGGCCGGAAGCGTCTTCCAGCACGCCGTCGCCGTTGCGGTCCTCCCAGCCGGCCTCGGCCAGGAGCTTTTTGGCCAGGGCCGGGTCGTAGGCGTAGTCCTCGATGTTCTCGTCGTACATCCAGGTGCCGGGTTTGTAGGGGCCGATGGTCGGGACGCCGAGCCCGAGGAGCGCGCCCTTGACCACGTCTTCCTTGTTGACGGCGTGGGCCAGGGCGCGGCGCACGCGCACATCGTTGAAAAAGGGGCTTTTGAGGTTGTAGCCGAGGTAGGTGTAGGCGAAGGAGAGGTATTTGAACTTGCGCCAGTCGGCGTCCCAGGTTGGGCCGTTCGTCTGGTAGAGGTACTGCTGGGGAGTGAGCGCCATCATGTCGATGCCGCCGGCCTTGAGTTCCAGAAACATCGTGGCCGCGTCCGGGATGATGCGGTAGACGACCTGGTCGATGTAGGGCCGGCCTTCGAAGTAGTCCTTGTTGACGTCGAGCACGAGCTTGCGCCCGGGCTCCCAGCTGGTCAGCGTGTAGGGACCCGCGCCCACGGGCTCGCGGGAGTATTTGGTGTTCATGAGGTCCTGCCCGGCCAGGAGGTGCTTGGGCAGGATCGACCCGGCCCAGGTGACCAGGGCGCGCGCGAAGGGCCGGTCGTAGCGGACCTCGAAGGAATATTTGCCCGTGACCGTGAAACTCGTGACGGCCTTGTAGTCCTCGGCGTAGGCCGTGGGCGTTTTCGGGTCGATCATGAGCTTGTAGGTGAATTCCACGTCCTCGGCCGTGAGCTCCACGCCGTCGGTCCAGCGGATGCCGGGCTTCAGCCAGAACTTGAGGAGCTTGCCGTCTTCGAGCACCTCGTAGCGTTCGGCGGCGAAGCATTCGAGCTTGATGTCCTTGTCGTAGCGCAGCGGCGAGACGTAGAGCAGGTCGGACACCTCGTGGGAGGCGGAGTCCGAGGCCAGCGGCGGAATGAGGTTGGAGGGCTCGCCGATGACGGCCATGACGATGCGTCCGCCGGGCACGGGTTCGCCGGCGGGAGCCTGGCTTGTCTGGGCTGCGGGCGCTTTCTCACCCTTTTTGGCGTCATCCGCCTTGCCGGACGGGCCTTCGCACCCGGAAAGGGCGAGCAAAAAAGCCAAAATGACGAAAAAAGCCGTGCGAACCGCGAGCATAGAACTCCTTTTCGCTTGCATCATGCGCCCAATTCGACATATTGGAGCGGATGCGCAAGGCTCCGTGCCCTTAGGGATATACGGGGCCGGCGTAAATTAAAAGTCCTTTTTCCCCGGGCATGGCCCGCCGGGCGGCATGGGAAGCAGGACGGCCCGGCAACATTTCCATTCCCAATTCCTCTGGAATCCGCTATGCGGGCCGGATACCCCGCAAGCACCGTTACGCGCCGCGCAGGCGGCGTCGCGGCTGAAGTACGCTACGCAAGGAGTCCCTGGCCCATGGCCTCTGGAAACGACGAAACGAAAATCAAATCGCTGCTTTCGGAATTCGTCCGCGAGACGATTCCCGAATACATCCTGGACGGAGCCCACGCCATCGTGGCCGCCGACGGCATCCAGAAGCTGGCCGTCAACAAGCACGACCATTTCTGGGACGTGGAAGGGCAGGTGCAGGGCGACGACTTCCAGGTCTATTCCTCGGAGCTTTCCGTCAACCTCAAGGAAGGCACGGTCAACTTTTTCTGCAACTGTCCGGATTCGTTCTCCGGCGTCTGCCGCCACATCGGGGCCACGGCGCTCAAGTGCATCCGCACCCTGGACGAGGCCGAAGGCCACGGCGCGGAAGCCGCGCCCGCGCCGCGCGGCGAATGGCGGCAGACCTTCCGCGCCTATTTCTCCTCCGAGCCCGAGCCCGAACCCGGCCGCCATTACCTGATCTTCCGCTTCCACCCCGAGCCCGGCCGGCTGCAGGTGGCCTTTTTCCGCGCCCGCCAGAACAAGTCCGGCATCTCCCAGGTCCATTCCGAAATCACCCTGGAACAGATCATCAAGAACCCGGACTGGTCCGAGCTCTCCCCAACCCTGCCCGTGGTGGCCGAGATGCTCTCCCACCACCTGGACTACGCCGGGCACCGCGTGGAGCTGCCGCCGGGCTTTCTGGCCTGGTTCTTCTGGGCCATCGGCAAGGAATACTACCTCTACTGGCGCGACACCGAGCAGCCCGTGCGCATCGAGTCCAAGACCATGCGCCTGCAGCTTGCGCCGAGGCTCGCCGAGGACGGCCTGTCCTTCGACATCCTGCTCGGCAGCCCCGGCAAGGCCCCCTTCTCCATCCTCGGCCAGGAAGTGTATTTCTACGGCCAGATGCCCATCTGGGTCTGCTGGAAAAACGCCTTCTACCCGGTGCAGACGGGCCTGCCGCCCCAGCTCGTTTCCGACATCGTGCAGAACCCGCCCGCGATCCCCACGTCCGACGTGTCGGAGTTCCTCGACCGCGTCTGGACCCACCTGCCCATGGCGGACCTGTACGGCCAGGAGGAATTCCTGGTCAAAATGCAGCCCTTCTTCGTGCCGGCCAACTACGACCCGAAGATCTTCCTGGACGAGGAAGGCAGCCTGCTCACCCTGCAAATCCAGAACATCTACCAGACCGAGCACGGCGAGATCACGGTGACGGGCCCCAACCCCGACCTCATGACCGCCTCCTACCTCTACGAGGGCAAGTCCTACCTCATCGCCCGGGACTGCAACCACGAGCAGACGCTGATCAACATGCTCACGGACATGCGCTTCCAGCCCAGGAACAACGCCAACTGGTTCCTGGAGACCGAGGAGGCCATCGTCTTCCTGCTCGACGCCTACCCCAAACTCGTGGAGAAATACCGGGTTTACGGGGAAAAGAACCTCACGCGCTACAAGGTGCGCCTCTCGACGCCCGTCATCGTGGCCGAAGTGGAGTCCAAGGAAGAGGAGAAGTGGTTCAACCTCGACCTGCAGGTCCAGTACGACGACCAGAAGGTGCCGATCGAGAAGATTTGGAAGGCCTGGACCCAGGGCAAGCGCTACGTGCAACTCAAGGACGGCTCGTACACCAGCCTGCCGGAATCGTGGCTGGAAAAGCTCTCCCACAAGCTGCGGGCGCTCGGCTACGACACGGACAAGCCGCCCCAGGCCAAGTTCAAGCAGTTCGAGGCCCCGGTGCTCGACAAGATCCTCGAGGACCTGCCCGAGGCGCGCACGGACTCGTTCTGGAACACGCTGCGCCAGAAGATCCACAGCTTCCGCGAAATCGTGCAGGTGCGCCCGCCCAAGGGACTGCACGCGGACCTGCGCCCCTACCAGGTGCAGGGCCTGTCGTACCTCAATTTCCTCAAGGACTACGGCTTCGGCGGCATCCTGGCCGACGAGATGGGCCTGGGCAAGACCGTGCAGACGCTGTCTTTCATCCAGCACAACGTGGAGCGCGGGGTCAGGGGCCCGAACCTCATCATCGTGCCCACGTCGGTTTTGCCCAACTGGGAGCGCGAGGCGGACAAATTCGTCCCGGACCTCAAGCAGCTCATCATCTACGGCGCGCGCCGGGAGAACATGTTTAAAAAGATCGGCGAGTCCGATCTGGTCATCACGACGTATGCGCTGCTGCGTCGCGACCTCGACGAACTGCTCAAGTTCGAGTTCGCGACCATCATCCTGGACGAAGCGCAGAACATCAAGAACCCCAATACGATCACGGCGCGCTCCGTGCGGCGCTTAAACGGCCGCACGCGCATCTGCCTGTCCGGCACGCCCATCGAGAACAACCTGTTCGAGCTGTGGTCGCTGTTCGAGTTCCTCATGCCCGGGTTCCTGGGCGGCCAGAACTCCTTCCAGCGCGGCATCGTCAAGCCGATCAAGGACGGCGACGAGGAGACGCTCGAATACCTGCGCGGCCGGGTGCGGCCGTTCATCCTGCGCCGCACCAAGTCCGAGGTGGCCAAGGACCTGCCGCCCAAGGTGGAGAACGTCTACTACTGCAACCTCCTCGACGAGCAGCTCGACCTCTACGCGGCGCTGGCGAAAAAGCTCAAGGAGCAGGTGCTGGCGACCGTCGACGAAAAGGGCCTGGCCAAGTCGCAGATGTCGATCCTGGACGCGCTGCTCAAGCTGCGCCAGATCTGCTGCCACCCGCGCCTGCTCAAGCTCGACCTGCCCGGGGTCAACACCAACCTGCCCTCGGGCAAGTTCGACGCCTTCAAGGACCTGATCACGGACTGCATCGAGGAAGGGCACAAGGTGCTGGTCTTTTCGCAGTTCGTGCAGATGCTGCACATCATCCGCTCGTGGATGACCATCAGCCAGGTGCCGTTCGCCTACCTCGACGGTTCGAGCAAGGACCGTTTCGAGCAGGTGGACCATTTCAACGACGACGAAAGCATCAAGGTGTTCCTGATTTCGCTCAAGGCCGGCGGCACGGGGCTCAACCTCACGAGCGCCGACTACGTCATCCACTACGACCCCTGGTGGAACCCGGCCGTGGAGAACCAGGCCACGGACCGCACGCACCGCATCGGCCAGCAGCGGCAGGTGTTCTCCTACAAGATGATCTGCCAGAACACGGTGGAAGAGAAGATCCTCAAGCTCCAGGAGCAGAAAAAGGACGTGGCCGAGGCCATCATCCCGGGCCAGGACGCGTTCAAGTCGCTGACCAGGACCGACCTGGAGTCGCTGTTCGAAGTGTAGGCGCGGCGCGCCTTCGGAGAATGGAAACGCCCCGTCCCGGACTCTGGGACGGGGCGTTTTCCTTTCGGGTCGCCGCGCCTCTCACCCGCGCACGAAGGCCCAGGCCGCATCCAGTTCGCTCGTGCCGAAATACTTCTCGACCAGCCCCTTTTCCGGGTCGCCGAACACGGCGTTGTCGCAGGCGACGAGAAACTTCACGAACGCGCTGTCCGCGACCACCGCGATATGCCGGATCTTGTCCATGTTGGCGAAGCCGTAGCGGGCGTCCTCGACGAACGCGCCCATTTCGCTCTCGCCGAGCTTGAGCCTGTCGATCTTGCACAGAACGTTGACGCGGCCAACGCCGCCTTGCAGCGTGTCCTCAAACGCCTTCTTGAAAAGCGCCACGTCGCCCTTGGTGTAGCCGCCGCTGATTTCCACCGCCAACACGTCGCCGGACGAACCTTCAAGAATCTCGAACACGTCCCTCCCCTCCCGCTTTCAGATTGCCTGCCGCGCGTACGCCTCCTGCCGCCGGCCTTGTCCCGATACGACAGGAGCGCGCACGCGGCAAGCCGGCCGCAACAATATACGGCCTCCCGCAAGCCGGGGCAGGCTCAATAGCCGACCGTGAACCGCTGCCCCGTGTGCCTGGGGTTTTCCAGTTCGTCGAGCATGGCCACGGCATAGTCGGCAAGGCTGATGCGGCTCTCGCCGTCCGGGCCTATAAGCATGTCGTCGCGGCCCAGGCGGAATTTCCCGGTGCGCTCGCCCGGCACGAGCTGGTGCGACGGCGACAGGAACGTCCAGGCCATCCCGGACTCGGCCTTGAGCATCTCCTTGACCGCGGCCGTGGATTTGGCCCCGCCTTCCCACTCCTTGGGGAAATCCGGCCGATCCATGTTGCGCCCGCCGCCGGGCACGAGCAGCGTGCCGGCCCCGCCCACGGCCAGGATGCGCGCAACGCCCGAGCGCTTCATGGCGTCGAGGATGGCGCGCGTGCCCTGGCGCTGGGCGTCGATGCGCGCCGCCACGTCAAGGTCGCGCGGCGGCGCATAGGCGTGGATGACGGCCTCGCTGCCGGCCAGGGCCGCGGCCAGGGCGGCGGCGTCGGCGACGTCCACACCCTTGGGCGCAAGCTTCGGGTGGGCGGGCAATTTTTCCACGTGGCGCACGATGGCCGTGACGTCGTGGCCCCGGGACAAGGCTTCCTGCAAAATGGCGGAGCCGACGTAGCCCGTGGCCCCGATGAGCGCGATGCGCATGTTGTGCCTCCTTACGGCGTGATGCCGCTTTCCAGTCAGGTTACCATTTGTTACCTGGTTGTAAAGAAGGCAGTTTTTCCTGCCCAGGTAACACCGCAGTAACCCGCAAGGACCGCCAATGCCCACACGCGACGCGACCCCGCCCGCCGCCACGGCGACCGGCCAGGCCCCCTGCCCCATCCGCGACGTGCTCGACCGTATCGGCGACAAATGGAGCGTGCTCATCATCCTGAACCTGGGCGAGCGCGGGGAGAACCGGTTCAACGAATTGCAACGGGCCATCGGCGGCATCTCCAAGCGCATGCTGTCCAAGAGCCTGCAAAGCCTGGAGCGCGACGGCCTGGTCGCGCGCACGGTCACGGACGGCTATCCCCCGGCGGTGCGCTACGCCCTGACCGCGCTCGGAAGGTCCCTGGGCGAGCCCATCGCTTCCCTGGCGGCCTGGGCCGTGGCCCACCGCGACGCCGTGGCCGGGGCGCGCGAGGCCTTCGACACGGCGCGCGCCGCCGGGCAGCGCACGCCCTGGCAGCATTCCTAACGCGTGCGCCCCAAAAACCGAACGCCCGAGGCGGCATGCCCCGGGCGTTCGGATCGCGTGTCGGCGCGAGGAAGGAACTACTGCCAGGCTACGTCAGGAGCGCCGTGCCGACCTGGTAAATGACGACCGAGACCACGAAGGCGAAGCACAAACCGCCGACCACGGAGAAGGTCGCCCACTTCCAGTTCGATTCCCGGGCGATGACCACCACCGTGACCATGCAGGGCGTGTAGAGCAGCATGAAGGCGAAGACCGAGAGCACCGCCGGCAGGGTCCAGGCCGGGTCGGCCGCCAGGCGCTCGCTGAGCGAATCCGCCTCGTCCGGTTTGACCTCGCCCATGGAATAGGCCGTGGCCATGGTCGAGACGAAGACTTCCTTGGCCGCGAACGCGCCGATCAGTGCGATGTTGGCCTGCCAGGGGAAGCCGGCCAGATTGGTCAGTGGTGTGAGCGCCTCGCCTACCCGGCCGGCGAGGGAATTCTTGAGCGCCGCCTCGTTTTGCGCGCCCTCGACTTCCTTCCGGGCGTCCTCGGTCAGGGTCGCCAGCTCCTCCTCGCCCGCGTCGGGATGGGCGGCCTTGACCTGCTCGGCAGCCTGCTCCTTTTGCGCTTCGTACTGGGCCACGGTGTCCGCGGGCAGTTCCGGGAAGGTCATGACCGCCCACATGAGGACGGAGACGGCGAGGATCACCGTGCCGGCCTTTTTCATGTACTGCCAGACCCGTTCCCAGGTGTGCAGCAGCACGCCGCGCAGGGTCGGCAGGCGATAGGGCGGAATTTCCATGACGAAGGGCGTGCTCTCGCCCTTGACCACGGTGGAGCGCAGGAGCCTGGACACGAGGAGCACGAAGCCCCAGGCCGCGAGCACCACGAAAAACATGGCCCGGGTCGGGTTGGCCGGGAAAAACGCGGCCACGAGCATGAGGTAGGCCGTGGTTTTGGCGCCACATACCATGAAAGGCGCGGTGAGAATGGTGGCCAGGCGCTCGCGCGGGCTGCGCAGGGTGCGCGCGCACATGACGCCCGGCACGGCGCAGCCGCCCGGAATGCCGCCGGACATGATCAGCGGCATGACCGACATGCCGTGCAGGCCGAAAATCCGCAGCACCCGGTCGAGCATGTAGGCCACGCGCGCCATGTAGCCGAGGTCCTCGAGGAAGACCAGCATGGCGAACATGATGCAGATGAGCGGCGTGAAGCCGATGACCGAGCCCACGCCGCCGAGGATGCCGCTGACGACCAGCGACTGCAGGTTCCCCTCGGGGATGATGGCCGCCGCCGTTTTTCCCAGCCAGTCAAAGCACGCCTGGAGCCATTCCTTGGGGTAGTTGCCAAGGACGAACGTCACCTGAAACATCAGGTACAGGATCGCCAGCATAATCAGCGGCCCGAGCAGCTTGTGCGTGACGATCTTGTCGATGGCGTCGGAATTGTTGCGCCGCAGTTCGTCGCTGCCGCGCACAACGCCCTGCTTGATGAGGCCGTTGATGAAGCCGTAGCGCCAGTCGGCGATGATGGCGTCCGGGGTGGTGGCGCTGTTTTTCCGGGTGACGGCCTCGGCCTCGGCGCAAAGGGCGAGCAGATCCTCGTGGGTCGCGCCGGCCTTTGCGCCCTCGGCCATGACCTGCTCGTCGTTTTCCAGATATTTGACAGCCAGCCAGCGCGGGTCATAGCGGCCGGTCAGGAACCGCGCGTCCTCGACGGCCTTGGTCATGCGCTCGAGGATCGGATCGAGGTCCGGGCCGTAGGACAGGCGAAACGGCGTCCACTTGCCCTGGGTCCGCTCGGCCGCCTGGGCCACGGCCTGCATGAGCTCCTTGCGGCCCTGCCCCAGGCGGGCCACGCAGGGCACCACCGGCACGCCGAGAAGCTGCGACAGCTTGTCCACGTCGATGGTCACGCCGCTGCGGCGCACCTCATCCATCATGTTGAGGCCGAGCACCAGCGGCGCGCCGATCTCCATGAGCTGCACGGCGAGATAGAGGCTGCGTTCCAGGGCCGTGGCGTCCATCATGTTGATGACCACGTCCGGATGCTCGTCCACGATGACGTTGCGCGCGACGAGCTCCTCCATGGAGTAGGAGGTCAGGGAATAGGTGCCGGGCAGGTCCACGAGCTGGCTGATATGGCCGTTTTCCCGGTAGACGCCTTCCAGGCGGTCCACGGTGATGCCGGGGTAGTTGCCGACCCGCGCCGAGCCGCCGGTGATGGCGTTGAACATCGTGCTCTTGCCGCAGTTGGGCTGGCCGGAGACGGCCACGCGGATGGTCTGCGCCATCTTAGAGCGCCTCCACGCTGATGTAGTCGGCTTCGCAGTTGCGCAGCGACAGGGTGAACCCCTTCATGCGCACCGCCACCGGATCGGCCAGGGGCGCATGCCCCACGACCATGAGCTGCGTGCCGGGCACGAGGCCCATGTCCCGGATGCGGCGTCCCAGCTCCCCGCTCGCCGTGACCGCGCGGATGCATCCCCTCTGATTGACGGCCAGCTGCCGCATCGATGTGACCATGGCTTCCCTCCTTTTGCGCCCGCCGCGGGAAAATCTGTGCGACGGCATCGCAACGCAGGCAAGCCCTGGACCGTAGGAACGGCTCCGGGTGGGCGCGCCCGGCGTTGAAATGAGATGTAAATGATACTCAATATCAATGTCAACAGCGGCGACAGTTCCCGTCGCAAAAAAATCCGCCGCTTCCGCCCCGGAAAGGCCGGCGTTCAGGAAGCCGCCAGCAGCGCGGACGCGGCGGCGTAGCCCGAGGCCGTGGCGTTGGTCATGGCCAGCCAGTAGACGGGCAGGGTCTGCGCGGAGACGGCCGCTTCCGTATCCGCCTGGGCGGTATAGTAATTGGCATAGGCCGCCTGGGAGACCGGGTCGAGCATGACGCCCCCGGCCACGTGCAGCCAATCCCCGGGCGTGGCCAGGCCGTGGCCGTAGACGGCGGCGAAATCGTACTCCAGGCTCCAGCCCGAACCGGGCGCGGCAAGGTCCAGGGAATAGGTCGTCTTATCCAAAAGCGCCCCGCTCGCCGTGTCGTAGGCATAGATCTCGTAGCCGGGGTTGTTGCCGTCCACGGGCGAAATGGAAAGCGAAACGCTCGCCAGTTCCGTGGGCGCGGTCGCGGCGTCGAAGGAAACGAGCCGGAACTCGTCGCGGTGGGTATGCCCGGTGAAGGTGGCGGCGATGGTTGCGGAGTAGGCCGTTTCCAGGGCGACGAAGGCGTTGTTGAAACCGTCGGCCAGCAGACCTTTGTAGGCTGCCGCGTCGCCCGCTTCCACCTTGTCCGCCACGGACTTGGCATCCGCGCCGACCGGGATGTGGGTCACGACCCAGACCTTCTGGAAATCCCGGGCCGCGTCGGCGAGCTCTCCGGCGAACCAGGCGAGCTCCATGACGCCTGCCGCGGTCTCCTCGGATTTTTCTGACCAATAGATGTCGTTTAAGACGACGTACTTGATGCCGGTCGGCCCGTCGGGCTCCAGGGCGTAATAGCCGCCCTGGCTGTAGCCTGTGAGAAATGCGGCCCGGTCCGCGTCATGACGCAAAAAAGCCGCGGCGACGGCGGGAGCGGTCAGGCTGAAGTAGGCGTCGCCGGGCGCGCTTTTATAGTCGCCGTTGGCGCTGTCGTTGTTGCCGATGGTCCACAGCACCGTGGCGTCGGGAAAACGGCTGTCCACTTCCCCGACGAAGAAGGTCACCGTTTTTTGGATGAAAGACTCGAGGCCGGCCTCGCTCGCATCTCCGGTCAGGTCCGGGTATTTGGACCAGAAGCCGTGGGCCAGGGCGTCGCCGGGAAAAATGATCAGGTCCGCGCCCGGGGCGGTACGGGCCATGCTGTCCAAGGCCGATTCGAAGAGGCTGTAATCGGTGTCCGTGCCGTAGGCGGAAAAAGCGGTCTGGCCGGAAGCGGCGAAAAGGGATTTCCACTGCGACACGTCGGCGGCGGCCAGGGCGGGAACCAGGGCCGGGTCGGCAAACGGATCGAAATGCACGTCGGAAAAGACGAGAACCGAACCTGTCGCACCGGTCGTGGCCATCGCTCCGCTCCCGCCGGCGCTTTGCGCCGGCAAGCGCCTGCCCGGGGCGCTTCCTCCCGAAGGCAGGCGTCCTGTCGGGGCCCATGCCGCGCCTTATGGCGCAGCGCCCGCCGCATCGCCCTCGGGCGCTCCACGCAAAAGCGTGCAAAGCCCCATGCGCCTTGCCGCACGTCCGCAAGGCGCGCCTTCACGAATTTTCAAACACGCTGTGCAACAGTCTCTTCCGAAAACCGTCGCCAAGGACGCCGGTCAACGTCCGAGCTGGTCAGATCAGCGGACAAAACGCGCCGTTGACCATCTGCTCGGGCCAAGTGGCGTTTCTCTCGGAAATGTCGGGAGCGGCGTTTTTTTCGTCGGGTTCGGCCGCCGCACCCTGGCGCAGGCGGTCGCGCAACACGCCGGCGTTGGACCGGGCGATGCCCTGGGCGGTCATCATGGCCGTGAGGTCGTGCCGCCGGGAAAACCCCAGGCGTACGTTGCCCCCGGCGTCGAGGTAGACTTGGCAACAAAGCCGCTCGACGAGATCGCGTAGCGGATCGTAACAGACTTCCGTCATGACTGGCGCCATCCCTCCAGCTTGAAAGATGCGGAGCGGGAAAACCTGTCAGAGCAGTGTCACGTCCAATATGCCATCCGTAACACTCTTGCAAATGAAACTTTGGTCAACTTCGCGCCGCCCCGCCCGACGCGGCCGCGCGGGCGGCCAGGGCATCGAGCAACGGTTCGATATCGCGGAAGGTTCGCTCCAGGGAGCATTCGATCATGCAGTTGACGAGCGAATGGGCGGTGTCGCCGGCGACACGGAAATCCGTGCGCAACCCCCAGGCCGGCATGCCGCGGGCGTGGGCGAACCCCACCTCCCAGGCCGTGCCGTCGTCCACCTGCGGGCCGTCCAGCACCGCCGCGACCAGGTCGCAGCCCGCAAGCCCTTCCACACAGCCGCGAAAAATGTGCGCCTTGGCCTCCGGCCCCATGGCCTCCAGGTCGTCGTCCGCGAAAAGATCCCCGGGCCACAAGGCCGCAACCCCCGGCAGGGCTGCGACGCGGTCGCGCAGATGGGCCATGAACCGGCGTTCGGCCTGGGAAAAAAGGGGTCCGGCGAGATAGACGCGCATCAGAGGCTCCGGGAAAAGGGTCGGTGGATGGAAAAATGCGGCGACGCGGCGCGATCCTAGCCCGAAACCCCGCCCCCGGGCAACCGGAGGGCGGCCGGCCGGGACAGCCCGGGCTTGACCGCTGGCACAGGATGGTCTAACCCAAAAACCGTCCGTGACCCGAGTGTCTCCACGACCTTTTCGCGGCCGCGTCCGTCCGGGCGGGGCCGTTGTCGTTGGTTTTTCCCGACAATCCAACCGATCGCAAGGTATGACGATGGACAGTATTCCTATTTCCGTGGAAGGTTTCAGGAAACTCGAGCGCGAACTGGAGCGGCTCAAGAAAGAGCGGCCGGAAGTCATCCTGGCCATTAAAGAAGCTCGCGAAGAGGGCGACCTGCGCGAGAACGCCGGGTATGAAGCCGCCCGGGAACGCCAGGGCATGCTCGAAGCCCGCATCAACTTCATCGAATCGCGCATGCCGCGCTTCAACGTCATCGATCTGGCCACCCTCGACGGCGACCAAGCCATCTTCGGGGCCACGGTGGAGATCGAGGACGTGGACACCGGCGACCTGAAGAAATACACCCTGCTCGGCCCGGACGAGTCCGAACCCAGCAAGGGCACCATCTCCATCCTCTCGCCGGTGGGCCAGGCCCTGCTCGGCAAGCAGGTGGGGGACGAACTCGTGGTGGACGCCCCGCGCGGCAAGATCAACTACGAAGTCGTGTCCATCTCCTTCAACGGCCCCATCGCCTCCTAGTCCGCGCCCGCATCCGGCCGGGCCGGCCGCATGCAGCCGAAAAAGGGCCCCGCCCCGCAAGGGACGGGGCCCTGGCATATTCCGGCGGGCCGTCTCGCGCGCGCTTCGCTGCGTCACAGGTCGACGAACAGGCAGCGGTTGCCGTCGTCGTTGTAGCAGCCGCCGCAGGAAATGCAGGCGCTCGGCGCGAGGTTGCCGGCACGCCAGCGCGCGACAAGCTCCGGTTCGCACAAAAGCGGCCGCGACAGCGAGAAAAAGGCGATGTCCGTGCTCCCGAGCAGCGCTCCCATGGTTTCCACGGAGCGGTTGGCCCCGACCAGGGCCACCGGCGCACGGATGGCCGCGGCCACGGCGGCCGCTTCGCTGCCAAAGACCGACTCGGCCTGTTCCGACCCGTTGCAAAGCCCCTTGTTGCCGCCCAGGCCGCTGATCTCGACGAGATCGATGCCGGCCGCGTCCAGGGCCTTGGCCGTGTCCAGGCAGGCCTCGAACACGCCCGGCGTTTCACCGAGGTCCCGGCAGTCCAGCTTGACCGCAAGCAGGAAATCCTCGCCCGCCTCGCGGCGCATGGCCGCGTAGATCGCCTCGAGCAGGGCCCGCCCCTTGGCCGGGGAGCCACCGTAGGCGTCCGTGCGCGTGTTGGCCGTCGGATGGAGGAACTGGCTCAGGAAATAGCCGTGCGCGCTGTGGATCTGCGCCCCGGCGTAGCCGGCCTCCCGGGCCAGGCGCGCGCCGTGGGCGAAAAGCCCCGGCAGGGCGTCGAGTTCCCCGGCGGCGGGATCGCCCGCGCGCCACATCACGCCGTGGCGACCGGTAAAGCTCAACTGGAGCAGCATGGGCACGCCCGCTGCCCCGGCCGTTTCCGTAAGCGCCCTGTGCCCCGGCAGATGCGTGGCGTCGCAAAGGCCGATCTGCCCGGGCAGAGCCCGGGCGGTCGCATCCAGGTACGTCGCGCTGACGATGATGCCGCCGACGCCGCCGGCGGCGAGCCTGGCATAGACCGCGGCCAGTTCCGGGGTGATTCGGCCCGCGTCGTCGGCCAGCCGTTCCCAGGTCGCCGAGCGCAGCAGGCGGTTGGGGAAGCGCACGCCCTTGACGGTCACGGCGTCGAACAGCGTTTTCATGACGTCCTCCTTGCGGCCCAAGGGCCGGTTTCGCAGGCGAGCATACCCCAGCGCGAAGATCTGCGGAAGCAGGCACCGCAAAGTGGCCTGGCGTGCCGGGCCATACCGGCGCGGGCGCAAAAAAGGCCCCGCCGCGGGAAGCGGCGGGGCCTTGGCGACAAAAAGAGCGACGGAGGCTACGCGCCGGCCTTGGCCGCAGCCAGGGCGTCCTTGAGCTTGGCCTCGTCGTCGTGGGAGAGCGAGGTCTGGAGCACCGTGCCGCCCGTGCCCTTGAGCTCGTCGAGAACCTTGTCCTCGGTCATCTTGCGGATGAGCACGAACAGCACCGAGGAGCCGGGGGTGAGGGTTTCGGCCAGTTTCTTCATGAAATCGTCGTCGATGCCGACGTCGCTGAGCGCCCCGGCCGCCGCGCCCGAGGCCGCGCCGACCACTGCGCCGAGCACCGGCATCATGAAGATGAGCCCGATCAGCGCGCCCCAGAACCCGCCGCCGATGGCCCCGGAGGCGGCCATATGGTACATCTGGCGCAACTTGACCTTGCCGTCCTTGTCCTTGACCGCAACCACGGCGTCTTCCAGATCGACCAGGTATTCCTTCTGCATCTTGAGGAGTTTGAGCCGCACTTCCTCGGCCTTGAACGCATCATCATAGCCAACGACGATCAGATCGCTCATACGGGCTCCTTCCTGGCTGTTGTGGCCGCGCCCCGGGCAGGGGCGCGGGAATCGTCATGATTTCGTGCCCGATTTCCACTGTATTGGCAACACGGACCGTTTTTTTCCCGCCGTGACGCGCAATCGTCGCCTCTTCTAAATTTCAACAAAAAAAACAATATGTTACGCTTCAGGTGACGGAGAGGGAAGGCTTCGGCCGCGGCAGCATGCACACGAGGGTCGTGCCTGCCGCCGCATCGCTCGTAAAATAGAGGCGCCCACCCAGGTTCTCCACGATGAGCCGGGCGCTGTAGGCCCCGAGCCCGGTGCCGCCGGTCTTGCCGGAGGTGGCGTATTTCTCGAAAAACCGTTCGCGCACCGCCTCGGGCACGGCGCCGGCGTTGGTGAGCGAAACCCAGACCATGTCCCGCCCCGTCACGGCGACGACGACTTCCCCCTCCTCCGGGGAGGCTTCCACGGCGTTTTTGAGCAGATTGGAAAAAAGGGAAAAATACAGCAGTTCCTCGCCGAGCACCACGACCGGCCCCGACAGTCCCGGCGCGCCGTCGGTCTCGTACGCGATCGCGACGCCCCGGGCCCGGCACAGGGGGCCGAGTTCGCGCCCGACGTCGAGGAGCACCTTGGCCAGCTCCACCGGCCGGGGATCGAGCACGTAGGTTCCGGTCTCCATCTTGTAGAGATCCAGGGACAGGTTGATCATGCCGAGCATCTTGAGCCCGGACTCCTTGATCAGGGCGAGCAGGGGACGAAAGACGTCGGGCATGTCGGGATCGTCGAGCAGCACGTCGGGCAGGCCGATGACGCCGGTCAGCGGGGCCTTGAGGTCGTGGCGGGTCATGCGCTCCACGTCCTCGCGCAACGACGCGAGTTTTTTCTGTTCGGAGATGTCCACGAAGCTCTCGATGATGCAGTCGCGCCCGGCCAGGCTCGCGCGCACCGCGGTCTTGAGGATGGGAATCTCGCGGCCCGCGGCGTCCCGGATGATCCGCTCCACGCTCACCAGTTCCCGACCGCCGTCGAGAATGGGGCAGTTGCCGCGCTGGGCCGGGCAAAAACAATCGAAGCAGGCGCGGCCGACCAGGGTGTTGCGGCTTTGGCCGATCATGGCCGCTCCGGCGGGGTTGATGTCCACGATGCGGTGGTCGGCCGGATCGATGACCACCACGCCGGCCGGCAGGGAATCGACGATGAGGCGCAGTTCGTCGTGGGCGCGGCGCAGTTGCGCCGTGCGCGCGGCCACCTTGCGCTCGAGGCCCTGGTTCACGGAAGCGAGGTGGCGGTAGAGGAAATAGCTTTCCAGGGCCGCCGCGCCGGCGTTGAGGACCACGCTTAAAAGCGCCAGCGCCGTATCCGAGACGGGCGCGTCGCCGTTGTCGAGCAGCCCCAGGAACATGCCGCGCACCCGCGAGGACGTGGCCAGGCGGTGCAGCACGAGCCGCCCTCCCCCGCCGCCCTTGGCGCGGAAAAAGGCCGGCCCCGGCTGGTCCAGGACGAAGGCGAAGGAATGGTCGGCAATGAGCGCCTCGATCTCCGCGTCGGGATCGAACCCCGCCACCCCGCCCCGCGACAGGGACAGCACCATGTCCTGGGTGTCCTCGTCCACCAGCCACACGGCCACGGCGCAAAGCGGCGCAAGCTCCCCGGCGCGGCAGGCGATCTCGGCGAGGATCGGTTCCGGGCTTTCCAGGCGGGAATAGCTGGTGTCGAAATGTCCCAGGCCCGCGGCGGCCTGCAACGCCTGCAACGCCGCTTCCTTTTCCCGGGTCAGGTTCTCCACCCGGGCGGCGAGAAATCGCAACTGTTGCGCGTCGTCCACGATGGGCCTCAGCCGAGCAGTCCCGAGACGATGTCGTCCACCTGCCGCCCCGCCT
Source organism: Pseudomonadota bacterium (assembly GCA_023399375.1). GTDB lineage: Bacteria > Desulfobacterota > Desulfovibrionia > Desulfovibrionales > Desulfovibrionaceae > Solidesulfovibrio. The sequence continues at coordinate 4,487 of JAEWPX010000081.1, read as the reverse complement.
GGGACAGGACCACGGGCAGCACGCTCGGTTCCAGGCCCAGGGCGTCCCAGGCCGCGGCGTCGAGGGGCGGGGCCATGGGCGACCCGTTGGAACCGTATCCCGCGGCCACGGCCGCCATGTCGGCCACATGCACGATGCAGGCGTCGAGCGCCATCGCGCCCTGGCCGTGATGGCCGCCCACGGCGGCGGCCAGCTCCTGCGGCAACCGCCACTGCGCAAGCAGCGCGCGCCCCACGGCGGCGTGGTCGTAGCCCAACAGTTCGCGCTCGGCCGCGGCCACAGGCAAACGCTCCTCGCGAGCCATGGCCATGGCCCGGGCCATGTGGACCGGCAGCCGGCGCAACAGCACCAGTCGGCCCAGGTCGTGGAGCAGCCCGGCCACGAACAGCCGTTCCTGGGACACGCCGCCCACATGAGCGGCCAGCACCCGGGCCAGCACGCCGCAGCCCACGGCGTGCTCCCAGATCTGGCGCATGGTCAGGCAGCAGGCCGGGATGTCCCGGAAACGGTCCGCCACGGCCACGCCCAGGGCGAGTTGGGCAAGTTCCCCCGCGCCGATGCGCATCACGCCCCGGGCCAGGGAGTCGATGGGGTGCGGCAGGGCGTACAGGGGACTGTTGGCCAGGCGCAGCAGCGTGGCGGACAGGCCCGGGTCGTTGCCGATGATCCCGGCGATGCGCCCCGCCGAAGCGCCGGGATCGGCAAGGGCCTCCTGGAGGCGGAAATAGATGTCGGGGAAGCTGGCCAGGGAAGGGTCGCCGGCCACAAGGGCTTCGGGGCTGTCCGGGGCTTCGGGCAGGGGGGAGGCAGCGGAGACCGGTGGAAACGGGGGCGGCAGGGGGCAGCGGTCCTCCTTGGCCAGATCGCGCAGACAACAGCGGTACAGGGCGTCCACGGCCGGATGGGACCGGTCGGCCAAGGCGAAACGCAGCGCCGCAAGTTCGCGGGCCGCCTCCAGCGCTTCCGGTTCCCCCTCGCCGCACGCGGCGTCCCGAACGTCCCCGGCGGCCTCCCCGCCGACCACGTCCACGGCGCTGACGCCCCAGATGCGCAGCACCCGCAAGTGCCCTGTCTCGAGCACCGTGCCGGCGCCAAGCAGCTTGCGCCCGTTCTTGCCGCACGCGTCGCCCGAAAGCCGCATGCCGCAACGCACGTCGTCGATATCGACCTTGGCCATGCCACTCCTGCGTCAAGCGTCCTCTCCAGGGAAACACGCACCTGGCCTGACCCGAGAACCAATTTACCCGCAAGCGGGGTTTCGGGCAAGAAACAGCCCGCCCCGGTAGAAAACAGCGCAACCTTACGGAACAGGAACCGTTTCCAGCACCCTGTCCACGACCGTCTCCGGGCGCAGGCCCGCCGCCGCGGCCTCGTAGGTCAGAAGCACCCGGCGGCGCAGCACGTCCGGGGCCAGCGCCTTGACGTCGCCCGGGGTCGCGTAGCCCCGGCCGTCGAGCAGGGCCCTGGCCCGGGCGGTGCGGGCCAGGGCGATGGCCGCCCGGGGCGAGGCCCCGTAGGCCACGGCCCCGGCCAAATCGTCGAGGCCCGCCGCGACAGGGTCGCGCGTGGCCCCGACCACGGCCACGATGTAGGCGAGCAGCCGCTCGTCCAGATGCACGCGGCCGGCCAGGTCGCACAGCGCAAGCACCTGCGCCGCGTCGAGCACGGGCGACGCGGCCGGAGCGTCGTCGCGACAGGCGCGGCGCACGATCTCCATCTCTTCCTGCGGCGCGGGATAATCGAGGACCAGGGCGAGGAGGAAGCGGTCCACCTGCGCCTCGGGCAGGGGGTAGGTGCCTTCCTGGTCGATGGGATTTTGCGTGGCGAGCACGAAAAACGGCTCGGGCAGCGCAAAGGTCTCCCCGCCGATGGTCACGCGCCGCTCGGCCATGGCCTCGAGCAGGGCCGACTGGACCTTGGACGGCGCGCGGTTGATCTCGTCGGCCAGCAGGATGTTGGTGAAAACGGGGCCCTTGCGCACGGCGAAGGCGCCGGACGCCGGCTGGTAGACCTCGGTGCCGGCGATGTCCGCGGGCAAAAGGTCCGGCGTGAACTGCACGCGGCGAAATTCCGCGCGCACGGTCGCGGCCAGGGTCTTGACCGCCAACGTCTTGGCCAGGCCCGGCACGCCTTCGATCAGCACATGCCCCCGGCACAGCAGGGCGATGAGCAGCCGGTCGGCGAGCGCGTCGCGCCCGACGAGCACCATGCCCATGGCGGCGCGGAACGCGGCGATGCGCGCGGCGGCGTCGGCCAGGAGCGCGGGATCGATCAGCGACATGCGGCTGCTCCGAAAGGGCGCTCAGCGGCCGAGGGAATTGCGGAAAATCCAGTCGTTGACAAGGTAGACGCCGTCCTTGCCCACCCGGGAAAAGCGGACGAAGCGGTCCTGGCGCACCTCGCCGGCCTCGACGAACTGGAAGCCGACGTACTTCTTGCGCAAGGGCGGAAAATCCCGGATGCGTTTGACCTCCAGGCGCAGGCCCAGCTTGAGGTCCGGGATGTTGGCCCGCGCGACCAGGTGGAGGAATCCCAACAGTGGATACATCTTGTTGTGATCATTGAAATACTCGTATGAAGGCGCATCCTGGTTGATTTCCAGCATGAGCCCCCCGGCGGAAAGGTCGCGGATGTGGCAATCGGCGGCGCTGTCGGGAATGATGCAAAGCGGCGACGGCCATTTTTCCATGGACGTGAACAGGGACCAGTCCGCGCCCATGGGCGGGCTTGCGAGCTCGAAGCAGGCGAGCAGGCTCGGGTCCAGGGGCAGGCGCTTGTGGGAGCGCCGGGTCAGCTCGAAGGCGGCGGGCAGGGAAAGCTCCACAAGGCAGAAGGCGGGGTCGGCCGCTTCCACGGAGACGACGTTGGAGCGGAAATCCAGGTAGGTGCTCTTGCGGTTGCTGCCGGTGATGGAAAAATAGCCGTGCACCTCCTGGCCGGGCCGGGCTTCGTTGAGGCGGTTGCCGCGCGGCGACTGGACCACCATGGCCTGTTCCCGGACCGCCTTCAGATGGCAGGGGTTGATGGCCGAGTCGTTGGGGTCGTCGAAGAGGCGGAAATAGAGGATGCTCTTCTGCTTGAGGGCCTCGGTCAGGACCGTGAGCTCCTCCACGCGCAGGCCCCGGGTCGGGGCCGCCTTTTTCTGCTGGATGGCCTTGGCCGCGTCGAGGGTGCGGCGCAGCCAGAACATGGCGCCGATCCGGTTGAGCAGCATCTGGGGCGGTTCGCCGGCGATGCGGTACCGGGCCTCGGGGTAGCGGCGGGCGCTCGGATTGTCGAAATTGCACAGCACCCGGGCGAAGAGGTCGAGCACGCCGATGTCCTCGGGCAAGGCCTCCGGCGAGCATGCCTGGGCGGCGCAGAAGTAGTCGCGCAGGGCGAAGGCCTTGGGCACGTCGCCGATGACCAGCACGCCGTAGCGGTCCAGGGGGCGGCCCTGGCTCGCCGCGGTGAAGAGGTTGCGAAAAAGCGTCATGATGAAAGGCGTCTTGTAGCGCGCTTCGATCAGGCTGGCGGTGAATTCGAACAGGGGCTTGCCGACCATGGGCACGAGCACGGCCGAGCCCACGGAGCGCACGTACCACGCGAGCACTTTCGCGTCCTCCAGGGTCCGCGTGAACATGGCGCCGTCGAACTTGAGGACGTAATCGTAGGTATTGAGCGCGACGGAGTATTCGTTCTCGCTGGCGTCGGCCACGCGCCGCACGAGCCAGTTCTCCCGCTCGTCCTGCGGCGTCCAGTCCCAGCACGAATGCAGCAGTTCGCCGCTGACGTAGTCGAGGAAACGGCGGCGGTGGAAGGCATGGCGCAACACGCCGCAGACGGCTTTTTCCAGGGCCGAACGGTCGTTTTCGCAGACGACGAGCCCCTTGTTGACGAGCCAGCCCGGCAGCGCCGCCTCGGGCCGCAGGACATGGCGCAGTACGGCGGCATCGGCCGCGCCGTTTCCCGTCTGGTGCAGCAGATGTTCGGAAACGTCGCGCACGAGCGCCAGCGCGGACCGGACAAGTGCGTCGCGCGCTTCGTCTTCGGAAGGGAGCGGCGCGAGCCTGCCGAAATGCATGTCGAGACTCGTTCGCACCACAGCGGCCAGGGCATCTTTCATGGAGCGACAACCCGTCCTGAAAGAGGGAAAGGAAAAGAGCGGTTCCCCGATACCATATTGCCCCTTTTTCGCAAGGCTCGTCCTGCCAGGGGCACGGGTTCTACGGGACCAGTGTGACGATGACGTCACGGGGGACCCAGCCCGCAAGGCCTCCCGCGACAGCGACAAGGACCTGTCCGCCGCGCCCGGGGCCAAGGCGCGCGAGGCTTCCCGGCGCGATGCGCCCCACCGCCTCAGCCCCGGCCTCGGGCGCGCTTTGCGCTGGCGTTTCGCCGAGCACGACGCCCCGAGGCCAGTCGCGGGGCGCAAGCGCGCTCCAGCCCGCCCCGAGCCAGCAACAAAGGACGAGCGCCCCAGCTCCAAGCGCCGCCCGGCGCGGCAC
>JAEWPX010000050.1 GCA_023399375.1 Pseudomonadota bacterium | reverse complement strand
GCAGGCGGCGGCGCGGCGCGAAAGACGCTCCCGCGCGGCCAGGAGCCCGGCCAGGGCCTCGGCCCGGCGCTCGCCCGCGCCAAGGTCCGCCTCGAAGGCCTCACCCGCCTCCAGGCGCAGCTCCAGGCCCGGCAGCGGAGCCAGGCGATCGATCTCCGCGACCAGGCCGGCCATGCGCTTTTCCTGGCGGCTTTTTTCGGATTTCGCCCGCCGGATCCGGTCCGTGAGCAAATTTTGCATAGCGATCAGGTGCGCCGCTTCCGTGGAGGCGGCGAAAAAGCCGGACAGAATCGTGCCGGGCCGGTTGAGCAGAAAAACCGGCTCGCGCTGGTTGCCGATGTGCACGTCCACGGGCTCGCCGCCCTCGATGGGCACCGGCGACAGGCGCAACACGCGGCTGATCTCCTCGGGCGGGGTGCGGCCGAACTTGGCGAAGACCTCGGGTTCGGCCGCGCCGGGGCGGGTCAGCTCGTAGAGGGCGTACTTGGGCCGGCGCACCCAGGTCACGGCCGTGCCGTCGTCGAGCTCCAGGGTGACGCGGGCTTCGGACGCGCCGTGGCGGATGACGTGGCGCGGCGCGGGATTGGCGGCCAGGCAGCGCAGGGCCTCGACCACGGCGGATTTCCCGGTGTTGTTTGGACCGGTGAGGACATTGAGCCCCGGAGCCAGCGCGAACTCGGTCCGGGCATGGGCCATGAAATTTTCGAGTATCAGACGGGTGATTGCCACGCCGCGATGACACCAGAAGCGGCCCGAGATTTCAAGGCCCAAGCCGCAGCGCTTTACTTTCCGCCACTTCTCCTTAAAAAAGAAGGAGAATGGACAACGCCCAGGAGCGTCGCATGCCCCAAGTTTCCGATCAGACGTGTTTCGCCCCGGCCGCACGAGCTCCGCAAGACGACGTCGAACGCCAGTTCGCCATCCTCTCCTGCCACGAACTGCCGGCGGTCCTCAACGCCATCCCGGTCATCGCCATGGTCCTCAACGACTGCCGCCAAGTGGTCTTCGGCAACCGCAAGTTCGTCGACGCCATCGGCGTGGGCGACATCCGCGAGGCGCTGGGGAAACGCCCGGGCGAGGCCTTCCGCTGCGTGCACGCGGGCAAGGCTCCGGGCGGCTGCGGCACCGGGGATTTCTGCGCCCACTGCGGCGCGGTGCGCTCCATCCTGTTCGGGCTGGCCGGCCGGCAGAACATCCAGGAGTGCAACATCAACCGGGAGGAAGGCGACAAGGTCGAGGCCCTCGACCTGCTCGTGTCCTCGTCGCCGTTTTCCCTCGACGACGAGCGTTTCCTCATCTTTTCCATCACCGACGTGAGCCACGAAAAACGCCGGCGCGCCCTGGAGCGCATCTTCTTCCACGACATGCTCAACACCGTGGGCGGCCTGCAAGGGCTCATGGAATTCCTGGCCGAGGAGGTCCAGGAGGACCTGCGCCCCGACGCCCGGTTCATCCATTCGGCCATGGCCCGGCTCACCGACGAGATCACGAGCCAGAAGCAGTTGCTGGCCGCCGAAACCAATGAACTGGAGACCCATTTCGTCCCGCTCGCGCCGGGAGACGTGCTGCAGCTGACCGAAGTCACCTTCCAGAACAGCGAACAGGCCAGGGGCAAGCGCATCGTCGTGCGAAACGCCTGCCGCCACGCCTCGTTCCGGTCCGATCCGGCGCTGCTGCGCCGGGTGCTCGGCAACATGGTGAAAAACGCCCTGGAGGCGACCGAACCCGGCGGCACGGTGACGCTTTCCTGCGACAGCGACGGGGCGTTCCTGCGCTTTTGCGTGCACAACGACGGCGTGATCCCCAAACGCGTGCGCATGCGCATCTTCAACCGCTCGTTTTCCACCAAGGGCGCGGGCCGGGGACTCGGCACCTACAGCATCAAGCTCCTTACCGAACGCTACCTCGGCGGCACGGCGGATTTCCTCTCCACGCCGGAGACGGGCACCGTCTTCCGGGTGCGCCTGCCGCTCGCTCCCGAGACCGACGCGGCCCCCGAGACGACGGCCCCCGAAGCGTAGGCAGCCGCGCGCCCTCCCTTCCGCCTCCCGGCGCAGGGGGGCGGTCCCCTATTTGAGCGCCAGCACCAGCCGGATGCAGGACAGCGGTGCGCCGATGCGTTCGGGATGGGCGTCAAGGGACGTGGCCAGGGCGTCGTAGGCCCGCTCGAGCAGGAAGCACTTGAGCAGCAGCAGACGGTCGCGGCGCGGCGGCAGCACGGGCGCATCGCCCATGGCCGCGGCGTAGGCCCCGAAGAAGGCCCGGGACGCGGCCTCGGCCCAGGTCCAGGCCCAGCCGTCCAGGCGGCGCGCCTCCTCGGGGTGGGTCCGCGCATGGCGGCGCACGCCCTCCTCGCCCGCGGCGTAGAACGAATAGAACATGCCGGCCACGTCACGCAGCGCGCAACGCTTGAGCCGTCGTTCGCCGAGCGTGCGCCTCGGGTCGCCCTCGAAATCCACGATCACGAAGTCCTTGCCCGTGAAAAGCAGCTGCTCCAGGCGATAGTCGCCGTGGACGCGGATCTTGACCGTGTCGACCACGCCGCCGAGCAGGCCGGCCAGGGCGTCCAGGGACTGTCTTTCCGCGGCCACGATGGCCGCGGCCTCCTCGCGCAGGGCCTCGTCGGGGAGATTGCGCACGTTCCTGGCGAGCAAGGCCGTGGACCGGCGCACGCCGTTGCGGATGGCCTGGTAGATCGAGCGCTGGTAGAGCTTGGTGAACGGTTCGGGCGCAAACGCGCCGCCGCCCCCGGCCAGGGCGAGATGCATCTCCGCCGTGCGCCGGCCAAGCAGTCGGGCCATTTCCAGGTAGAACTCGTCGGCCATGCCGGCCATGGATTGCGCCATCTCCCGTTCCAGGGATTCGCTGCCGCCCTCGAAGACGGCCGCGTCGGGCATGGCGCGGCGCTGCTCGAAATAGCGCTCCAGATGCTCCAGGGTGTAGCCGTAGGCGTCCCGGCCGCCGGCCACGTATTCCTGCACCGTGGCCACGGTCACGGCGTCACCGCGTCCCTTGGGCCGGTATTCGATCACGCCGGCGAGGCGCGGCGCGTGGAAAAAATCCCCCGACCCGGCCAGATGGGCGAGCAGTTCCGCCTCGGGATGCGGTCCGGCGTCGAGGCCGGCGTAGAACTTGAAGAAGAGCGCGGCGTCATAGGTCATGACCACGTTGCTCTGGTTGTCCATGAACATGTTCGTGGCGTCGCAGCCCACCGTGTCGCACACGCCGGCGGGATAACCGGGCAGGGCCCGCAGCGCGAGCGTGCCGTCCGCGCCGCGAAGGCGCATGTTTCGCGCCATGGCCCGGGGCCACCAGTCGCGAAGCGCGGCCAGGGCGAAACCGTTGACGAGCATGCCCTCGCGGCCGCCGTGGCGCACGTGGCCGACCACCGCGCCGGGATCGTCGCGCAGGACGGCTTCGGCCGCCTCGCCCGAGGCCAGGGCCATGAGGAAGGGGAAAAGCCGGGTTTCGCCGCTGGCGAAATGGCATTCGACGAAAAGCAGCCACGCCGTGAGGCCGCGAGGGCCGACGGGCACGGCGTCGAGGATGTCCGCGCGAAGCGTCCCCGGAAGTGGCGCGCCGGCCAGGCCTGAACGCCGGGCGTGCTCGGGCAATAGCTCCTCGCCGATGCGCTTGCGCACGCCCTGCCCGAGCACGCTGCGCAGTTCCTGGGCGAGGTGCAGACGGGGCGTGCCCTGGGGCGAAGGCGCGCGGGCGGCGTCCTCGCGGGCCAGGCGGAACCAGTAGTAGTCGTGCTGGGCCAGGGGCAGCACGTAGGGCTCCCCGGTCACGGCCGGAAAGCGCGTGCCCGAGGCCGCGTCCACGGGCGTGGTCCCGGCGTAGGCGGCCAGATCGATGCGCGCGACCTGGGAAAAGCGCGACAGGTTGACGACCACCAGGATGACCTCGTCGCCGTGGCTGCGGGTGAACGCCAGGACCTTGGCGTTGTCCTGGGCCACGAAGGCCATCCGGCCGCGGCCCATGGCCGGGAGCCTGCGGCGCAGCGCGATCACCCGGCGCATCCACCAGAGGAAGGAGGACAGGTTGGCCTCCTGGTTCTCCACGTTGACGGCCTCGTAGTGGTATTGCGGGTCGATGACCACGGGCAGATAGAGGTTTTGCGGATTGGCCCTGGAAAAACCGGCGTTCTTGTCCGGGCTCCACTGCATGGGCGTGCGCACGCCGTCGCGGTCGCCGAGGTGGAAGTTGTCGCCCATGCCGATCTCGTCGCCGTAGTAGATGATGGGCGTGCCGGGGAAGGAAAAGAGGATGAAGTTGATCAGCTCCATGCGCCGGCGGCTGCCCTGCATGAGCGGCGCGAGGCGCCGGCGGATGCCCAGGTTGATGCGCGCTTTGCGGTCCTTAGCGTAGACCCGGTACATGTAGTCACGTTCCTCGTCGGAGACCATTTCAAGCGTCAGTTCGTCGTGGTTGCGCAAAAACATGGCCCACTGGCACGTAGGAGGAATGGGCGGGGTCTGCTCCATGATGTCGAGGATGGGAAAACGGTCCTCCATCATCAGCGCCATGAAGATGCGCGGCATGATGGGGAAGTGGTAGGCCATGTGGCATTCGTCGCCGTCGCCGAAATAGGCCACGGCGTCTTCGGGCCACTGGTTGGCCTCGGCCAGGAACAGGCGGTTTTCGAACTTCGCGTCCACGTGGGCGCGAAGTTTTTTGAGAAATGCATGGGTCTCGGGCAGGTTCTCGCAGTTGGTGCCCTGGCGCTCGAAGAGGTAGGGCACGGCGTCCAGACGCAGGCCGTCCACACCGAGCGACAGCCAGAAATCCATGACGCGCGCGATCTCGCGGCGCACGCGCGGATTGTCGTAATTGAGATCGGGCTGGTGGGAATAGAAGCGGTGCCAGTAATAGGCCCCGGCCTCGTGGTCGTAGGTCCAGTTGGAGTGCTCGAAATCCTTGAAGATGATGCGCGCCTGCCGGTATTTTTCCGGCGTGTCGCTCCAGACGTAGTAGTCGCGCCAGGGCGAGCCCGGGCCGGCCGCGCGGGAACGCTGGAACCAGGGATGTTCCTTGGAGGTGTGGTTGACCACGAGCTCGGTGATGACCTTGAGGCCCCGGGCATGGGCCTGGCGCAGGAATTCCTTGAAATCCTTGAGTGTGCCGTAGTCGGGATGGATGCCGTAATAATCCGCGATGTCGTAGCCGTCGTCGCGAAGGGGCGACGGGTAAAACGGCAGCAGCCAGAGGGTGTCGACACCAAGCCCGGCCAGGTAGTCCAACCGGCCTGTCAGGCCCGGGAAATCGCCGATGCCGTCGCCGTTGCCGTCCATGAACGCCTTGACGTGCACTTCGTAAATGACGGCGTCCTTGTACCACAGGGGATCGTCGGCGCCGGAAAACCGCATGGGGGCCATACGCGCTCCTTGTCGTTACCTCCCTTATACAGGTTTTCCCGGCTTTTTCCAGAAGGCTAGCGCGCGACCACCAGCACGTCCACGCGGGCGGCCCCGGCGGCGCAAAGGGCGTCGGCCGCGGTGTCGATGGTCGCCCCGGTGGTCATGACGTCGTCGACGAGAAGCACGCTGCGCCCGGCGACCTGCGCGGGATCGGCGAGAAAGGCCCCGGCGATGTTGGCGCGGCGGCGTGCTCCGGGCAGCTGGCTTTGCGGCGTGGTGTCGCGGATGCGGCGCAGCGCCCCGGGCAGGACGGGCCGGCCGAGATCCGCGGCCAGCAGCCGGGCGAGCTCCAGGCTCTGGTTGAAGCCCCGCCAGGCCAGCCGCCTGGGGTGCAGGGGCACGGGCACGATGCCGCCCGGGCCGTCGGGGGCCATGGCCCCCTCCCCGGTCCGCGAGGCGGCGCGGCGGTAGGCGTCGCGCGCAAGCCCGGCCAGAACCCGGCCCTGGCCCAAACGGCCGTGGAACTTGAACCCGAGGATCATCTCGCGCAGCAGGCCGTCGTAGGGGCCGTGGAAGGCGAACCCCTCCCAGGCACGGCCCGACAGGCGGCAGGCGTTGCACAGAAACGGCGGCGCGTCCGGGTCGGCGGCAAGCTCGCCGCAACGCGGGCAGTACCCGCCCAGGCGCGGGCGCAAAAGGTCGGCGCAGGCCGGGCACACCGGGCCGCACGCGCCGGAAGGCAGCAGCCCGGAACAGGCCTGGCAGCGGTCGCACAGGGCAAGGAGCGCCCGGCAACAGCACCGGGCCAACCCCGCAAGCCACCCCTCAGCCACCATAGACCGTACATCCACCCGCGCACACCATCCCTTCACCGCCCCCCTCCCCCC
>JAEWPX010000180.1 GCA_023399375.1 Pseudomonadota bacterium | reverse complement strand
TGGGGCGGCCGTGCTGGCCGGCTTTGCGGCCTGCGGGGCCGCCCCATTTCCGAGACCACAGACCCCGCCGCATCGCACACCAACAACCACGCCTCCACCCGCTTACCCATCCCCCGTCGGGGAGGTCCAGGAGGGGATCATCCCCTCCTGGCCGCCGGAGGCATCTTCCTCTTCCCTCTTTTCCCCGCCCTCTCTCCGTTCCTTCAGCGCACGAGGCGTCGCCGCATACCTGCCAATGCCAGGGGCAGGAACACCGCGAAGAAACCGAGCAGCACGGCGGCGTGGCCGAGGGAGGCGGCGTTCAGGCGGCCGAGGCAGGCGGCGCGGCACAGTTCGGCGAGGTGGTACAGCGGCATGGCGGCGGCGACGGGCGCGGCGTAGGCGGGCAGGGCGTCGACGGGGAAGAAGGTGCCGGAGAAGAGGAACATGGGTGTGATGACAAGGAAGAAGGGGATATTGAACATATCGATGGAGGGGGTGATGCTGGTGGTGGCCATGCCCATGGCCCCGAAGGCCATGCCGCCGAGGGCGGCGATGGGCAGCACGAGGAGCGCCTGCGGGCTTGGAGCGTAGCCGAGCAGGGCGACCACGGCGAGCATGAGCGCGGCGGCTATGCAGGAGCGGGTCGCGCCCCAGACGATTTCGGCCACGATGATTTCTTCAAGCGACAGGGGCGTGGCGAGCAGGGCGTCGTAGGTTTTCTGGTAGAACATGCGCACGAAGGAGCTGTAGGTGGTCTCCATGAACGCCTGCCACATGATGGAAACCGCAATCATGGCCGGGGCGAAGAATTGGATGAACGTCATGGGCTGGCCGCGCCAGGAGACATCGCCGACGAGCCCGGAGAAACCGAGGCCGAAGGCCACGATGTAGAACAGCGGCTCCAGGATGGGCGGCAGGAAGTTGACGGCCCAGATGCGGCGGTAGACGCGCAGGTTGCGTCGCCAGACGGTCCAGAAGAGGGGGGTGAAGCGCGGGTCGGCGGTCATTCGCGAAGCTCCCTGCCGGTCAAGCGTAAAAAGACGTCTTCCAGGGTGGCGGGGCGCAGCAACCCGTATTCCGGGCAGAAGCGTTCGCGCAGGGCGACGAGTTCCGCGCGTTCCCGGCCGTAGACGATACAGCGCCGGCCCGAGCGTTCGCTTTGCCAGCCGCCCTGGCGCACGGCATCGAGGAAATCCGGTTCGGGCGTTTCCACTTCCAGCACGTGGCGGCCGACGTGGGATTCGATGAGGCCGCGCGGCGTGCCTGCGGCGGTGACCCGGCCGTGGTCCACGATGCACAGACGGTCGCAGAAGCGTTCGGCTTCTTCCATGGCGTGGGTGGTGAGCAGGATGGTCAGGCCCTGGCGTTTGAGGTCGAGCAGCCGGTCCCAGAGGGTGTTTCGCGACTGGGGGTCGAGACCGGTGGTAGGTTCGTCGAGGATGAGCAGGTCGGGGTTGTTGACCAGCGCCCGGGCGAGCATGAGGCGACGGGCCATGCCGCCGGAGAGTTCCTCGTAGCTCAAGCGTTTCTTGGCTTCCAGGGCGAAGAACGCGAGCAGTTCCTCGGCCCGGGCCCGGGCCTTGTCGTGCGGGATGCGGAAGTAGCTGGCGAAGACGAGGAGGTTTTCGAGCACGGACAGGTCAGGGTCGAGGGTGTTGCCCTGCTGGCACACGCCGAGGCGCGCGCGGATGCGGCGGGGGGCGGTGGCGATGTCGAGCCCGAAGACGCGGATGTCTCCGGCGGTGCGCGGCGAGAAGCCGTAGATCATGCGGATGGTGGTGGTCTTGCCCGCGCCGTTCGGGCCGAGCAGGCCGAAGCATTCGCCCCGGCGCACGGCGAAGCTCACGTCGGCGACGGCGGTAAACGCGCCGTAGTCCTTGCGCGCAGCGGCGACTTCGAGGATCGGGATAGCGGAAGCGGTGTCCATGCCTGTTCATACTCCAACATGGGGGACGGGGCCAGAGGCGGGAGGCCAATGCCGGCCATGTCCGTTGCGCGGCATGCCGGGTCGTATTACCGGGAGACGGCATGCCGGGCGCGTGTCAAAAGAACCCATCGGGAATGCCGCGTCCTTGCCGCTTTGTCATGGCGGGGTAAGGTCGCGATGAGCGCTTTATGCTACGCTGCCCGGCAAACAAGGAGTGCGAACATGTTTTCAGGTTTGCTGCAACCCATGCATCTGCTGTTGATCCTGGGCGTGGTGCTGATCGTTTTCGGGCCGGGCAAGCTGGCCAATGTGGGGCACGACCTCGGCAAATCCATCCGGGAGTTCAAGGCGGCCATGGAAGCCCGGGACGTGACGCCCGAGGTCGTGGCGGAAAAGCCCGCGACCGTCCAGGCGACCCCCGCGGCCGAGATCGCGGCCGAGAAGGCCGGTCCGGCGGCGTAACCCCCGGCTACGCGTTTTCCTCCGACTCCTCCTTGTCCAGGCGGATGGAGCGACGGAAACGCTTGTCGAGCGTCTCCTCGAAGAATTCCTGCAGGACCCGGCGGTATTTCTTGAGATAATATTGCCGATCCAGGAATTTTTCCTTGTGGCGGTATTTGATGAGCGTTGAGGGGTTGAAATATTCGCTGGCGTTTTTGCGCGTGAGCACGAAGGGCGGCAACCCCTCCTGGACCAGGATGTAACTGGCCACGAGCGCGCCGGTGCGGTGGTTTCCTTCCAGGAACAGCTGAGGCTGGCTCACGGAGAGCACATAGACGCCGGCCGCCCGGCGATAAGCGGACTTGTGGCGCTTGCGCTCGTACCACTCCGAGATTTCGTCGATGCCTTCGGCGAAGCGGCGGCGGGTTTCGAGCAGGTGCGGCCCGTATTCCATGCGCACGCTTTCGTTGCTGCCGCACAGCACGATGTGGTTGAGTTCGAGGATGTTGTCGAGCCCTGCCGGCGAGAAGAGCTCGATTCCGGTCTCGAGCAGGTCGTCCACGTAGGCGTAGCCTTCGAGCAGGTTGCCGATGATCTGGTCGGTGAGCGGCTCGCGGCGCATGAGCAGCTTGGCGTTGATTTCCTCGAAATGTTCCTGCACGTCGCGCAGCGACGCTTCGATGCGGTCGAGTTCGAGGCGGTAGAGCTTGCGGGCCGTCATGCCGGGTTCCTTTCCTGATGCGCGGGTCCCGGCGGCGCGGACCGGTCCCGCGGATGTGCCGGACTTTCACGACGTTGTCCACGGGAAGACCATATCAAAAAAAGCCGCCCCGGAGCATCTCCGGAGCGGCTTTTCACGTCTCGTCTGGGTGCGGGAAATGATCCCGGCACCCCCTTTCGGGGTGGTCCCGGAGGGGATTATCCCCTCCGGGCCGCCGGAGGCATCTTCTCTCCCCTTCCCTTTCCCTTCCGCATCAGCGCCTACGCGGCGCTGACCCCTTCCTGGAAGGTCCGGCGGGGGCGGCGGTCGCCCTGGCGGTCGGTAGCGTCGTGGGACAGGCCGAAGGTGGAGCGGCGTTCGCCGTCGCGGGGACGGGCGGCCATGGGCCGTTCGTTGCGCGGCCGGTCGCTGCGGGGGCGCTCGTCGCGCGGCCGGTCGGCACGCGGGGCCGGGGCGCGGTCGCCCTGGGGCCTGTCGCCGCG
>JAEWPX010000096.1 GCA_023399375.1 Pseudomonadota bacterium | reverse complement strand
GGTCTGGGGGGAGAGGGAACCCCTTTTCTCAAAAAGGGGTTCCCTCTCCCCCCAGCCGCCGGAGGCGTATTGATCATGATCGCAGCGATGGCGCGGTTGGTGAAGATTGAGCATTCGGTGTTTGCGTTGCCGTTTGCGTATATTGGCTTGTTTGTGGCGGCCCGGGGCTGGCCGGGCTGGCGGGCGTTTGTGCTGCTTACGGTCGCGATGGTGGCCATGCGGTCCTTTGCCATGGCCGTCAATCGTCTGGCCGACCTGCGCTACGACCGCGTCAATCCGCGCACCCGCATGCGCGAGTTGGTCACGGGCGAGGTGAGCGTGCGCGCGGCCTGGATGTTCACGGCCGGCTGCGCGGTCGTGTTCGTCGCGGCTTGCGCGGGCCTCAATGCCCTGTGTCTGGCGCTTGCGCCCGTGGCTCTGGTCTGGGGCGCGTTTTACAGCGTGACCAAGCGTTTCACGTGGCTGTGCCATTTCGTGCTGGGTTCGGTGCTCGGGCTTGCGCCCGTGGCCGGCTGGCTTGCGGTCAAGCCGGAATTCGCCCTGGCGGCGATCCTTTTCGGTTGCGGCGTCACCTGCTGGACGGCCGGCTTCGACATCCTTTACGCCTGCCAGGACGTGGACTTCGACAAGGGGCAGGGGCTGTGGTCCATGCCGGCGAAGTTCGGCGTGGGCACGGCGCTGCGGCTGGCGGCCTTTTCCCATGTCGATGCCGCGCTGTTTTTTCTGCTGGCCGGCTATGCCGCCGGGCTCTCCTGGATCTACTACACCTTCTGGGCGGTGTGTTCGGCGGTGCTGCTTGTGGAGCACAGGCTCATCGGCGAGAACGACCTGTCGCGCATCAACGTGGCCTTTTTCACGCTCAACGGCGTGATCGCCTTGCTGCTTGGCGTGGGCGCGCTGCTGGCGGTGTTTCTCGCCTCGTGATAGAGTTCTTCAGTAGTATTAAGAAAAATAATCATTCCGGCTTATTGCCTTCGAAAGCAGTGCATGCTGCTTTCGAAGAGGCAACACGGGGAGAGGGGCCATGAAGGCGCTGCTGCTTTTTTTTCTGCTCTTCTTCGTGGCCTGGGACCTCGGCTGGCTGGCGGCGGGCGTCGTCCAGACGCTGCCCTGGCGGCTGCGGAGCATGCGCGCCGGCGCGCTCAAGCCGCAGCTTCTCGACGTGCGCACGCCCGCAGAATACGCCCTGTTCCATATCCCCGGCGCAATAAACCGTCCCGACGCCATGGCCGCCGATCCGGCGAGCCTGGGGCTCGATCCGAAGCGGCCGGTGGTGGTCATCTGCATGACCGGCCATCGTTCGCCGTTTGTGGCCAAACGGCTTGCCACGGCCGGCTACGTCGCCTCCAACCTGACCTGGGGCATGCTCGGCTGGAAGCTTTTCGGCGGCGAGTCGGTCTCCGGGAATTCCCGCTGACCGTTTCGAATTCCGGTCAATGGCAGCACGACCGTCACGCGGCCCTGTGGACGTCGCGGCGGGCATCGCCTATGGTGCGCCGGGCGGTGGGCAAGAGTGGTTCGCGCTCGCCGGAAGAGGCGTATGACCCCGATATTCTCCCTTTTTCTGGCCGCATTGGGCCTGTCCCTGGCGCTGACGCCCCTGGCGCGCTGGCTGGGGCGGCGCTTTGGCATCCTGGCCATGCCGCAAGCCCGCACGGTGCACACCACGCCCATGCCCCGAAGCGGCGGCTTGGCGCTTTTCCTCACTTTTTTCGCCTGCCTCGCCCTGGCCGCCGTGGTGTTGCCGCATCGGACCGTCGCCATCCTGTTCGATCACAGCATGCGTTACGTCTATGCCGGCGCGTGCATCATCTTCGTCGTGGGCTTTGCCGACGACAAATGGACGCTGCCTTCGAAGCTCAAGCTCGTGGCGCAGATCGTCGCCGCCTGCGTGGCCTGCTACGGCGGGGCGCGCATCGCCTCCTTCGCCCTGCCGGGCCAGTTCATCATCCATTTCGACCTGCTGTCCTACGCGCTCACCGTCTTCTGGTTCGTGCTGCTCATTAACGCCATCAACCTCATCGACGGCCTGGACGGGCTGGCGGCCGGGGTGGTCTTTTTCGCCACGGCGGTGCAGGCGGTGCTGGCCGCCATGCGCGGCGAGGCGCACACCGCGGCGCTTTTCGCGGTCATGGCTGGGGCGACGCTCGGGTTTTTGCGCTACAACTTCAATCCCGCGAGCCTGTTTCTCGGCGACGGCGGCAGTTACTTCCTCGGCTACATGCTGGCGGCGCTTTCGGTGTCCGGCTCGGTCAAGAGCCAGGTTGGCGCGACGCTGCTCATGCCGGTCATCGCGCTGGGCGTGCCGCTTCTCGACACCATCACCGCGCCCCTGCGGCGTTTCATGCGTGGCCGCGACATGTTCGAGCCGGACAAGCGGCACGTGCACCACAAGCTCCTGAGCCGCGGCTGGTCCCAGCGCAAGGTGGTGCTGTTCCTTTACGGCATCACCATCTTCCTGGCCCTTGCGGCGCTTTTGCTGGTCAACCTGCGCAACGCCCCGGCCGGGCTTTTCCTGGTCGTCGTGGGCGGTGCGCTGGTCCTGCTCGTGCGCAAGGCCGGCTACTTCAGCTACTTCGCCGTGGACAAGATCCTCGGCTGGCTGCGCGACGTGTCCGACGACACGGGCCTCGCCAAGGACAGGCGCACCTTCCTCAATCACCAGATCGAGATTTCCCAGGCACCGGACATGGCCACGCTCTGGGCGCGCATGACCGCCGCCCTGGAGCAGCTGCGTTTCGACATGGCCGAGATGACGCTTTCGGGCGACGGCGCGGGCACGTGCCTGCTGCGGCCGCAGCCGCCGGGGGAGGGCGGCGGCGCGGTCTACCGCTGGCGGCGCGAGGAGGCCGAGGGCACGGACAGGGAGCTGCTCTGTTCGCCGGCGGTCATGAAGCTGGAACTGCCGCTGCTGAGTAAGGACGGCCGCGTGCTCGGCGCGCTGTGGCTGGTCAAAAACCTCGCCGCGGATCCCATCAACGAATTCACCCTGCGTCGCGTCGAGAACCTGCGTCGCACGGTCACGGCGACCCTCGACGCGCTGACTCCCGCGCCATGAGGGTGTTGCAGGTCGGCAAGTTCTATCCGCCCGATCCCGGCGGCGTGGAAACGGCGACCCGCCAGGCCGTGGAACAGCTCCTCGCCCTCGGCGCGGCCGTGGAAGTGCTCTGTTTCGCCGGACCGGGACCGTACGCCGACGCCGACGCGCCGTGCCCCGTTCACCGCGTGCCCGTCTGGCGCTCCATCGCTTCCCAGCCCCTTTCCCCGGCCTACCTCGCCGCCTTTCTGCGTTTGGCCCCGCGCTTCGACGTACTGCATATCCACCTGCCCAACCCCCTGGCCGCCCTGGCCGCATTTCTGGCCCGGCCCAGAGGCAGGGTGGCGCTCACCTGGCACAGCGACGTCATCGGCAAGGGCGCGCTCGCCGCGCTCGTCGGGCCGCTCGAAGCCTGGCTGTGCCGTCGCGCCGATCTGGTCGTCGCGCCAAGCCCCGTGCACCTCGCGGCCTCCAACCGGGCGGCTTTTTTTGCGGGCAAGAGCGCGGTGGTCCCTTTCTGCGTGGACGCGTCCATGGCCCGGCCCCAGGACGCCGCTCCGGCGGCCGTGGCCGCCGTGCGGGCGCGTTTTGACGACCGGCCGCTGGTCTTCGCCCTGGGTAGGCTCGTGCCCTACAAAGGCTTCGACGTGCTCATCGACGCGGCCGCGAAACTTCCCGGAAACGTCGCCGTCGCCATCGGCGGCGCAGGGCCGCTGCACGACGCCCTGGCCGCGCGCATCGCCGCCGCCGGCCTGACGGACCGCGTCTTCCTGCCCGGCCGCATCGCTGACGCCGACCTCGCCGCCTGGCTCGCCGCCTGCGATGTCTTCTGCCTGCCGTCCGTCAGCCGGGCCGAAATGTTCGGCATCGTGCAGCTCGAAGCCATGGCCGGCGGCAAGCCCGTCGTCTCGACGGACATCCCCGGTTCGGGCGTGCCCTGGGTCAACCGCCACGGCGAAACCGGCCTCGTCGTCCCCCCCGGCGACGCCTGTGCCCTGGCCGACGCCCTGGGCGCGCTGCTCGCCGACCCCGCCCTGCGCGCACGCCTGGGGCAGGGCGGCCGCGACGCCGTGGCCGGGCGCTTCTCCTCCCGCGCCGTGGGCAAGGCCCTGGCCGACGCCTACGCGCGCCTCGCCTGACGCCAGTCCGCCTTTCCTGGACAGCCGGCCCGCTCCGTGGCTATAGGGTCGGAAAACCCGAAAGGAGCGTATCCCATGTCCGATCAGAAATGCGGCTGCCCCTGCAGCTCTTTTTCGCCCCTGACCTTGGCCGCCATGGCTCTGGGCCTGCTCTTCGTCGTGTTCATGTTCATCGAAGCCACCACCATCCGTTGGTGGGTCATGCTGCCGCTGGCCCTGGTCAGCTTCGCCTTCTTCAACATCCAGCGCGGCCAGACCGAAGGCATCGAGAAGAAAGTCTGCTGCTGGGGCTACTGGCTCATCATCGTCGCGTTCCTGCTGCGCGACATGTGCCTGTCCGGCCAGATCGTCGCCGCCTACCACCGCCTGAGCGCCGCCGGCATCCCCTTGCATGGCTAAGCCGCTTCCGCCCCTGCGCCGCATCTCGCCCCTGGCCACCCAGTCGGACCACGACCGGTTCGCCGTGGCGGATGCGGCGCTCGTGGCCCGAAAATGCCGCGATGCGGCCGCCAATCCCCGCCGTCGCGAGATCCACCGTTTCCACAGCGACGACGCCGCAACCCTGCACCGCATGATCAATGCCCTGCAGCCCGGCACCTACGTGCGTCCCCACCGCCACCTGGCCCCGCCCAAGGACGAGGCCTTCGTGGCGCTCGCCGGCAAGATGGGCTTCATCTGCTTCAAGGACGACGGCTCCTTCGACCGCGAAGATTGCGCCATCCTCGACGCCGCAGCCGGCTCGTTCGCCGTGGACGCGCCTGCCGGCGGCTGGCACTGCGTCATGGCCCTCGTTCCGGATACCGCCGTGTTCGAAGTCAAACCCGGCCCCTACAGCCCCATCTCCGACAAGGACTTCGCCCCCTTCGCCCCCGCCGATGGCGACCCCGCCGCACGCGACTACCTGCGCGGCGTGGAAGACCGGTTTCGGGCGTTGCTGGGACTGCCGGCAAGGGAATGGGAGTAGGAGTGAGAGTGGGAGCGGGGGAGAGAAGAAGGGAGAAAGGCGAAGATGCCTCCGGCGGCCAGGAGGGGGTGACCCCCTCCTGGACCACCCCGATGGGGGGAACAAGAAAGATAGGCATGGGGGCTGGTTGCGCGGGGCGCGACCGGCCCCTTGTGCGGTTTGGAGGATGTGCGATGGCCGATACGGATTGCCCGTGGCCGCGACCGGGTAAGGAAATGAGGCAACCGGTCGCGGCCGG
>JAEWPX010000074.1 GCA_023399375.1 Pseudomonadota bacterium | reverse complement strand
CCCCCCCCCCCCCCCCCCCCCCCCCCCCCCCCCCCCCCCCCCCCCCCCCCCCCCCCCCCCCCCCCCCCCCCCCCCCCCCCCCCCCCCCCCCCCCCCCCCCCCCCCCGCCGGAGGCATTCTTCCTCTTTTTCTTCCCTTTCCCTTAATGAATCGTCTCGCCGGCGGGTGGGGCGGGGTTGCCGCTTCCTTTCAGGGAATCCTGGAAGCGCTGCACGGCCGGGTCCGCACGCCAGGCGATGAAAAGGCTCTCCCAAAGGGCAAACGGCATGACCTCGGCGTCGAACTCGGCCTCGTGCCCGGAGAGCCAGACGGAAAAAATCCGCATGAGGCGGGCGAATTCCTTGCTGTCGAAGGTCTTGGCCACGGTGCCGGCGGGAAACGTGCCGCCCTCGAAGGTACGGAACACAAATTCGCCCACGGCCCGTTGCGAGGATTCCATGTCGATGGGCTGGCCGTTGAGGCCGGCCACGAAATCCGCCAGCAGGGGGTGGGTTTCGCGCATGGTCGCGAGGACGTCGTCGGGCACGTTCACGTAGACCACGCCGTCCTGTTCCACGGCGTAATAGAATCTGGCCCAGTGCTCGGCCATGAGCACGCGCAGGATTTCCTCGGCGGCTTTTTCGATGGGGTCCATTCGTTCTCCTTCCTTTATGGCAGGCGCATGCAGCGCACGAAATGTCCGGGCGCGGCTTCCACGAGTGGCGGCACGGAGGCGGCGCATTCCGGGGCCGCCACGGGGCAGCGCGGGTGAAAGGCGCAGCCCGCAGGCGGCGCGGCCGGGTCCGGCGTCTCGCCGACAGGGCTTTCCGCAAGGCGCGCGCCGGGCGCAACGGTCGGGGCCGCGGCCAGAAGCGCCCTGGTATACGGATGCAGCGGCCCGTCGTAAAGCGCCCGGGCCGGGGCCGTCTCCACGATGCGCCCCAGGTACATGACCGCGACACGGTCGCTGACGTGCCCGACCACGGCGAGATCGTGGGAAATGAACAGGTAGGCCAGCCCCAGGCGCTCCCTGAGGTCGGCCAGGAGGTTGATGACCTGTGCCTGGACCGAGACGTCGAGCGCCGAGACCGGCTCGTCGCACACGATCAGGCGCGGGGCCAGCGCCAGCGCCCGGGCCAGGGCCACGCGCTGGCGCTGGCCGCCGGAGAACTGGTGGGGAAAGCGCCGGGCGTGTTCGGGCGCAAGCCCGACCTGGGCGAGCAGCTCCAGCACCCGCTCTCGGCGCTGCCTGGCCGAGCCCTCGCCCATGGCGCGCAGGCCCTCGGCCACGGTCCAGCCCACGGGCAGCCGGGGATTGAGCGAGGCGAACGGGTCCTGGAAGATCATCTGCACCAGGCGCGGCAGTTTCCGGCGCGCCGCGGCGTCGCCCGCCCAGGGGTCGAGGCCGTCCACGCGCACCGTGCCGGCGCTGGGTGGTTCGAGCCCCACGGCCATGCGCGCGAGCGTCGATTTGCCGCAGCCCGACTCGCCCACGAGCCCGACCGTCTCGCCGGGCATGACGCGAAGGTCCACGCCGGCCACGGCCGCGACCTCGCGCCGGCCGGCCGCGAAAAAACCGGTGCGCGTGACGTAGCGCCGGGAGACGTCGGAAAGTTCGAGCAGGGGCGCGCCGTCAGCCATAGAGCCAGCACCTCGCGCGCCGTCCGTCCGGCAGGGTGAAAAACGGGGGGGCCTGCCCGGCGCACGGTCCGAACGCCCGGGGGCAGCGGGGATGGAAATGGCAGCCGGGCGGCAGGGCGGCCAGGGACGGCACCATGCCGGGGATGGAGGACAGCCGTCCGCCCCGGCCGGCCAGGCGCGGCAGGGAGGCGAGCAGGCCCTGGCTGTAGGGATGGGCCGGGCCGGCGAAAAAGGTCTCCACCCGCGCGTATTCCACGAGCCGGCCCGCGTACATCACGGCCACGGCGTCGGCGGTCTGCGCCACCACGCCCAGATTGTGCGTGACGAGAATCACGGCGGTGCCCGTGTCGCGAGCGAGATGCGTCATGAGATCGAGGATCTGGCGCTGCACGGTCACGTCCAGGGCCGTGGTCGGCTCGTCGGCGATGAGCAGCTCCGGGGACAGGATCAGGGCCATGGCGATCATGACCCGCTGGCGCTGGCCGCCGGAAAGCTCGTGCGGATAGCCGCGCATACGCCGGGCGGGATCGGGCAGGCCGACCTTGGCGAGCATCGCCTCGGCCGCTTCCAGGGCCTGGGCGCGCGAGACGCGGCGATGCGCGCGCACAGGTTCGGCCACCTGGTCGCCGATGGCGAGCACGGGATTGAGCGAGGTCATGGGTTCCTGGAAGATCATGGAGGCCCTGGCCCCGCGCACGGCCTGCAATTCCCGCTCGGACAGGGCGAGCAGGTCGCACCCGGCGAAGAACGCCTTGCCCGCGGCCACGCGCCCCGGCGGCGGCACGAGCCCGAGCACGGACAGGGACAGCACCGTCTTGCCGCAGCCCGATTCGCCGACCACGGCGACGATCTCGCCGCGCTTAACGGCGAGGTCCACGCCGTCCACGGCCGGAAGCGGCCCCGCAGGCGTGTCGAAGACCGTGGTCAGGTTCTCCACGGAAAGCAGGGATTCGTGCGTCATCCTGGCGTCCTGCCCCTCCCTACCGGCTTTGCCGGACTGCGGCAAGGCCGGGAAGCGCCGTGCGGCGTGGCGGGCGCACCCCTTGCCACCCGGCATTGCCCGCGTTATACATCCAAAAAGGACTGTCTGTCTTTGTAAGGAGGACATCTCATGAGCTATCCGTATCGCTCGATGCCGTCGACGCAAGCCCGCGTCGAAGTCGTCAACGCCTTCATGCGCGGCGTGTACGGCTGGATGTGCCTGGGGCTTCTGCTCACGGCTGCGGCATCCGCTTTCACGGTTTCGAGCCCGGCCATGATGCAGGCCATTTTCGGCAATCAGATACTGTTTTTCGGCCTCATCATCGTCGAATTCGGCTTGGTGCTCGGCATCTCCGCCGCCATCAACCGCCTGTCCGCCGGCACGGCCAGCGGCCTGTTCCTGCTCTACAGCGCGCTCAACGGGGTGACGCTCGCCGCGATCTTCGCGGTCTACGCCAAGGCGGTGATCATCAACGCCTTCCTCGTCACGGGCGGCATGTTCGGGGCCATGAGCCTCTACGGCCTGCTCACGCGGCGCGACCTGACGTCGCTCGGCAGCTTCCTGTTCATGGGCCTGATCGGCATCATCATCGCCTCCGTCGTCAACATCTTCACCAAGAGCGCGATGATGGACTTCATCATCTCCTGTGTGGGCGTGCTGGTGTTCCTGGGACTCACCGCCTACGACACCCAGAAGCTCAAGGTCATGGGCGAGATGGCTCCGGCCGACGACGCCACCGCCGTGCGCCGGGGGACGATCCTCGGGGCGCTGACGCTCTACCTCGACTTCATCAACCTGTTCCTCATGATGCTGCGCCTTTTCAGCGGCTCCAGCCGGGACTAGCGGCGCTTTCGTCAGGAATACGGCTGCGCGAGCAGTCCGACTGGATACCTATGTGCCCTTCGAAAGGTGCGGACACGCGCTTTGCGGGCGTGTTGCGAAGCGCCGCCCGGAACATCTTCCCGGAGACCGGGATATGATCCGGCGACGGCATGCCCCGGAAGCGGACCGCTGATCGTGGCCGGCGCAAGAAGACGACCGGAGGGGCGAAACAAACGCCCCTCCGCTTTTTTTTCACCCCGCGACCGCATCGTCGCCCTGTTGCGGCGGCTGCTGCTCGCGCTCATGGTCCCGGTTTCGCGTCTTTACGCGCTCTGGCTGCGGCTCCGTGTCCGGCTGCACGCCATGGGCCTTTGCCGCACCTGCCGCCCCGATGCCGTGGTCGTGGGCGTGGGCGGCATGTCGGCCGAGAGTCGGGGCCGGGTGCTGCTCACTTCCTGGCTGCTTGGTTGGGCCGGGGCCCAGGACGTGGGCGCGGCCGTGGTCGCGCCCCTGGCGGAGGCCAAGCCGCCGGTGCTGCCCTACCAGGTCACGCCCGGCGGCGACCCGGACGATTCCGGCATCGAGGCGGCGCTGCTCACAAGCTACGTGCCCGAGGCGCGCTGCCTCGTGGACGCCGATCCCATCCGCGCCGCGACCGCGGCCATGCAGGCCTTTTCCCCCCACATGCTCATCCTCCAGGACGCCCTCGGCGATCCCCGGCTGCTCCGGGACACGGAACTCGCCATCCTCACCGCCGACGACCTCGGCGCGGGCTGGAACCGCGTGTTTCCCGCCGGCAGCTGGCGGTGCGACGCTTCGGCCCTGCAAAACGCCTCGGCCTACTGCGTCTTCGCCGGCCCGGCAGGCCTCGACGCCGCCCTGGCCGCCGCCAAAGGCCGCCTGGGGGCCACGGGCAAGCCCATCTTCAGCCTCACCTTCGACATCTGGCGCTGGCGCGGCCAGGGCGGCGTCATCGCGCCAAGCGAACTGGCCGAATCGCCCTACATCGCCATCCTCGGCGAATCCGATCGCGAGCTTTTGCCCGATATGCTGCGCCGCCACATCGGCGCGGCCCCCCGGATGATCTTCTTCGTCCACGACCGCCACCGCTTCACCCGCCAGGATTTCGAGTTCCTGCGCGCCGACGCCGAGAGGCTCAAGGCCCGCAACATCCTGACCTCGCCGCGCTTCGAGCTGAAGTTGCGCCAGGGCGGCACGGGCCTTTACGGCCATGCCGTGTGGACCTATGATCCTGAAGTGGTGTTCGGCCCGAGCCTCAACACCGACCAGTCCTTCCTCGCCTGGTGGGAATCGGCGTTCCTGTCCGCCGCCAAGGGCCGCATCCGGCCGCGGTGACACTGGAAGAAAAAAATTGGGAAAAGGGAAGCCTCCGGCGGCCAAAGGGCTGGCGCCCTCTGGGCTCCCGTTTGGGTTGCAGACCGCAACGCGCCCTTGAAGGCTGGTTCCACGTGATCCGGCTTGTCTCCGAACCACGGAGGAAATGTTCCATGCCGCGCCATTCGCGCCTTGCCGTCGTCCTGGCCCTGCTCCTGACGCTGTCCTGGGGCTGCGGACCGGCGGCCGCGCGGCAGGACGCGCCGGAAGTGCGCCTGGGCCTTGTCGCCACATTCAGCGGCGAAGGCTTCCGTGCCGGACGCGACGCCCTGGAGGCCGCGCGCTTCGCCGTGGAAGCCGCCACCGCCGCAGGCATCCCGGCCATCGACGGCACGCCCTGCCGCGTGACGCTCATCCCCTTCGACGACAAGGATTCTCCCCAGCAGGCCGCCAAGGGCGTGCGCGAACTCGCGGCCCACAAGCACGTGACCGCCATCATCGGGCCCTATCCGAGCGGCCTGGCCAATGCCGCCGCCCTGGCCGCCGACGCCGCAGGCGTGCCGCTCGTCGCTCCGTCGGCCACCGCCGCCGTGGTCACGGCCGGCCGGCCCCACATCTTCCGCATCCCTTTCACCGACGCCTTCCAGGGTCTGGTGCTCGGCAGGCTGACGCGGCGGGAGCTCGACCTCGCCCGCGTGGCCGTCATCGCCAACCGCGACAGCCTCTCAAGCGCCTCCCTGGCCGATGCCTTCGTCAAGGCGTTTTCCGCCTGCGGCGGCAAGGCCGACCTCTACACCTATGCCGACCGGGACCGCGACTTCGGCAAGCTCATGGACAAGGCCCTGGCGGACGCGCCGCAGGCGCTTTTCCTGCCCAACGCCACCAAGGAGACGATCCTGCTCGCCCTGGCCGCACGCAAGGCCGGCTTCACGGGCACGCTCATCGGCGGCGACGCCTGGGACGGCCGGGAAGTGTCCGGACTCGACGCGTTCAAGGGGGCCTATTTCGTGGACCACTGGCGCGAAAACGCGCCCGGCGAGCGCTCCCATGCCTATGTCGCGGCCTTCAAAAAGGCGCGCAAACGCAGCCCGACCGAGATCGGCGCGCTCACCCAGGACGCCGTGGACGTGGTGCTCGCCGCCGTGGCCCGGGCCGGGTCCACGGACCGCGCCGCCGTGACCAGGGCGCTTATGGACCTGCCGCCCCACGACGGCGTCACCGGCACCTTCGATTTCATCGACGACGGCAACCCGGTCAAATCCCTGTACATCACCAAGGTCACGGACGGCGGCACGCACCTGGAAAGCGCCGTTCTCCCGCCGCCGGAACCTTGCGGGAAGTAAGGGGAAAAACGGGGAGAATGCCTCCGGCGGCCGGGGGACATGATGCCCCCCGGACCCCCTCGACGGGGAAAGGTCAGGCAGCGGCGGGGACGAGGCCGTCCTCGAGCATGGCACGAAGTAAGGCCATGCCGCCGCATTGCCTGCTCACGAGCGCATCCGACCATTTGCCGTCGCTGGCGTACTTGCCGGAAACGTAGGCCGTGGTGAAGCTCCACAGGTAGGGGCTCGGCGTGCCCGGGTGGTAGAGGCGGTAGCCGAAGCCATTGTAGCGCTCCAGCACGTAGGCGATGCCGGGCACGGACCAGTCCGACCAACGGTCGAGTTTTTTGAGGCGCAACGCGTCCGCGGCGCTTTGCTCCCAGGAAAAGGGCGGCTCGCCGTCCCGCGGCCGGCCGGCCGGCACGCGCACGGTGCGCGCGCCGAGCGGATCGCCATTGTGCAGGTGCTTGCGGAAATCGAGCGCGCATTCCAGGCAATGCACGATGCCGATCACGTGGGCCGGCACGCCCGTGGCCCCGGAAACGGCATTGTAACGCGCCATGGCCGCTTCGGCGCAGATCCTTTGCGCCGTGCGCCGGACCTCGGCCAGCCGCTCGGGGCGGATGGCGGCGTGGGTGAATGTTTCGCGATATTCCCGTGACAGCTCCTCGGCAAACGGCACGACAGGCATTGCTCGCGGCTCCTGTTGCAGGTTCGGGACACCTGCAAGCCTACGAGTACATGCCGCGCCCTATCCGTCAAGGAACGCCAAAAAGCCCCCACTCCGCAGAGCGGGAAAAATGATGTAGAAATTGTATGGGAATCCCCCTTTCGAGGAGGTCCAGGAGGGGGTGACCCCCTCCTGGCCGCCGGAGGCGTCTTCCTCTTCTCTCTCCCCTTACACCGCCCAGGCGGCGCTGGCGCGGCGGGGGCCGGCGGAGAAGCGCATGGCCATTTCGTAGGCCACGTTGACGTCCTTCATGGCTTCCTCGTCGCCGCCGAGGTCGGGGTGGCAGAGGCGGGCCATGTGGCGGTAGGCGACTTTGATCTCGTCCACGGAGCAGGGGTAATCCAGACAGAGAATGTCGTAGGCGCACTTGAGGTTCATGCCGCCCCGGCGGGCCGCCAGACGCGCCCGGAACTGGCGGTCCTCGTCCATGCGGAACCCCGCGCCGGAAGGTCTGGCTCCGGCGCGCGACGCGCCGGCCGCGCCCGAGCCGCCCGTCTGGCCAGAGGCTGCCGAGGCTCCGGCGGAAAAACGCCGTCCGGATTCGCTTTGCGCCCCTGTCGCGCCGGCTCCGGCCGTGCCGCGAAACGTGTTTTCGCTTCTCGGGCGTTCGCGCTGCGTCTGGCCCGTTGCGCCGCCCGCGTACGAGGTCCCGGCGCGCGACGACCGGCTTTCGCTTGCGCGCGCCTTTTCACCGGCTGCCGTGCCCTGGCGCGCGCGAAAATCCTCGGCCGTGCGTTCGGCCCCGGCGGAAGCCCGGAACGAGGCCCCCGCGCCGGCGCGGGCGCTTTCGCCGGCGCGGTTCCAGAAACGCGTGCGCTCCGCGCCTGCCGAACCCGTCGTATGAGCCTTGCCGTTGCCGCCCGCGGCCGTGCCGTGGGAAAAGGTCCGGTTCGATCCCGCCCCCTGGCTCCCGGCCTGGGACGCGCCTGCGCCCTGGTGGGCGCGGGACGCGAAAGGCCGCTGGCCGGACGCGGTGCGACGCCACGCGTCATGGCCGCCGTTTCGCCCGGCGTCGGTTCCGGCGGCGCTACGCCCGCCGTTCCTGGCCATTTTGAGATTGTGCAGGACTTCCTGGAGATGGACGAGGATTTCCTGGAGAATGGAACGGGTGCGGTTGAGCTGCACTTCCAGGGCGTGCCAATCCGTCGCGCCGTACGCGGATCTGGCCCCGAAGCCGCTTTGTCCTTGCGTTTGCCTGTGCATGGTCTGTCGCCCGCGCTTCCTCAGGTCTTTGCCCACGCGCCCCGACCATCCGCATCAGGAACACGCAACGACTTGAAATTTCTGTCTTTTGCCAAGCAATCCAACCGACTCTGCCCCATTTTTACTGGATAGCACCGGCCAAGGCAAGGCGTAATTCCCGCCGCCCCGCTCCCCCGGCGACGCTAGTGACAGAGGGAGTCTTTGTGATGTAAGGCTGTCGGCGATAGGACATAAGACGCCTCGCCGGCCAACGCGTCCCGCGAGCGATCCGAGGGAGCCCATGAAACCGACCGACGCCGAAGTCGCCAAGCCATTCGTCGACGCCACCAAGCACGTGCTCACCATGATGGCGCAGCTCGATCCCAAGCCGGGCAAGCCCTATGTGAAAAAGGCCGACGCCGCCGCCGGCGACGTTTCGGCCGTGGTCGGGCTCACCGGGGACCGCAACGGCAGCATCTCCATCAGCTTTTCGAAAAAATGCGCCATCGCCGTGGTGAAGAACATGCTCGGCGACGACATCGCGGACATCATCCAGGACGCCAAGGATGCCGTGGGCGAGATCACGAACATGATCTCCGGCCAGGCCAGGGCGGGACTGAGCCAGCTCGGACTCAACCTGTCCTCCTCCACCCCCACCGTCATCTTCGGCGACAACCACACCATCAGCCACATCACTTCCGGGCCGGTGGTGGCCATCCCCTTCACCACGGAGCACGGCGAGTTCACGCTGGAATTCTGCTTCGAGTAACCCCAAGCGCCGGCCGGGACAGCCCGCGGGGGGTTCGCCGTCCGGCGGGGCCGCACGCAAGCGACGCCATGTCCAACGAGCCATCAGACCTTCCTCCCCGGCGGGGGCCGCGAAGACGCCGGGCTTTTTTTGCCGCACCCATGCCATCAAGCAAGAATCGATCCCTTTGGGGAGTCTTTGTCCTGGCCTTGTGCCTGGGGTTGTCGTTTCCGGCCGCGCCGGGCGTGTTCGCCGCCGCGGACGCCACGCCGCAGGCCGCTTCCGGGGCCGCTGCAAGCGCCGAGGAGATCCTGCCGGCCACGCTCGAAACCGCGCTCTACAAACTGCCCCTGGGCGACCCCTCGGGGCGCGTGCTGGCGGTGCTGACCCTGGTCTCCGCGCCCGGCTGGCATGCCTACGCCGTGGGTCCGGCCGAATCCGGCCAATCCGCCCAGGCCGCGCTCGCCGCCGGCAACAGCCAGGCCCTGGTGTTTTTCCCGCCCGGCGTTCCCACGCCCGACGCGCTGGAACCGGACAAGACCGTGCTCGTCTACGAAGGCCGCACCCCGATCTTCGTGCCCCTGACCGACGCCATGCTCGCCGCGCCGGCGCTGACCGGCCGGGTCAAGGTGTTTTCCTGCTCCGCCACGAGCTGCTGGCCGTCGAATCTCGAAGTCAACGTGCCCCTGGACAAGGCCGCGGATACGGCGGCCCTGCCGCCGGCCGAGGCCGCGCCCTGGTGGCCGGTCTTTTCCGCCCTGCGCAGCGCCGCCCTGGCCATGCCCGCGGCGGTCTGCCCCGAACCGGCCCATCCGGGCCTGCCCCGGGCCGCGACCCAGGCCGCCGCGCCCGCTCCCGAGGCCGCCGCGCCGGCCGCGTCCGGACAGGGCTTTCCGGGCAACCTCACCCCCCGCTCCTTCACCCCGGCCCTCGAGGTTTCGAGCCTGCTCAAGGCCGCGTCCCTGGCCTTCCTGGCCGGGTTCATCCTCAACTTCATGCCCTGCGTGCTGCCCGTGGTCAGCCTCAAGCTGTCCGGGCTGCTGGCGCTGTGCGGCGAGGAGGGCAAGGTCGAGCGCCGGCGCATCCTGCGCGAGCACAACTTCTTTTTCGCCCTGGGCATCCTGATTTATTTCGTGGCATTGAGCGTCCTGCTCGGCGGACTCGGCATGGCCTGGGGCGAGATGTTCCAGTCGCCGCAACTGGCCATCGTGGTGACGGCGGTGCTTTTCGCCCTGTCCTTAAGCCTCTTCGGCGTCTTCCACCTGCCGGTGGTGGACCTCAAGATTTCCTCGGGGGGACGGGGGCACACGCGGCGCGGCGCGTTCTTGACGGGCATGCTCACGACGCTTCTGGCCACGCCCTGCAGCGGCCCGTTCCTCGGCGGCGTGCTGGCCTGGACGCTGCTGCAGCCCCTGCACGTGGTGACCACGGTCTTTTGCGCCATCGGCCTCGGCATGGCCGCGCCCTACGGCGTGCTGGCCATCTGGCCGCGCCTGGTGCGGTTTCTGCCCCGCCCCGGGGCCTGGATGCACGGCCTGGAAAAAGCCATGGCCTTCATCCTGGCCGCCACCTGCCTCTATTTCCTGGCGCTGTTGCCGCCGCAGCGCCTGCTTCCGGCCCTGGCCGCCCTGTGGGCCACGGCGCTCGGGGCCTATCTGTTCGGCCACGGCGCGAACCTCTCCCACGGCCCCCTGCGTCGCGCCGGCGCGGCTGTCGCCGCCCTTGTCGTGGCCGGCGGCGGCCTGGCTTTCGCCCTGACCTACGCCCCGCCGGCCGAGACCGGCTGGGTAGCCTACACCCCCGAGGCTTTGGAGCGGCACCTGGGCAAGGAAAACGTGGTGCTCGACTTCACGGCCGACTGGTGCCCGACGTGCAAGCTCCTGGAGCGCACGGTGCTGACGCCGCCCCGGGTCGCGCAGTGGGCGTCGCGGCACAAGACCGTGTTCATGCGCGTGGACCTCACCCGCCAGACGCCGCCGGCCATGGCCTTGCTGCGCGCCCTTGGCAGCCAGTCCATTCCCGTGGTCGCCTTTTTCCCGGCCGGGGAAAAGGCCGGCTCGCCGCTGGTGCTGCGCGACCTGTTCACGGCCGGCCAGTTCGAGCAGGCCATGGACCAGGCGTTCGCGCCACCGGCGGAGGCGGCCAGGGCCGCGCCCTGACGCCGGCCTCACAGCCTTTTCTTGAACCCCCAGGATTCGAAATAGCCGAGCGCGGAATAGAACGCGCGGGCTTGCTCGCGTCCCGGGCCGGCGACGAGCATCGCATACAGGCACTCGCGCGCCCGGGACCGCTCTTCCAGGGCGGCGAAAAGACGCCGGCCCACGCCCAGACGCCGGTAGGGGGCGGCCACCACGACGTTTTCCACGACCATGAACGGACGGCACGCGCCGACCACGTCCAGGCACACGATGCCGAGCGCCGCGCCGGCAAGCGCGCCGTCGACGCTCACGCCGAGAAGATGATAGTCGGGAAGCGCGGCCATGGCGCGAAAGGAAGCCTCGAGCCGCGCCATGTCCGTATCCAGGCCGGAGAGGGAGCGCATGAGAGCCGCCAGTTGCGGCAGTTGCGCCTCGGTGATGTCCGCCACGTCCATGGCAAGCCTCCGAATGTTTCTCCGAGGCTTGCACAGGATGCCCGCAAAGGGAATGGCCGGGCGCTGTTGCGCCCGGCATCGAAACCGGATGGATTATTGCTGCGTCTGCACGGCGGGCGGGATCGCGCCAGCGAGCACGGGCGGCTTGCCGCCGGCTTTCTCGGCGGCCACGATCTTGAAGCCCTTGTCCAGGAGCTTGGCCGTCTCGCGTTCGCGCACGCGCGGATTGCGCGACCCGAGCACCACGGCGATCAGCCGCGTGTCGCCGCGCTTGGCCGTGGCCACGATGTTGTAGCCCGAGGCGCAGACGAAACCCGTCTTGAGGCCGTCCACGCCCTCGTAGCGGCCAAGCAGGGAGTTGGCGTTGTGGCGCTGACGGTTGTTGTGGGTGAAATACTGCATGGAGTGGATGGTCAGCGCCTTGGGGAACTGCTCCAGATAAGCGGCGGCCAGACGCAGCATGTCGCGGGCCGTCACCAGCTGGCCGTCGGCGGGCAGGCCGTTGGGATTCATGAAATGCGAATTGGTCATGCCCAGGCGCTTGGCCGTATCGTTCATGAGCGAAATGAAGGCGTCGACGTTGCCGTTTTCCAGGTGGTCGGCCATGGTCCAGCAGGCGTCGTTGGCCGAGGCCACGGCGATGCCCTTGATGAGGTCCGTGACCTTGACCTGTTCGCCCCGACGCAGGCGCATGGTGGACCCGCCCTGGGTCGCGGCGCGCTCCGGAACCTCGACCACGTCCCAGGGCCGCAGCTTGCCCTGGCGGATGGCGTCGAAAATGATGTAGAGCGTGAGGATCTTGGTCAGGGAGGCAGGCGCGATCTGGACGTCGGGGTTCTGCTCGTAGAGCAGCTCGCCCGTGGTCATGTTCCAGAGCATGGCCGATTTGACGGTCAGGGCCGGCACCGCGCAGACGCCGATGTCGCCCTCTTCGTTCTCCTCGACAGGAGCGGACGCAGCGGCCTTTTTCCTGCCCTTATGGGCCTTCTTGGCCGGAGCGGGCGCGGCGGCCTTCTTCGCGGCGACCTTCTTGGAGGCGTGTTTGGCCTTGCCGGATTCCTTGGCGGCGTGCTCGGCCTTTTTGGCCAAGGCCGCTCCGTCGCCGGCCAGGGGCGCGAGCACCAGGGCGATAGCGGCCACGATGGCCGCGAACAGGGCGCGGGAAGTCTTTTGCATGCGGCAGGGTTCCTCTTGCAAGGCGAAAACGACCGGACGGCCTCGGACGTCGGCCGGGACGCCTGCGCTTGTACAAAGGGCGGTCGGGAATGTCAAAAGCCCGCACGCCCGGCGGGCATGGGCGTTGCGCCCGACGCGCGCTTGCCGTAGGATGGCGCGATGGCGGGGGCAAGGTTCTGGCCGCGTTTCGCACCAACCCCGGGAGCCGGACCATGCGTCGTATCTGTTTGCTTATTTTTCTCGCCGCCCTGCCCCTTCTCGCCGGATGCGCGACCCCGCGGGAAACCGCCAACATCGAAGTCCGTACCACCGGCGACGCCAGGGCCTACGGCGTGTATTTCAGGAATCCCGCGGCCTCGGGACGACGCTGATGTCCTTGGCTAAACCCTCCCCCGCGACCCGAAGGACCAAGCACTTGAATATCTTTTTTCTCTTAAGAAATACGGCCGTATTTTTTAAGCGCAGCAGCACCCGCGACCGCACATGACCGACAACCTCGATTTTCCGGATATCCAGGAACGCCTGGTCAAGCTCGAAGAGGCGTTCGCCGAGCAGAACGCCTACCAGTTCAAGAAGACCATGGCCGAACTGCGCCGCGCGGCCAAGATGCGCGCCAACGCCGCCGCGCTTGCGCGGGTGGAGTTGCTCGACTGCCGCAAGGAATCCGAGCGCACCCGCAAGCAGTGCATGGACCTGCAAACCAAGCTCAAGACCGTGGTGGACCGCTTCGAGGGAAGCTTCACGGCCTTCGAGAAGTTCCGCAAGGCCATCCGCGTGGTGGAAATGATGCGCGGCCACGAGGACCTGCCGGCCATCCTCGAGCGCATAAAGGACCTGTTCGGCCTGGACGCCGTGAGCCTGCTGCTCGACGCCGCGGAGTTCGGCCCATTCGATCCGCCCGGGGCCCAGCTCGTGCCGCTTGCCGCCATGCGCGACGCCCTGGCCGCGCTTTCGCCGGAAGCGGCCAGGGGCCGGCCCTGCATGTGCCCCATACGCGCCGTGCCCGATCCCGCCTTTTTCTTCGGCCCGGATTTCTGCGCCGGGCGCAAGGTGCTGCTGCTCGGCTCGTGCTTCATTTCTCCCCTTCGCGACAAATTCGGCGCGCAGCGCCTCATCGGCGTCCTGAGCTTCTTCGACTCCAACCCCGACCGCTACACCAGCGAAAAGGGCTCGGAATTCGCCTCCCATTTCGCCGACATCCTGGGCTACACCATCGTCGACATCACGGACCGCAAAAAGGCCGAGCGCCTGCGCGAGGACGTGGAGCGCATGACCCGCCACGACCTCAAGTCGCCGCTGACGGCCGTGCTCACCCTGCCGCAGCTGCTGCGCCGCGACGGCAACCTGACCGAACGCCAGACGGACATGCTCGGGCTCATGCAGCACGCCGGCTACCGCATGCTCAACATGATCAACCAGTCCCTGGACCTCTACCGCATGGAGCGCGGGGTCTACGAGCTTACGCCCGACAAGGTGGACATGCTGTCCATCATGGACAACATCGCGGGCGAGCTGCACGGCATGCTGGAAGCCGGTCGGATTTCTCTTTCCGTCCTCGTGCGCGGCGCGCCGCGGGCTCCCGGCGACGCCTTCGTCGTGCGCGGCGAGGAGATGCTGCTCTACACCATGCTTTCGAACCTGGTGAAAAACGCCCTGGAAGCCTCGCCCGAGGGCGCGCGCGTGACCGTGGACATGCGTGAGGGCGCGACCCTCGACGTGGCCATTTCCAACGCCGGCGCGGTGCCGGCGCGCATCCGCGACTGTTTTTTCGAGAAATACGCCACCGCCGGCAAGAAAGACGGCACGGGCCTCGGCACCTACGGCGCGCGGCTGATTGCCGAGACCCACGGCGCGAAGATCGCCATGACCACCTCCGAGGAAGCCGGCACCACGGTGACGGTGTCCTTTCCCCGGCCCCGGCAGCCCCGGCAGACGGCCACCCCGGACGCCCTTTCCGCATAAGGGAACCGGGGGAACGGGGCATCCTCGCGGGGACGCCGTTCTCCCGCCGGGCGCGCGAATCCGCGCCGACCGGCATCCGAAAGATTTTGGGAAATTGAAGGAATTACGCCAGGGCGGAACGCATGGTCCCGCTTTGCGTCGCCCCGGCCGCGCCTGCGCGGCCGTAGGCCCGAAGCGCCCGGCGCGGCGTCGCCTGGGAGGCGTCGCCCGCAGAAGCCGCCGTCGAAGACTCGCCCGATCGCGCCGCACCTGCCTGCGCCGCGCCGGCCAGACTTGCGGCC
>JAEWPX010000071.1 GCA_023399375.1 Pseudomonadota bacterium | reverse complement strand
TTCTACGCCACCTGGTACGGCGCGGACGATCCGGCCCTGGCGGGCAGGAACCTCGAGGGCGAGAACCCGGCCCTGGGCATGACGGCGCGGCTTGGCGCATGCATGCTGACGGACGCCCTGGCCAGGCTTCGGAGCACGGGAGCCGCGTCCCAGCTTGCCGCAAGAGCCTGAAAAACGAGACGGCCGCGTTTCCGGAAAGCGGGAATCCCTCCGGAAGACGCGGCCGCGAAAAAACGAGGCGAATGCCTATTTGTTTTTGTATTCCTTGGCCTTGGCTTCGTAGAGTTCTTCCAGGTAGTCGGCGTGGACCTTGAGCTTTTCCGCCTTGGTCACGAGCGCCCCCACCTTTTCGTCCAGGGCGCGCAGCTCCTCGGCCGCGGCCCCGGCGGCCTTGCGCGCGATGCGTTCCGTCTCGGCGGCGTTGGCCGCGTGAATGGCGTCCCGGTAGTCCCGTTCGGCGTGGCGCAGTTCGCGGTGCAGGGCCTCCGGCATCATGGCCTCGTAATCCTGCGCCGCGGCGGGCGACGCCAGCAGGCTGGGAGCCGCGCAGACAGCAAGCAACAACAGAATAAGGCCGGCGGCACGAAGGCCACGGCTCGCCGAAAAAGTGAAAATGCCCATGGCATGCCTCGCGATGGAACGTGGTATTGTCCGTTGCCGCGCACGGGCCGCGCCCGGACCAATCCGTTGTAGGCGCGTGCCGCCGAAAATACAACCGCTTCACGCGCCGTGCCCGCAGCCGCAGCGGCATTGACCCGCTTGCCGGATGCGGGGTACACCCCCGACCGAAATTTCCGGCGCTCCCGCAAGGGTGTCCGCCGCCAAGGAGCCGTTCATGGCCAGGTACGAAACGGTCATCGGCGTGGAAGTGCACGCCCAGCTCAAGACCGAAAGCAAGATATTCTGCTCCTGCTCCACCCGCTTCGGCAACGACCCCAACGAAAATGTCTGCCCGGTCTGCGCGGGCATGCCGGGGGTGCTGCCGGTGCTCAACGCCCGGGCCGTGGAATTCGCCGCCAAGATGGGCCTGGCCACGGACTGCACGGTCAATCCCGTCTCGGTCTTCGCGCGCAAGAACTACTTCTATCCCGACCTGCCCAAGGCCTACCAGATCTCCCAGTACGAGCAGCCCATCTGCGAGCACGGCCACATCGACGTGGTCGTGGACGGCAAACCCAAGCGCGTGGGCATCACGCGCATCCATATGGAAGAGGACGCGGGCAAGAACATCCATTCCGCCGCGGACAACTTAAGCTATGTGGATTTGAACCGCGCCTGCGTGCCGCTCATTGAAATCGTCTCCGAGCCGGACATGCGCAGCCCCGAGGAGGTCGTGGCGTACTTGAAGGCGCTGCGCGCCATCCTCGTCTACCTCGACATCTGCGACGGCAACATGGAGGAAGGCTCGTTTCGCTGCGACGCCAACGTGAGCCTGCGCCCCGTGGGCCAGGAGGCGTTCGGCACGCGCGCGGAACTCAAAAACTTAAACAGCTTCCGCCACGTGCAAAAGGCCATCGAATACGAGGTGGAACGCCAGGCCGACATCCTCGACGACGGCGGCGTGATCGTCCAGGAGACGCGCCTGTACGACGCGACGAAAAACACCACCGCCTCCATGCGCGCCAAGGAAGAGGCCAACGACTACCGCTATTTCCCGGACCCGGACCTCGTGCCCCTGACGCTCGCCGCCGACACCCTCGCCCGCTGGAAGGGCGAACTGCCCGAACTGCCGGCCGCGCGTCGCGAGCGCTTCGTCGCCACCCTCGGGCTTTCCGACTACGACGCCGACGTGCTCACGGCCGAACGTGAACTGGCCGACTACTTCGAGGCCGCGCTCGCCGCCGGGGCCGACCCGAAAAAGGCCGCCAACTGGGTGCAGACCGAGCTTTTGCGTGAATGCCACCAGTCCGGCGTCGCGCCTGCGGCCTGCGCCCTGTCCCCGGACAAGCTCGCCGCGCTGATTAGGCTCGTGGACGACGGCGTCATCTCCGGCAAGATTGCCAAACAGATCTTCCCCGAGCTCTACGCCAAGGGCCTCGACCCGGCCGCGTATGTGCGCGACCAGGGCCTCGCGCAGATTTCCGACACGAGCGCCCTGGAAACGGCCGTGGACGCGGTCCTCGCCGCCAACCCCGCCGAGGTGGAGGCCTACCGCGGCGGCAAGAAGAAACTCATGGGATTTTTCGTCGGCCAGATCATGAAGGCCACCAAAGGGCAGGCCAATCCGGGTCTGGTCAACGAACTGCTGGCGAAAAAGCTGGGCTGACGGCGCGCGCCTTCGAGGATACTGCCGTATTCCGGAGGGCGCCCCGAAAGCCTGGCCATGCCGCCGCATCAACGCGCGAACGAATGTTTTTTACGGTCGCGGCGCTCTCCCGCGCGCCACGACCCGGGGGAATCGTCCCCCCGCCCCCGGCCGGGGGCATCGCAACCCCGCACCACATGCTGACGGAAAAACGACCATGACCGACCACATCGCCTTTTGCGCCGAACGGCAGGCCCTGCTGCTCCTGGACCAGCGTTTTCTGCCCGACCGCGAGGAATCCTTCGTCTGCCGCAATACCGCCGACACCATCTACGCCTTGCAGACCATGGTGGTGCGCGGCGCGCCGGCCATCGGCGTCACGGCCGCCTACGGCTGCTACCTGGCCGCCCGCGAGGCCGGCGAAGCCGGCGACGGCTGGAAGGACCGCCTGCAAACGCTGTTGCACGACCTTGAGGAAGCCCGCCCCACGGCCGTCAACCTGCGCTGGGCCGTCTCGCGCATGCGCGACTCGTGGAAAGCGCTTGGCGACGCGACCCGCGACGCCCTGCTTTCGACCTGGTTCGGCGAGGCCCAGCGCATGCACGCCGAGGATATCGAGATCAACAAGCGCATGGGCAAGAACGGCGCGGCGCTCATTGCCGACGGCGACACCGTCATGACCCACTGCAACGCCGGCGCGCTGGCCACGGCCGGCTACGGCACGGCGCTCGGCGTCATCCGTGCCGCCTTCGAGCAGGGCAAGCGCATCCAGGTCATCGCCAACGAGACGCGGCCCTTCCTCCAGGGCGCACGCCTGACCGCCTACGAACTGGCCAAGGAAGGCATCCCGGTCACGGTCGCCTGCGACAACGCCGTCGGGCACCTCATGAAAAAGGGCATGGTGCAAAAGGTCGTGGTCGGCGCGGACCGCATCGCGGCCAACGGCGACGCGGCCAACAAGATCGGCACCTATACCGTGGCCCTGGCCGCCAAGGCCCACGGCGTGCCCTTCTACGTGGCCGCCCCGGCCTCGACCTTCGACCTGACCCTGCCAAGCGGCGACCTCATCCCCATCGAGGACCGCACCCCGCGCGAAGTGACCCACGTGGGCGAGCACCGCATCACCCCGGAAAACGTCCCGGTCTACAACTTCGCCTTCGACGTCACCCCGGCCGAGCTCATCGCCGGCATCATCACCGAAAAGGGCGTGCTCACCGCGCCCTACGCGGACTCCATCCGCGCCGCCATCGGCGGCAAATAACCGCTCAAGCCTCAAGGACGCACCATGTCTCTGGACGAACGCACCATCACCGAAGCCATCGTCGACGAGTATTTCGCCAAGTTCAAATCGAGCCTCGACCTCGACGTCGCCATCGTCGGCGGCGGGCCTTCGGGCCTGACCGCCGCGCGGCTGCTCGCCAAGGACGGATTCAACGTCGCGCTTTTCGAACGCAAGCTGTCGCTCGGCGGCGGCATGTGGGGCGGCGGCATGACCTACAACGTCATCGTGGTGCAGGAGGAAAGCGCCCACCTGCTCACCGACGTCGGCGTGCCCGTCAAGCGCTACAAGGAAAACTACTTCACCGCCGACGCCGTGGCCGCCACGACCACGCTCGCCTCCGCCGCCTGCCTGGCCGGGGCCAAGGTGTTCAACTGCATGAGCGTCGAGGACGTGGTGCTGCGCGAAATCGACGGCGGCAAGCGCGTCACCGGCATCGTCATCAACTCCTCGCCGGTCGAGATCGCCGGCCTGCACGTGGACCCGGTGGTGCTCGGCTGCAAGTACCTCGTCGAGGCCACGGGCCATGCCGTGGAAGTGCTGCACACGCTGGTGCGCAAAAACGACGTCAAGCTTGCCACGCCCTCCGGCGGCATCGAGGGCGAGCAGTCCATGTGGGCCGATGTGGCCGAGACCAATACCGTGACGAACACCCGGGAAATCTTCCCCGGGCTCTACGTCGCCGGCATGGCCGCCAACGCGAGCTTCGGCTCCTACCGCATGGGGCCGATCTTCGGCGGCATGCTGCTGTCGGGCGAAAAGGTCGCGGCGGACATCGCCGCGAAGCTGCGAGGATAGCGGGAGAAGTCGGGGGGAGAATGCCTCCGGCGGCCAGGAGGGGACGAGGTCCCCTCCTGGACCACCCCATTCCGTTTGAGACGGTACAATCCGGCAGGGAGTCGCTATGCCCGTCGCGCGTTATCCGGACCCGGACGTCCTCCACCCGATCGCGGGCTACGACAAGCTCGTATTTTTGAAAAACTGCATCACGCGGCCCAACATCCGCGTGGGCGCGTTCACCTATTTCGACGTCACGGGCTCGCCCGGCGCACGGGCCGAGGACTTCGAAACCCACAACGTCCTGTACCATTTCGATTTCATCGGCGACAAACTCCTGATCGGCTCCTTCTGCGCCCTCGGCAGCGGCGTGCGCTTCCTCATGAACGGGGCCAACCACGAGCTCGCCCCGGTTTCCACCTACCCCTTCGGCATCTTCAGCGACGGCTGGGAGGCCGCCGCGCCGCTGTGCCAAAGCCGCGGCGACACCGTGGTCGGCAACGACGCCTGGATCGGATTCGGCGCCACGATCATGCCCGGCCGCACCATCGGCCACGGCGCCATCGTCGGCTCCGGCAGCCTCGTCGCCAAGGACGTGCCGCCCTACGCCATCGTCGGCGGCAACCCCGCCCGCGTCATCCGCCAGCGCTTTCCCGACGCCGTGGTCGCACGCCTGCTGGCCGTCGCCTGGTGGGACTGGCCCTACGAAAAAATCGCCCGCCACCTCCCCTTGATCGCCGGGGCGGACGTGGACGCCCTGGAGCGTGCCGCCGGGGAGTGACGCCCCGCCTCCCACGCCCGACCCCGCGCCTGCGCGCCGCTCGGAATGCGGCCAACGGGTCCGGTCGATTGACCCGGATAGCGGCTTTTCGTATTTGCGGTTGACATGGCGGGAAAGTCGTGGTCAAGCCACTGGCTCCCGTTTGCACGCGGGATGACCGCCCCGCCTTTTCCCTAGCCCCCAAGGAGACCGATACCCCATGCCCCCTATCGTGGCCATCGTCGGACGCCCCAACGTCGGCAAGTCCACCCTTTTCAACCGCCTGGCCAGACGGCGCAAGGCCATCACCCACGACCGTCCGGGCGTCACCCGCGACCGCCTGGAGGCCCCGGCGTCCCTGGATGGCCGGGCCGTGACCCTGGTCGATACCGGCGGCATGGACTTCGACGTGCCCGAGGGACTCGACCGCCAGATCGTGGTCCAGGCCGAGGCCGCGCTCACCATGGCCGACGTGGTGCTTTTTCTCGTGGACGGCCGCGCCGGCCGCACGACCCTCGACGACGAAGTGGCCGAACGGCTGCGACGCGTAGGCAAGCCCGTGGTCGTCGCCGTCAACAAGGTGGACGGCGAGGAGCGCGAAACCGCCGCGCTGAACGATTTCCACGCCTGGGGCCTGCCCCTGTTCCCCGTCTCCGCCGCCCACGGCCACGGCATGAACGACTTGGTCGAGGCCCTGCTCGACGCCTTGCCCGAGGAAGAGGAAAAAGCGGAAGGGGAAGGCGAACCGCTGCAGGCCGGCCTGCGCCTGGCCGTGCTCGGCCGGCCCAACGCCGGCAAGTCGTCGCTGGTCAACGCGCTGCTCGGCGAGGAGCGCGTCATCGTCAGCGAGGTGGCCGGCACCACCCGCGACGCCGTGGACGCGGTGCTGGTGAAAAACGGCCGGCGCTACGTGTTCGTGGACACGGCGGGCGTGCGCAAGCGCACCCGCATCACCGACGACCTGGAGCGCGACAGCGTGGGCAAGGCGCTCGGCAGCGCCAAGCGCGCCGACGTGGCCGTGGTGGTCATCGACGCCACGGGCGGGGTCGGCGTACAGGACAAGCGGCTCATTTCCTACCTGGACAAGGAACGCACGCCGTTCGTCATCGTGGTCAACAAGATCGACCTGATCGCGCAAAAGGACATGGTGACGCTGCGCAAGGACATCGCAGAAGAGTTGCGCATGTGTTCCCACGTGCCGGTGCTCTATATCGCCGCGGCCAAGAGCAAGGGCGTGGGCAAGGTGCTGCCCATGGCCGAGGCCGTCTGGGCG
The DNA here is from genome assembly GCA_023399375.1 of Pseudomonadota bacterium. Lineage (GTDB taxonomy): Bacteria > Desulfobacterota > Desulfovibrionia > Desulfovibrionales > Desulfovibrionaceae > Solidesulfovibrio. The sequence goes on along the minus strand of JAEWPX010000071.1, from coordinate 19,480 downwards.
GAGTGCAAGATCCGCGTGGGCACGGGCGCGCTCAACCGGGCCATGCGCGAGGTGCTGGACAAGCACCAGCCGCCGCTCGTCAACGGCCGCCGCGCCAAGTTTTACTACCTGACCCAGGCCTCCGACCCACCGCCGACGTTCGTCTTTTTCGTCAGCGACACGACGCGCGTGCGCGATTCCTACGCGAAATACCTGGAAAACGCCCTGCGCAAGCTCTTCGGCATCACCATGGCCCCGGTCAAGGTCGTCTGCCGCGACAGCCACAAGCCCAAGGAATAAACACGGGCTGGGCCGCAATTCCGGCGGCCGTTTCCCGCCCATGCCTCATGCGAATCTTCCCGGGGAGGAGGGCCTTTGCCGCGCAAGGGCCTTCCTCCACTCCAGCTCATGTAAAAGCACTCCACTTGTTCGCCAGAAACTGCCAGGGACGGTCCAGCACCGACTTGTGGAGGTCGTCCGCCAAGGCCGCTTCCTGCAAGGACAGGTACTTCGGATTGCCGAGCGCCATGGCGACAGGCTGCATGCGCGCATTGACCGTCGCGTAGATCGCCCGGAAAACCGCCTCCTTGAGCGAAGCCCCGACAACGGTGGCCCCGTGCCCGCGCATGAGGACCACTGCGCTCTTGCCCAGGCAGCGCGCCAGGGCCTGGCCCGACGCGGGAGTCGTCACCAGCATGTTCGTCTCGCCGCATTCCTTCGCGATATCGAATACGGGAGCCCCCTGCGCCAGGAAGCCGCACATGTGGGAGACCGGTCGCAACGGCGTCGCGGAAACGCCGAACGCGAGCAGCTCCGGGGCATGCGTATGCACGATGGCCTGGACATCCGGGCGCGCCCTGTAAATCTCGCCGTGAATGAAGCGCTCCATGGACGGGCGTGGACCATCCTCCAGGACGGGACGGCTTTCACGGTCAAGCTCCACAAAATCCCCTGCCGCTTGCGACGCGCTTGAATTGTCGCGGACCATGAAATAGCGGTCGACCTGTCGCGGATTCCTTGCCGAGACATGCCCGAAACCGTCGAGAACGCCCTCCCCCGCCAATATTTGCGTCGCGAGCCGCAAGGCCTCGAAAACCTGTTGTTCCGTCTCCATTTGCAGCATCCTCCTGTGTTGTCGGGCATACGCGGAAACGGTAAGGATGCGGTATCGACAGTTAGCCAAATTCTATCGGGATTGGGCCAAAATGGACAGGGACCAACCGTTCACCCGCTATCTCCACGACGCGCAGCAACGCGTCGAAGTGCCCATGCACGGGCACATCAACGGCCAGCTCAACTACGTTCACAAGGGAACGATGCGCCTGCTTTCGCCCCGGGCGCACTGGGTGGTCCCGTGGCGGCGGCTGGTCTGGATTCCTCCCGACCAGCTCCACTCCGTCAGGTGCGAGGGGCTCTCCGGAAGTTGGAAGGCCATGATCCCGCGCGCGTATGCGCAATTTCTGCCCGGGGGAATCGCGGTCCTGCGAACGGGGCCGCTGCTGCTCGCAGCCCTTGAAGCCCTTCCGGCAAGGGGCGCGCCCATTGCCGCAGCCAGGCTCGCACCGCTGATCGAAATCATCAGACAGGAACTGTCGTGCGCGCAAAACGAAGGCTTCGGCATAACGCTGCCGACAACGGAGCCACTGCGGCGGATCGCCGACATTTTATTGGAGGACCCGGAAGACCCGCGGCGAATCGACGATTGGACGAAGGTCGCCGGCATGTCGCGCCGCACCTTTACGCGGCGCTTCCTGGCGGAGACCGGCAGTTCGTTCGGCCAGTGGAAGAGAAACATGCTGCTCGGCAAGGCTCTGGGCCTGCTGGCGGAAGAAAGGAGCGTTTCGGAAATAGCGGACCGGCTGGGGTATGCCAACCCGAGCGCCTTTATCGCGGCGTTCAAACGGAAATACGGGGCGTCGCCGCGCAGGTTCGCGCGGTCGGAGAGGGACGGCGCGCCCTAGCGGCAGTCGATGCCGGCGTCGCAGAACTTGCCCACGCCGTATTCGCGGCGGCGGAAGAACTTCTCCGGGTCCGGGCCGATGATCTGCATTTCCGGCTGGCGCGCCTGCATGGAGAGCGCGATGTGCATCTCCTTGGTGCAGCCCGTGGAAAAGGTCGCGTCCTTGCCCGCCCACACCGGCGGCACGCCGCGCCCGAGCAGGCCGAAGCTCTTTTCGATGTCGTAGTGCGACTGGAATCGCCAGACATCGATGAGTCCGCTGCGCTGCACCTTCTCCCACATGAACATCAGGTCGTCGGCGTCCATGCCTTCCTCGAAGTGTTCGGCGGGATTGATGATAAAGGTGCCGGGCAGCTTTTCGCGCAAATGGGCCACGAAGGTCGTGACCAGCTCGATGGCCGTTTTCGTCTGGCCGGGGATGGAGCCGATGACGGCGCTGTAGAACATCACCGACTTGCCGGCGGCCTTGGCCGCGCGCATGCCCGCGATGATCTCCTCGGCCTTGGCCGTGATGTCGGCCTCGGTGAACGAACGCGCGGACGGGGCGCGGGGTTTGAAGTCCAGGCGCAGCCCCCCCGCTTCCTCGGCGTAGAAGCAGGCCACGTCCCGGGTGAACAGGTGGCTCGTCTGGATCAGCCGGCGATGGTTGAGCCGCCCCCTGGCCAGAACCAGGTCGGCCTCCTTCCAGGCCCGGGCGAAGGTCACGGACACCCGGTAGAGGTTGAGGCGCTCGCGCGTGCCGTCGGAAATGACGGTCAGCGGATTTTCGCGCATGATCCGCAGCAGCTCGTTCTTGGTCACGCGGGAATCGTTCAGGAAGTGGGCTCCGGACAGGGCCGCGTCCAGGATCGGGTCGCCGTCCGGGTCCCAGGCCGTGGGCGCTTCGTAATAAAATCCGTCCTTGAGCGCGACGATCACCCGGTGGCCCAGGCGCAGCAGCGTGCGCACGGCCAGCAGGTCGAAGAGGACGCCGCCCGCCGTGTCGGGCAGAAAAAGGATTTTGAGCCCGCCCCCGCCCCGGCGCGGGTCGAGCAGTGCCTCGAGGCGCGCGAAATCGGCCGGAAGGGCGTTCATGGCCGCATCCAGGGCTTCACGCCCGGGCAGCGCCCCGGAGCCGTCCCAGATGCCGGGCATGGAGCCCAGAAGCAGCAGGCGGCGCAGCTCCAGCATGTCCAGGACGAAGCGCAGCTCGGGAATGGCCCGGCAGCCCGGCAGGTCGGCCGGGCAGGCGTAGAGCATGGTCCGGAAGGTCTCGCTCTGGATGAAAGCGAAGGCCCGGCGGTTGCATGCGCGCTTGCGCTCCCGGTACGGGTCGTCGAGCCCGGACTGGGTGAGGAAAATCGTGCACAGCCGCTTGGCCAGACGCGAGGGGATGAGCGTGGGCCGCGTCATCGCCTGACGGTACTTGAGTTCGCACAGGCTGCGGATCTTCACCGCCGTGTACGCGTCGGGCACATGGGCGTCGATGAGCCGGCCGATGCGGGCCAGCCGGTTGTCGTATTCGGCCACGACCAGGGGATCGGCGCGTTCGCTGATGAGGTGGGAAAACATCTCGTCCGAGCACGGCACGTAGATTTCCTCGGGCGCGAGCGAAACCATGAAGCGCAGTTGTTCGGGCGAGGCGTTTTTCTCCGGGGCGATGGCGTGGTCGAGGTTGTTTTCGGTCATGAAGTGGAGAAGCCAGGCGTCGCGCACGGGGTCGCCGCCGTAGCGCGGCGCCTGGCCCGGAGCCAGGGAGATGGGAGCGATGCGAACGTCCCTCATGGCCGGTTGATGAACCCCTTGAGCCGCAGGCGGCCGAAATAGCTGTCCCCCGGGCGCGTGGCCAGGCGCAGGCAGCGCTCGGACTTGCGCACCACGACCACGTCGTTGTCGTCGAGGGGAAAGAGCTCCTGCCCGTCGCAGGTCAGGTACATGTTGGTCTCGGGCGCGGAGAGCGACAGGCGCACCGGGGACTCGGCCGGAACGACGACCGGCTTGAAATCGCTTAAAAACGGGCAGATGGGCACCACGCACAGCACGTCGAGCCCGGGGTAGATGAGCGGCCCCCCGGCCGAGACGCAGTAGGCCGTGGAGCCCGTGGGCGTGGAGACGACCACGCCGTCGGCGCGCAGCGTGCAGACGTCCACGTCGCCAAGCGTGACGTCGAAGGCGGCGAGCCTCGCCATGGCCCCGCGGCTGATGACCGCGTCGTTGAGCGCGGTGGTTGCATAGACGGTTTCGTGCCCCCGGATCACGGTCACTTCGACCATGATGCGCCGGGCTTCCTCGAAGCCGCTTTGCAGGATGTCGCCGAGGACCTGCGGCCAGTCGTCGAGCCCGGCCGAGGTCATGAACCCGACCCGGCCGAGGTTGATGCCGAGAAACGGCACACCGTCGGCCGCGCCCTGACGGGCGGCCGAGAGCATGGTGCCGTCGCCGCCGAGGATCAGCGCCAGTTGGGGCGGCGTGGTGAGCACGGCCCCGGCCGGATGGACCACGGTCTGGGCTTCGGGGGAATTCTCCCGCACCAGCGCGACGACGCCGCGCGCAGCCAGCCATTCGGCCACGGTCCAGGCCATGCCCCTGGCTCTTTCGTGGTCGGCCTTGTGGATGACGAGGACGGTTCGTATGACGCCTTGCATGCCCGGTTTCCGTTTTTTCGGGTTTATCCCCTTCCGGTCCGGGGAGGAAGGGCCTTATACGGCAAAGGCACGGGCGACACAAGAAAGTCGCCGGGCCGCCCCGACGGCGGGCATGGATTTTTTTCGCCGATGCCTCTAAAGGTGGAACCGCCGTGACCGATAAGCACCGTGAGAAGGAGATATACGCCTTGACCGCGATCCCCTACCAGGTCCGCGCCATGTTGCGCACCTACGGACGGCAGGTGACCACGGCCAGGCGACTGGCCCGCTACCGCCGTTCCCTGGCGGCCGTCGGGGCCGAGGACGAGGTCAGGATTTCCCGGGAGGCCAAGCGCCGGGAACTCGTGGGCCGGGTGGCGGCCGAGATCGTCGAAAACTGCATCGTGACCGGATCGGACACGCCGGTGGTCGAGGACATCAAGGCGAGCCTGGAAGAGGAACTGGGGTTCCCCCTCGTGTTCGCCTACCCGCCGGAAGAACAGGAGATGCAGATTTTCCGCACGGACGGCGCGGACGGCCCGCAGGAGATCACGGGAGAATTCAAGACGGCGGTTTTCAGGCGCCTGTGGGAACTGGCCCTGGAGAAAGTCGACGAAACCATGCTCTAAATTTCGGTCCCCCCGCTGCCGATACGTCTTATATAGGGAAGAATGCGGGAGGGGGTAGCCATGGACATCAAGACAGTATTCGGAATCAATCAGGGCTACGGTCAAAACCGGGTCAAGCGCGGCGGCTCGGGCGAATCCTCCTCGATTTCGCGCACGGACGGCGGCGAGTCTTCCTCCGGCGCGTCCGGCGCGGACAAGGTCACGCTCTCCGGCGACGCCCGGCTCGTGTCCCTGGCCGCGACCACGGCCAAGGACGCACCGGACACGCGCTCCGACCGGGTGGCCGAACTCAAGGCGCAGGTCGAGGCCGGAACCTACCAGCCCGACTCGCGCAAGATCGCCGAGAAAATGCTCACCATGGACTCGGAGTTGTTCGGCTAGACCGCCCGGAGACGGCAGGATACGCAGCAAAGGCCCACACGCGGACACGCGCGCCGGAGCGGGCGACGAAACAGAGCGACATGGGCAGGCATCCGCCCGACGCGTCGCGGACAGGGCGACGCGGTCCCAAGGCGCCTTCCCCCCCGAAAGGGGCGGAAGGCGCTTCCTATTTGCGGCCGGTCATGCCCGGGGTGTAGTGGGCCGGGTAGCGGGAGTCGGTCTGGGGGATCTGGAGTCCGATGCGGGCCACGTTGTTGATGACGATGGGGCCGCTCAGGTTGAGGGTGGTGCGCTCGGGCATGCCTTGCGGGATGGTCACGGTGACGAGGACCAGCGCCTGTTCCCGCGTTTCGATGTCGAGCAGCCGGCGGTCGGCCTCGCCGATGACCACTTCGTAGTCGGTCATGAAGGAATAGGGATCGGCGACGAGCAGCCCGAGCTTGGGGTCGTCGAGGCTTTGCAGCACGAGGAACGGGGACTCCTCGCGCAACTGGATGAGCGTGAACTCCCGGTGCCCCATGAACCCGATCAGGCCGCGGGGAAACGTCAGCACGCGCTCCTCGGGCAGGGTCATGGTCCCGAGCCGCGTATCCACTATTCGTTCGTCTTTTTTGGCCATAACTTCGCCGCCGCCAGGACATCGGATTCCATGGCGCAAAGCGCCTGCCGGTTCTGCTCGAGCACCCGGAGGTACACCTCTTCGCGATACACCTGCATGTCGTCCGGCACTTCGAGGCCGATCTTGATCTGCTTGCCCTGGACGCCCAGGACCGTGATCTTGATGTGATCGCCGAGGTGCAGGCTCTCGCCAGGCCGTCGGGTCAAAATGAGCATGGACGCCCGCGCCCCCACTTTCGGTTGCAGGCGAGAAAAACTTCGTCTTCGCGCCTTGTTATGCCGTCCTGTACGCGGCGCTCCCCCCCCTTGTCAACGGGGGGAGGCGCTGCCGGCCGGCTAAATGTAGCTGACCAGGGACAGGTTCATGACCATGCTCGAGGACTTGAGCACGGCCTGGTACGCCAGTTCCTGCTCCGAGAGCCTGGTGATCAGCGCCGTCAGGTCCGCATCCTCCACGTTGCTTAGGGTCTTGGTGGAGTTTTCGGACAGGGTCGCGACCATGTCCTTGGTGGCGGTCACCCGGTTTTCCTTGGCCCCCACCGATGCCGCCGACACGAGCACCTGGTTTTGCGACGTGGTCAGATTGTCGAGGCATTCCTGGATGCCGCTCTGGTTGTTGGTTTCCAGATAGCCCACCAGCTTGCCCACGGTTTCCATCAGGTTGCCGGACTCGCTGCCGTCGAAGGTGGCGGCGGTATAGTACTTGGTCGAGGCGTTGGACGCGGTGGTCTGGTACATGCCGCCGAAGATGTCCTTGCCCACGCCGTTGACCACCACGGAATCCGTGGGGGAAATGCCGATGGAAATATCCGCCGTGCTCGGCTGGATGAAGAACTGGTCGCCATCGGCGGGCGTGCCCGAAGTCATGTCCAGGGAGAGGATGCCGCCCGGGACGGACAATGTGGTGACGCTCGCGCCCACCGCGCCGGAGGTGTTGCCCGTCACCCAGGACGCGCCGCCGTCGGTGCTGTAGGAATAGACGTAGGGATCGCCCGAGGTGTCGTCGAGGCGCACCTGGACGTTGCCGGAAAAGCTGCCCTTCGCCGTGGCGGTCATGGTGTTGTTGGCCGACGTGACGGCGATGTCGTCGTTCGTGTTGCCCTGGTAGTAGGCGGCGGGCCGGATCCACAGCCAGGTGCCGGCGCTGTCGTCGGTGTTCGTGCTGACGGTGACGCTGTTGAGCGCAACATGGGAGAGCGTCATGGACACGCCGCCCATCTCCAGGGTCTCGGTGTCGGCCGAGGGGGCGGGCGAGGCGTAGGCGCCGGTTTGCCAGGTCGTGCCGCCGTCCGTGGAGTAGCGGAAGGCGGGCTGGTCGGGCGCGGTCTTGTCCGTGAACTGGACCAGGACGGTGGAATCGCTGTTCCCGCTGACGGTGTAGCCCGGCGCCGTCTGATCCTTGAGGGCCGCGTCGAACGTCGCGTCGTTGCTCGTGAGGCCAAGGCCCATGGTGTAGGCCGCGGTATCGGTCATGTTGCCGGCGAAAAGGGACTGTTCCCCGTAGGAGGTGTTGGCCATGGACACGAGCTGTTCGTAATACTGGCGCACGGCCGAAGCGATTTCCCCGCGGTTTTCCTCGGTGACGGTGCCCGTGGCGGCCTGCTCGGCGTAGCCCTTGATCGTGGTGACCAGCGTGCTGACCGAGGAGAGCGTGCTGTCGGCCTGGGTGAGCCAGCCTTGCGCCGCGTCGATATTGCGGTCGTACTGGGTGAGCTGGCTCAGGTCGATGCGGGTGTTGAGCACCTGCACCGCGCCGTTGGGGTCGTCGGAGGGCGCGTTGATGCGCTTTTGCGTGGAGGCCTGGTTGTTGGTCTCCATGAGCTTGGCAAGGGAGGCGTTATTTTGCCTGATGACCGTGCCGTAGAGGCTTTGCTGGGTGACGCGCATGACCATGGGGACCTCCGGCGGGGCTAGTTTTTCATCCCCAGGACCGTTTCGAACATGGAGTTGGCCGTGCTGATGAGCTTGGCCGCCGCCTGGTAGGAGTGCTGGAACTTGATGAGGTTGGTCAGTTCCTCGTCAAGGCTGACGCCGGAAACGGCCAGCTTCTGCGCCTTGGTCTGGTCGGCCAGGGAGGACTGGTAGGTGGCCTGGTAGGAGGCGGCCGAAGTGTCCGCGCCCACCCGGCCGACGAGGGCGTCGTAAAAGCCGCCGAGCGTCTGGGACGTCGTGGCCTGCCCGGTCACCGAAAAGTCGATGGCCTTGTCCTGCAGGGCCTTGATCGCCGTGGCCGTGGTGTTGTCGCCCGCGGCGGCCAGGCCGTCCGTGCCGACATGCCCGGCGCAGACCCGGTTGACGTCGCTGGTCACGGCGCTGTTGAGAGCCATGTCCGAGGCCGTGGAGCCGGTGAAAAGCGTGTTCACGCCAAGGGCCGCCAGCACCCCGGTGGTGTCTTCGCCGAACTGGAACGTGTAGGAGCCCGCGCTCGTGATGGAAAGCTGCTTGTTGACCACCGAGGCCGTCAGATAGGTCGGGGAGAAGGCGTTGTTGATGGCCGTGACGAGGTCGTCGAGGGAGCCGGCCGTCGGGTCCGTCGGATCGAAGGCGATGGCGGCCTTGACGGGATTGCCGCCGGCGTCCGTGGCCAGCTTCCCGTTGGCGTCGTAGACGTACATCGAAAGCGCGCCGGATTGCAGCCGGTCGAAATAGGGCAGCCCCGAGGCGTTGCTGGCCAGGGCGACGGTCGTGTCGGAGACGGAATAGGTCCCCTGGACCGAGGAGAAATTGCTCAGGCCCGCGCCCTGGGAATGCAGGCGGTTGACCTCCCAGACCATGGAGTTGGCCATGGCGTCCAGGGAGTGTTGGTATTCGCCGAGCTGCCCATCGCGCAGCAGAAAGGCCCCGCCAAGCGCCCCGCCGGTGATGCGGCGCGGGTTGTCCGTGCCGTCGGCGTACTGCTGGGGCGTGACGTTTTCCGGCGTGCCGGCCGTGGTGTACCAGTACAGCGCCTTCTTGGGGACCAGGGTGAACGTGTCGCCGGTATGCACGTCGGTCGCCGCGGTCGGGTCCGACTGCGTGCCGAACCACACGTTCAGGTCCCCTACGCGCACCTTGCCGTTCTCGCCGTTGGCCGCGAACACCGCTTCGTTGCCGTTCTTGTCCGTAAGCCACGTCTTGCCGCCGTCGAGGGAGGCGCGGAAGGTGGCCGTGCCCGAACCGGCCGCGCCGTCCGAGAGCACCTGGATGGTGTACTCGCTGGAATCCGTGCCCTCGGAGTAGCATTGGACGTCGGGAGAGGCTGCAACGGACGCGGCGCTGAGCGTACGCACCGTCTTGCCCTGCTCGAAGGCGAAATCAAAGGGCACCGTGCCGTCCACGATGGTCTGGCCGGACTTGGTGTAGACGGTGTAGTCGCCCTTGCCGTTGTCCACCACGTTGACGTCGACCAGGGAGGCCATGGCCTCGACCTTGGCGTCGCGCTGATCGTAGAGGCTGTTGGGGTTGCTCACCCCGTCGATCTGATATTCGTTGATCTTGCGGTTGAGGTCGGCGACGTCCTTGGCAAGCTGGTTGAGCGTGTCTACGTGATCGCTTATGGCCGTATTGAGCTGCGTCTCCTGCTGCGACAGGGAATCGGACATGGAGCGATAGAGGCTAAACAGCGTCTGCGAATCCTCGAGCATGGTCTGGCGCGTGGCCGCGGCGCTGGGGTCGGTGGTCAGGTCGCCCCAGTCGGCGAAGAACTTGGACAGCGCGGCGTTGGCCCCGTCCGTGTTGGATTCGTTGAACAGGCTCTGGATGGAGGTCAGGCCGTTGTACATGGTCTTCCAGCGGTCGCGCGTCGAAATCTGGGAGACGTACTGGGATTCGGTCAGGGCGTCGTAGGAACGCACCACTTCCTGGGCCACCACGCCCGAGCCGAGCTGGCCGGGCTTGGTGGTGATGTACGCCCCGTCGCGCAACACCACGGACTGCTTGCTGTAGCCCTCGGTGTCGACGTTGGCGACGTTGTTGCCCGTGACCTGGAGCGCCGCCTGGGACGCGGTGAGGGCCGAGCGGCCGATGGAGAGGATGGAGCTCAAGCTCGACATCACAACCTCCCGTTCAGGATGCTCGGTCCGCCTTGGGCGACGGCCATGCGGCCTCTGGCCCCGTAGACGCCCTTTTTGGGCACAAGCAGCGCCCGCAGGTTGTCCAGGCCGCTCTTGGCCACATCGTAGAGCCCGAGCGCCATGGCGTAGTTGCGGTTGGCCTGCTTGGCGCCCTGCTGCTCGGCGGCGTCGATGGCCGCGTGCAGTTCTCCGGCCCGGGCCGCGTCCGCGGCAGGAAAGCGCCCGACCACGTCGGCCAGCCGTCTGGCGGCGGGGTCCATGGCCGCATACAGGGCATGCAGGCTGCGGCGTTCCCCGCCGAGCTGGCGCAGCAACTCCTGTATGGAAAATTCGAGGGAGGCCACGGTCCCGGGGTCGCGCGCGGCGAGCTGGGCAAATTCTTCCTCGAGCAGATCGCGCAGCAACATGACGGCCCGCAACTGGCGCTCCAGATTGGCAAGGATTCCCCTGATCATGGCCGTCCTCCGTTTCCCAAAAAACACCGCATGTTACGTCGTTCCTTCCAACAATCCCGAGGCGGCCAGCATGGCCTTGGGGTCCACCGTCTCGCCGTCGCGGCGCAGCTCGAAGTGCAGATGCGGCCCGGTGGAACGCCCCGTACTGCCGACCTCTGCAATTTTTTCGCCAGCCGTAACCGCGTCCCCGGCCTTGACCGAAGCGGAACGCAGGTGGCCGTACACGCTCTTCCAGCCGCCGGCATGGGTGACTTCCACCACGTTGCCGTAGCCGCCCTTGGTTCCGGCGTAGGTCACGGTGCCGTCCCAGCAGGCGGCGACCGGGTCGCCGGCCGGCGCGGCGATGTCGAGGCCGGCGTGCCAAGCCTTGCTCCCCTTGAAGGGGTCGCTGCGCCAGCCGTATTCCGAGCTGACCTCGCCCGCGGCCGGTGCGGCCAGGGGCACGGCGGCCTGCGTGCTCGCGCCTTCCACGTCGAGCGGGGAACCGGCGGCGGGCGTATGGGAGGGCGGCAGGGACGGCACGCCCGGCCGGGCCAGGGCCGCGACCATGGCGGGCGAGAAATGGTCCGCCTGGATGCCCCGGGGCGCGGCCGGGGCCCCGCTGCCGCTTTGGGGAATGCGGTCCGCGCCGGGGCCGAAGGAGCCGCCGTGGGCGGCGACGGGCCGGTTGGCCGGCAGGAGGTCGCCCGCCTCGGCCTTGCCCGCGCCCTTGGCCGCGATCTGGCCCTTGAGTTGGCGGTACATCATGTCGGCCAGGCCGATGCCGCCGTCGGCCGCCATCTTGTCCGACATGGCCTTGTCGAACATCGAATAATACTGCTCTTCATACTTGCCGTGCAGCAGGCCGTCCTTGGGCACGGTGGCGCGCATCTGGGAGAAGAGCTTGGAGATGAAGACGGATTCGAACCCCTGGCAGGCCTCCCGCAGCTTGGCTTCCTTGGTCTTGCCGCCGGTGAGGGTCTTTTTCAGGGCGTCGATGCGCAGCTTCTGCGCAACATCCCCCTGCAGGCCCGCCGTGGCGGCGAGGTCGTCCATGCCCGCGGGAAGCGCCATGGCTAGTTGACCTCCAGGTCGGCCGAGAGCGCGCCCGAGGCTTCCAGGGTGCGCAGGACGCTTATCAGGTCGCGCGGCGTCGCGCCCAGGGCGTTCAAGCCTTCGACCAGTTCCTGCAGGGTTGCGCCTTCGATCATCTTGAGCTTGCGGTTCTCCTCGTTGACCCCGATGTTCGTCTGGGGCGTGACCACGGTCTGGCCGTTGGAGAACGGCAACGGCTGGGACACGTCGGCCGATTCCTGCACCTGGATCTGGAGGTTGCCGTGGGTGACGGCCACGGGGGAAATCTGCACGTTCTGGCCGAGCACGACCGTGCCGGTCTTCTCGTCGACGACCACGCGCGCGCGGTGGTCCGGGGTCACCTCGATGTTTTCGATGGAGGCGAGCAGCGGCACGAGGTTGCCCTGGTTTTCCGGCGGCACGGCCAGGCGGACGGTGCCGGCGTCCACGGCCGAGGCCATGGCCGCGCCCATGGCTTCGTTGACGCGCTTGGCCACCTTGGCGGCCGTGGTGAAATCGGGGTTGCGCAGAGAGAGCGTGATGTCGGACTGCTCGTTGAAGGAAAACGCCACGGCGCGTTCCACGTTGGCCCCGCCGGGGAGCATGCCCACGGTGGTGATGTTTTTGGACACCGACGCGCCCGCGCCCTGGGCCGACACGCCGCCGACCAGCACCGAGCCCTGGGCGATGGCGTAGATGTTGCCGTCGACGCCCTTCATGGGCGTGACGAGCAGCACGCCGCCGAGCAGGCTCGTGGAGTCGCCGATGCTCGACACCGTGACGTCGATCCGGCTGCCGGGCTTGGCCGAAACCGGCATCTGCGCCGTGACCATGACCGCGGCCACGTTTTTCGGCTTGAGCGTCGCCTTGTCCACGCGCACGCCCATCTTGTCCAGCATGTTGTAGATGGACTGGACCGTGAAGTCCGAGCCCCGCTGGTCGCCCGTGCCCGAAAGGCCGACGACGAGGCCGTAGCCCACGAGCTGGTTTCTGCGCATGCCCGAGACGCTGGCGATGTCCTTGATGCGCGCGCCGTGGGCCGGCAGCGCCAGCAGCGCCGCCAGCGCGAACCCGGTCGCCAGCGCGGCCGCCGCGCGCAGTGCTGTCCTTGCCTGGGTGGGGTGCATGTCCCTACGCTCCCGTAACTCGCGTTAGAACGGCCAGACGTTGTCGAGCAGCCGCGTGAGCCAGCCGCTCTTCTGGCGGTCGGCCAGGTCGCCTTCGCCGTAGTATTCGATCTGGCAGTCGGCCAGCATGGTCGAGGGCACGGTGTTGCTCGGGCTCACGTCGATGGGCCGCACGAGGCCCTTGACCACGATGATCTGGTTTTCGTTGTTGACCCTGGTCTGGCGCGCGCCTTCCACCTGCATGACGCCGCCCGGCAGGATGTTGACGATGCGGCAGCCGATGGAGGCCGTGACCACGGATTCCCGCTTGGTCTCGCCCTTGCTCTGGAACTTCTGGGAGGTGGTGTTGCCGACCATGGGGTCGTTGCCCACGAGCCCCTTCATGCCGAAATTCGGGCCGCCGAGCTGGCCGGACAGGTTGCCGGCGAAATCCTTGTTGCCGAAATAGCTGGCCACCCCGAGCTGGTTGCTGGCGGTGCGGTCGTTTTTGGTCTCGGCCTTGAGGTCGGACTTGGAGGTGTCGACGATGTTGACCGTCAGGATGTCGCCGATGCGCCGGGCCCGGGTGTCGTCGAACAGGAACGTGGGCTGGTTCTGGCTGAAGACCGAGCCGGGGTTCTCCGCAGGCGGCGGGGCCTTGGCCACGCTGGGGGTGACCTGCGGCATGGGGTTGGCCTGCTTGGACGCCGGCGCGCAGGCGGCCAGGGCGGCCAGGGCCGCGACCAGAGGGTATATGCGCATGCTCTTCATGGGAGACTCCGTCTCATCGCGCCCGGTTCGGGCATCCCTGCCCGGCGCGGCTGTTCGCTACTGCACCACGACCGTATTCTTGTCCCGCACGACCGCCGTGAGTTCACGGTTGCCCCTGGGGTTTTTCACCGTGATCTTGCCGCCGGGCGCGCCGTCGGAGAGCGCCTCGCCAAGCAGCGTCAGCTTCACGGACCGCCCCTCGTACACCACCTTGACCTGGTCGCCGCGCAGCACCAGCGGCATGGGCTCCATCTCGTCGGCCATGATCACCTGGCCCGCGCCCACGCCCCGCCTGGCCCGCCACTTGCCGTCGCCCGGGTCGAACACCCGGCCCTTGATATTGGCCATGTTGCGGCGCTCCCAGATGTAGTGCGTCTGTTCCACGGCGGCTCCGTCCTTGGGCAAAATCGCTTTGATCGCCACGGGCACGCGGGCGAAGCATTCGACCGCGGCTTCCGCCGGGACTTGTTGCAATATCCTTGCCTGGGGACCGTTCACCACGAAACGGAAGGTCGTCCTACCGGCCGTGACCTCCGGGACGTCCACGGTCACGCCCGCGGCCCGGTCGTCGAGAAACAGGTGGTCGGGCACGGTCACATTGACGAGCCGGGCCTCGCCGCCCAGGGCCGCGACCTTGGGCGTCAATTGTTCGACGGCCAGGGCGCGCAGTTCCTCGTGGTTCATGACCCTGCCGCCGCGCGCGAGCGTCAACTGGTTGGGCAGCGCGAATTCCACGGGCGCGTCGCGCAGGTAGTAGCGCAGCCCCTCGAGCACCTTGGCCGCCGGGACCACGCTCTTTTTCCCCACGGATTCCGGGGCGTACCACAGGGGCGTCGCGCCGAGCGCCGCCCAGGCGTCGGCCGGAAACTCGCCCTGGGGTTCGGCGATTTCGGAGAGCAGCACCCGCTCGCCCGCGGCGCACGCGGCCTCCTTGACCGAAAGCCGCCACAACGCCGCCCGGGCGGGCAGGCCCAGCGCCAGGGCGAACAGGCAGATGCCCGCCGCCGTCATCCATCGCGCCATGCGGTCTTTCATGACATCCTCCCGCGTAAGCCTACCGCTTCACGTTGACGGCCGTCTGGAGCATGCCGTCGGCCGTGGTGATGGCCTTGGAGTTGGCCTCGTAGGCGCGCTGGCCCACGATCAGCCCGACCATTTCGTCGACGAGTTCGACGTTGGACATTTCCAGGAAGCCCTGGGCCAGGGTGCCGGCGTTCTGGTTGCCGGGGACGAGTTCCGTGGCCGCGCCCGAAGCCTGGCTCGTGGAATAGAGGTTGCGGCCTTCGGCCGTGAGCCCGGCCGGATTGATGAAGGTGTAGACGGGGATGTCGGTCGCGGCCAGTTCCTGGCTGTCCTGGTCGAGGCAGGAGAGGTGGCCGTTTTCCGTGATGGTGATGGTTTTCGTGTCCGTGGGTACGGAAAAGGTCGGCTGGAGCGGATAGCCGCCGGAATTGACGATGGTTCCGTCCTGGTTGAGCTTGAACGACCCGGCCCGGGTGTAGAGTTCGCGACCGTTGACGTCGAGCTTGAAAAAACCCTGCCCCTGGATGGCGATGTCGAGCTGGTTGCCGGTGTTTTGCAGGTCGCCCTGGGTGAAGAACTTGTGCACCGTCGTCGGCTTGACGCCAAGGCCCACCTGAAGCCCCGTGGGCAGGCGGTTGCCGCCGGCGGTTTCCGTGCCGGCCACCTGCAGGGTCTGGTACATGAGGTCCTCGAACTCGGCCCGGCTTTTCTTGAAGCCCACGGTGTTCACGTTGGCCAGGTTGTTGGACATGGTGTCTATCTGCATCTGCATGGCCACCATGCCGGTAGTGGCCGTCCAAAGGGATCGCATCATGGCGCGTTTCCTCCCGTTTTCCCGTTGTTACGCGTGTTCCGTCATGCGCGGACGGTCCTAGGTCTTGTCCGTGCCCATGCGGATGGATTTGCTGTCGAGTTCGCTCGAGTTGGTCATGATCTTCTGGTAGGCCTCGAAGGTCCGCTGGGTCTCGATCATGCTGACCATTTCCCCAACCACCTCGACATTGGGCTTTTCGAGGTAGCCCTGCGCCACTTCGGTGCGGCCGGCCTCGGCCGGGCCTTCCTGGGCCGTGGTCCCGGACTGGGCCGTGTAGAGGTTGGAGCCGAATTTCTGGAGGACATCGGGGTTTTGCACCCTGACCACGTCGAGCTGGCCCACCTGCGCGTCGTCCACGTAGATGGCCCCCGCGCCGTCGATGGTCACGGTCCTGCCCTCCGGGATCTGGATGGGACCGCCGTTGCCGAGCACCGGCAGGTCCTGGTCCGTGACGAGCATGCCGTCGGCGTTGCGGTGGAAGGCCCCGTTCCTGGTGTAGTAGGTGCCGCCCGGGCGGCCGACTTTGAAAAAACCGTCGCCCTGGATGGCCACGTCCAGGGGATTGCCCGTCAGCTGCAGTGCGCCCTGGCTGAAGTCGATACGCTGCTCGGCCAGGCGGGGTTTGGCGATGACGTCGGCCCGGGGGAAAAGTTCCTTTTCCCGGAGGTTGCCGCGCGGATCGACATGGGAATCGTGGGCGTAGCGCAGGAAGGTGTCCTCGAAGGAGACGCAGTCGCGCTTGTAGCCCGTGGTGTTGATGTTCGCCAAATTATTGGCGCTGAGATTGAGGCGCATTTCCGTGGACAGGGCCCCAAAAAGCGCGCTGTACATGCTCATTTCCATAGGACGCGGTCCTCCTGGCCGGAGCCATTGCAACTCGCGGGCCAGGGAGGATACCGGCGCGCCGCCCGGGACGACGCCGAACGGCCTCTTTTTTTGTGCGGACGGGCCTGTCCGCTTGACAAATACGGGGAGGATGATATTTCCTCCCATTCGAGCGGGCGTAGCTCAGCTGGTAGAGTACAAGCTTCCCAAGCTTGGTGTCGCGAGTTCGATCCTCGTCGCCCGCTCCAAACCTGAGTCTCCCAACCGAACGGTTGTCGTGACGAGGTGGGCCTGACGATCGGTCCACTTTTTTTTTGCTGACAAAGGACGCCATGCAGCGAACAAACGCCGTGCCGGACAAGATCCGGGAGCTGATCTCCCCCTACCTCGCCTCCATGGGCCTCGCCCTGTGGGGGATCGAGCTCGGTGCGTCGGGACACCGCCAGCTTGTGCGCCTTTACATCGACCTCGCCCCGGAAACGCCGCGCACGCCGCAGCGCAAGGGCGTGACCATCGACGAGTGCGCCAAGGTCAGTCGCCACCTGGGCGCGCTGCTCGAGATGGAAGACATGATCCCCGGCGCCTACGTGCTGGAAGTCTCCTCTCCCGGGCTCGACCGCCGCTTTTTCACCGCCGCGCAGCTTGCGGACTACTGCGGCCGGGGGATCGAATTCCGGCTTATGGCCCCGCGCGAGGGGCGCAAGCGCTTCAAGGGCGTCCTCGACGCCGTGGACGGCTCCCGCCTGACCGCGACCGTCGATCCCGGCCCCAAGGCTTTTTCCCTGACGTTCGACTTCGACGAGACGGAACGCATCCGCCTCATCCATGCCTTTGACGCCATTGCCGCAGAAGGGGCCGACGACCCGTCGTCCGGGACCCCGGAGGAAACGCCATGACGGAACTGAAGAAAGCCATCGACCAGATCAGCAAGGACCGCGGCATCGACCGCGACCTGCTGGTCGACACCCTGGAGGAAGCCGTCCGTTCCTCGGTGATCCGCAAGTACGGCGAGAACCTCGACGTCGAAGTCAGCTATAACGACGAGCAGGGGGAAATCGAGGTCTACCAGTTCAAGGTCGTGGTGGAGGACGACGACGTGGCCGATCCCGCGGCGGAAATCTGCCTGTCCGACGCCCGCGCCATCGACCCCAACGTCGTGCTCGACGACGAGATGGGCTTCAAGCTCACCGTGGAAAACCTCGGGCGCATCGCCGCCCAGTCCGCCAAGCAGGTGATCATCCAGCGCATGCGCGACGCCGAGCAGGAGATCATCTACGAGGAATACAAGGACCGCAAGGGCGAGATCATTTCCGGCATCATCCAGCGCCGCGACCGCACCGGCTGGATCATCAACCTCGGCCGCACCGAGGCGCTGTTGCCCAAGGAAGAGCAGATCCCCCGCGAGCGCTACAAGCGCGGCGACCGCGTGCAGGCCTACATCATCGAGGTCCTGCCCTCCGGCCGCGGCCCGCAGATCATCGTCTCGCGCACCCACGGCGACTACATGAAGGCGCTTTTCGCCCGCGAGGTGCCCGAAGTCTCCGACGGCACGGTCAAGATCGTGGCCGTGGCCCGCGACCCCGGCTCCCGCGCCAAGGTCGCCGTGATCAGCAAGGACCGCGACGTCGATCCGGTGGGCGCGTGCGTGGGCATCCGCGGCTCGCGCATCCAGAACATCGTGCAGGAGCTGCGCGGCGAGCGCATCGACATCGTGGTCTGGAACCCCGAAATCGCCTCCTACGCCGCCAACGCCCTGTCCCCGGCCCGCGTCACCCGCATTTCCGTGGACGAGGACGAAAAGGCCCTGGAAGTGGTGGTCTCCGACGACCAGCTCAACCTGGCCATCGGCCGCAAGGGCCAGAACGTGAAGCTCGCGGCCAAGCTCCTCGGCTGGAAGATCGACATCTTCACCGAATCCCGCTTCCGCGAGGCCAACGCCTCCAAGAAGTTCCTGGAGCAGCTGGCCAGCGTCGCCGAAATTCCCGTGGACAACATCCTGGCCGCGGGCTTCGAGACCATGGAGCAGCTGGCCGGCGCGCCCGACGACGCCATCGACGCCATTGCCGGCATGACGCCGTCCAAGCGCGACGACCTGCGCGCGGCGCTCAAGCTCATGGGCGCCACCGCGGCCGCCGCAGCGGAAGACGGTGAAATGGACGAAGCCGAAGCGGACGAAGCCGAAACCGCCCAAAGCGAGGTCGCCGACGCCGAGGCGGCCGAGGACGCCGGCGCGGACGAAGCCGCGGGCGAAACGGCGCAGGACGCCGACGAATCCGGCGAACCGGAGACGGACAAGGTCTGATGCAGCGAACCGACTCGGGGGAACGTCCCGCCTCGCCCACGCGCATGTGCGTGGTGTGCCGGGGACGGTTTCCCAAAAGCAGCCTGCGCCGGCACGTGCTCGCCGAAGGCGCGGGTTTGGTGCCCGATCCCAGGGCCATGTTGCCCGGACGGGGGCACTATCTCTGCGCCAACCCCGAATGCGCCGAGAAATTTTCGAAATACTCCGTGCGGCCCAGGCGCCGGAGGGGGGGTCAAGGTGAATAAAATCAGAATCAAGGACATTGCCAAGGATCTGGGCATCGGCCAGAAGGAGTTGCTGCACGTCCTGCGGGAACTCGGCATCCAGGTCAAAAGCCAGATGGGCACCCTCTCCGACGAGGAAGCGGCGCAGGTGCGCGCCCGCGTACGTGAAAGCCAGACCGGCCGCACGCAGATCATCGACACCGAAGTCCAGCCCGGCGTCATCGTCCGCCGGCGCAAAGCCGCCCCCACGCCTCCGGCCACGCCCGCGCCCCCCGCAGCCGCGCCCGAGCCGACGCCGGCCCCCGAGCCCGTGACGGCGACCGCCCCCGTGGCGGAGGAGCCCGAGGACGAGGTGGACGAGGCCCTCAAGGGCGAAGCCTTCCCCGAATTCGAGGACAAGGAAGAAGAGCCTGCCGCGCGCGAGCCCGAACCGGCCCGGCCCGTCATCCTGGAAACCGCCCGGGTGATCCGCCCGGCCGTGCAGGAAAAGACGCCCGAACCCGAGCCGGCCGCGCCCGAGGAGCCCGAGGCCCCGGTCGCGCCGGAGCCCGTGGCGGAGGCCGCAGCCCCCGAGGCCGCCCCGGCCGCGCCTATTACGCCGGCCGCGCCCGAAGCGCCCGTCGTGAAAGACGAAGCGGTCGCCGCTCCGGCCGCGCCCGAAGCTCCGGCGCCTGCCGGAGAAGGC
>JAEWPX010000186.1 GCA_023399375.1 Pseudomonadota bacterium | reverse complement strand
GGGGGGGGCGGGGGGGGGGGTGGGGGCGCCCCCGGCCGGGGTTTGCGTTATTTCGAATCCGACAGCGGCACGGTCCGGAAGACGGTCTGGCGCTGGCGCTTGATTTGGAGCATCACCACGCCCTTGGTCTTGCCGTCCTCGGCCACCACCTGCTTGAATTCCTCGGGGGTGTTGACCGCCCGCTGGTTGACCTCGAGCACGACGTCGCCGGGGCGCACGTCGGACTGTTCGGCCTCGGAGCCGTCTTCAACCTCCGTTACCAGGACACCGCGGGCCTTGTCCATGCCCAGGGCCTTGCCCTCTTTGGCCGTGACGGCGCGCAGGGTCAGGCCGATGCTCTTGGCCTGGGTTTCGGCGGGTGCGGTGGCGTCGCCGCCGTCCTCGCCAGGGCCGCCCTGCTGGGCGAGCTTTTTGGCGTCGCGTTCGCCGAGGGTGACGGAGACCGTGAGCGGGGAGCCCTTGCGCAGCAGGCTCATTTCCGTGGCATCGCCGGGCTTGAGGGCGGCGATGCGGCGCAGCAGCTCGTTGGTGTTGTCGATCTTCTGGCCGGAGACGGCGATGATGACGTCGCCGGTCTTGATGCCGGCCTTGGCCGCGGGCTGGCCCTCGAGGACCGAGGTGACGAGGGCGCCCTTGGTGTTTTCCATGCCCAGGGCTTTGGCGGTGTTCTCGTCGATGTCCTGGATGGTGACGCCGATCCAGCCGCGCTTGACGCTCTTGCCTTCGCGCAACTGGGCGATGACGTCCTTGGCCATGCCGGAGGGGATGGCGAAGCCGATGCCCTGGCCCGAGGCGACAATGGCGGTGTTGATGCCGATGACCTTGCCGTCGAGGTCGATCAACGGGCCGCCGGAGTTGCCGGGGTTGATGGAGGCGTCGGTCTGGATGAAGTTGTCGAAGGGGCCCGCGCCGATGATGCGGCCCTTGGCGCTGACGATGCCGAGGGTGACGGTGTTTTCCAGGCCGAAGGGGTTGCCGATGGCGAGCACCCATTCGCCGACCTTGACCTTGCCGGAGTCGCCGAACTCCAGGTAGGGCAGGTTGGACTTGCCGTCGATCTTGAGCAGGGCGAGGTCGGTTTCGGGGTCGCGGCCGACGATCTTGGCGGTCAGGGGCTTTTCGTTGTTCTTGAACTGGACCTTGACCTCATCGGCGTTGTCGATGACGTGGTTGTTGGTCACGATGTAGCCGTCGGCGGAGATGACGAAGCCCGAGCCCATGGAGCGCTGCTTATGAGGCTTGCCGCCTTTGCCCTGGGGGCCGAAGAATTTTTCGAACTGGTCGAAGAAGTCGTCCATGGGGCCGCCGCCTCGCCTGTTGTGGAACTGCTCGAAGAGGTCGCGCATGCCTTCCTGGGCTTTGGCGGTTTTGGTGGTGGAAATATTGACCACGGCGGGGCCGTCTTTTTCGACGAGCTCCGTGATGTCGGGCAAGGGAATGCGCGCTGCGGCGAGCGAGGTCCAGGCCAGGACCATCAGTGCGGCGGTCAGGGGAGCGAGGATGCGTTTTTGCATGGTGAACTCCTGCGTTTTGGCTGGCGGCTTGGTCGTGGAGCCGTTCCAGGGGCGTTTGCAGTCTCCGGTGCTGATCCGGGGTCGTGATTTCGGGCGATATTGCCGTTTATACGCCATTTGCGGCCGGAGTAAACCGGAACCTGCCATCCAGGCGTCCCCGGGGCGGTGTTTTGCCGGCGCGCGACGTGTCTGAACCGTCCATGCGAGCTTGTCGGTTCCTTGACAAGCTTTCGTGGGGCAAATAGTAAAGTTTGTTTCCGGCGCGTCAATCGGCGCGAATTTTTCGCAACGGTCCGCCGAAAGGATTCATTTTCGCAAAAAAGCCGGTGATTTCGGTGTGTTGGTTTTGCGAGTGCGGCGTAATGGGCCGTAACCATAAAAGAAGTATGAACATCGTTTCATGCGATGCCGTGCTCCCGTAGCTCAGTAGGATAGAGCGATCGCCTCCTAAGCGATAGGCCGTGCGTTCGAATCGCGCCGGGAGCACCATAAAAATCAAGGGGTTGGACTGAATGGGTCCAGCCCCTTTTGCGTTTTTGGCGATTTGGGTCCGCCCTGGGTCCAGTAGAACGCGCAACTTAGTTTGAGAATTTGTGTAGGTGTAAGCGCGCAATCAAAACGAGAAATCATATCAGGCAAACTGAGAAATTAACAGTTGTAGCGCGACCCGTAGTTTTGTGAACAACGACATTTAGTTTTGAAGGCCCTCGCCACTTGGCGGGGGCCTTTTTTGATTGGTCTAGTCAAGAGGGGTCAGACGCCATTTGGCGGTCTGCTTTTCGTCAACGACGGCGTACTCGCCGGACTCGGTTTGAAGCAGGAATTGCTTCGGACCGAAGGGCCGGAGGCGGCCGACACTGACGTAGTCCGACGCACGTGGCGGCTTGTCCTCGGCCTCAAATTGGGGGGAATCCAGCGATTCCCACACCTCGGCCAGAGAGTCATACACAGGCCCTTGCAGCCATGCGCGCTCCCAAAACTGGTCGAAGGGGCACTCCTCCAATGCCTTGATGCCCTGCCACGCCGTCCGGGGATCGGCATAGAACCCCGTCGAGCCGTCGCTTATAAACAGCAACGGCCCCACCATGGATAGGGACACCCCGTCTCCATCCGTGCCGATCAGGCCCAGGCGTGACAGCTTGTTTGCCACCATATTGAGGTCCATGCTTCTTTCCTCCTGCGGGGAAACTGCCATCAAGTCCTAGACCGGGCAAGCTCTCCGGCCTTGATCCGCTCCCCGGCAAGCTCGTAATACTCCCGCGACAGCTCCACGCCAACAAACCTCCGCCCGGTTTCCAGACAGGCCATGGCCGTCGTGCCGCCGCCCATGAAGGGGTCCAGAACGACGCAACTCTCGGCTGCGATCGCCAGCAGGTCGACGAGCAGGGCGACCGGCTTGCTCGTCAGATGGACCTTGGCGGCGGGATTTACCCGATGGGCAAATACACCTGGGAAACAACGCCGGGTAAACGGCTGGGCAGGCGCTTTGACCGCGTGGACCACAAACTCAGTGTCACGCTTAAAACTCCCCAACATCGGCCGGGAGCTCGGTTTGTGCCAGACGACAATGCCGCGCCACTCGAAGCCGGCGGCCTGGACGGCGTCGGTCATGGCGGGCAGTTGCCGCCAGTCCGAAAACACCATGATCGGCGCGCCCGGTTTCGCCAGCCGCCAGCACTCCGAAAGCCACAGAGTGGCCCACATGATAAAGGACCGCTGGTCCTTGAGGTCGCCCAACATGGGCGGATAGGTCCGCTTGGTCCCTGTCTGCTGGTACTTCTGGGCAGGGTCGATACGCCGCGCTCCCGCGTGCAACCCGCCGCTCGAATACGGCGGGTCGGTCAGGACGGCGTCCACCGAGGCGTCCGGCAGTTCGCGCAGGATGGCCAGGGCGTCGCCGTTGTACAGTATGCCATTGTCAAAGATCGTGTGAATCCGGTCCACGTGAAGGCTCCATTGCTGGGGCTCTCGGGCTCTCTCGGTCGGGGCTCGCGGCCCTCACATGATTGATCGCCCCGCACCTGGGGCACTTGATGGAGAGGTCCAGCGCCTCTCCCTTGGCCAGCAAACGACTACATTGGCCGCATCGTATCTCTCTCATGTCCTGTTGATTGTTGCGCCCTCGCCTGCTACGCCCTCGTTACCCTTGGTCCCCCAGGGGAGGGAGCAGCTGGCGCAAGCCGGTGGACCGGTGTTGCTGCACCGGGCCAGTGGGGCGGCTGTCCACGCCCCACCTGCTCCACTTATGCCGCCTTAGCCAGCAGCATCTCGCAAATCTTGTCCAGCTCCGCATCCTGCTCGGCGATGAGGCCGCGGGCCACGGCCTCGAGGGTTTCCAGGGCCGCGTCGCTGGCGTCGTCCATGGGGAGGTCGCGGGGCAAGGCCGGCTGGAGCCGGACGTAGCGGCTTCCCAGGAGCACCTCGCAGCCGTAGGCGGAAACGTCGGACTGGCCGTCGAACATGCAACCGATCAGCGGCCGCGCCCACTGCGCCAGGCCCCATTTGCGGGCCTGGCTGTAGAGGTACGGCCGGTTGATGTCGCCGGTCCCCAGGGACGCCATGACGACCTGGTTCAGCCGGTCGGTCTTGGCCGCCTGGGGCAAGGCGAGCGCGGCCGGGTTGTTGGCGAAAAGGCCGCCGTCCACCAGCGTGACCGACTCGCCGGCCAGGGATGTGATGCGGGCCGGCGGGAAGTACGTCGGCGCGGCGCTGGTCGCCCGACAGACGTCACGAAGAAAGTAGTTGCGCCGGGGCTCCCGGGCCTTGGTCGACTTGAACAGCAGCGGTGCCCTGGCCCCGATGTCGTAGGCCGGCACGAGCAGCTCCACCGCGCAATCGGACAGCCTCACGTCGCCGAAGACGCCGGCCAGGGCGGATTCGATTCCCTTGGCCCCGTATTGCGGGCCCCACAGCCCGAAACCGGTGGCCAGCCGGTGCCAAAGGTTCTTCGAGAAGATGTCCTTGCCCCGCTGGCGGTAGAGCTCGGCGACGTCCTTGGCCGGGATGCCGGCGGCCGCGGCGCTGGCGATGATGCCGCCGGTACTGGTGCCGGCGACCAGGTCGAACAGCCTGCCGGCGAGAACGCCGGTCCGGGCCTCGATCTCGGCCAGGATCAGGGCCGGGATCAGCCCCAGGATGCCGCCGCCGTCGATGCAGAGGATGCGCCAGATCACGCCGTCACCCCCAGCACCGCGTCGGCCCTGGCGGCGTCGAAGCCCGGCAGACGGCCGACAAGATAGCGCACGCCGGAAACGACCGGCGGGTAGGCCAGATCGATGACGCTTGCGCCCAGGAGCCGGACCCAAAACAGGTCCACCACGGCGTCGGTCTTGGCCAGCTCGCGCGCGGCCACGAGTTCGGCGTCCGTGAAGCGCTCGAAAAAGGCGGTCACGCTCATTTCGGGTGATGCCGCTTCCTCGGCCGGCGGGTTGGCCGCCCACTCCAGGACCGCCGCCCAGGAATCGGGAAACGGCATCATGCGTTGCGCCTCCCCCTCGCCGACCAGGGCGACGGGATAGCCCGGGAAAGCCGGACAGACGCCGACGGCTAGCCCGTGCGTGCTGACGATGCGCACCGTGTCGGACGCCACCGTCACGGTCACGTCGTCGCCCTCGGGGATGGCGACGCCGAGAGAGGCCAGGAGGCGACGGGACGCCTCGACGTTGGGATCGTGCAAAATGGTGATGATCATGGCTTAGGTCCACCCCATTTGGGCAAATGTCTTGGTATCAGCAGCTCCCGCGCCGCCAGCCCCACCGTGGTAGGTGCCGGCGGCATAGGCTCCACCATTGGCGCGGATAGTGCCGGCATTGGAGAGCGTGCCTCCGCAAATCGCGCACGCACGCCCCGCGCCGGAGCCGCCGCCACTGACACCATAGGAAAATGAGAGCGATGGCATGCCATCCGCTTGTATAATCCCCCCCGAGGCGATGGTTGCGTTACCCCGGCAGATGATGAACAGATCGCCTCCGACGCCGGATGCTGATCCGTCACCGGCAGGGTTTCCAGCCCCTGCCCCGGCACCGGCCCCGCCCTTGCCGCAATAATCCGCCCCGGCAGAGGTGGGACTGACACTGCCGCCGCTGCCGCCAGCCGATCCCGCTCCCCCGCCCCACGGGTACCCGGCAGAACTGCACGCAACGTAAGAAAGGCTCCCCCCGTTGTATCTCCCCCCAGTACCGCCACCGCCGGGGGCGTTCGACCCCGCGTTGCCGGTTGTGCCGTTACCGTCCTGTGCCACAGCAACGCCGTAGGCTGCCGTCCCGCACCCCGCCGCAGTGACCAGTGCTACCGTTCCTGCCGTGATGGTCGCCTTCACGCCAAGGGCTGCAAGGTCTGCGGGCGGGAACGCCCACAGATTCGGGTCCCCCACGAACCAGCCGTTTTGCGCGATGACGTCCAGGACACTTTGGGGTGAGGCATAACGCCCGGTCAGCAGGACCGAAGCCGGAATGGTCAGGTCGTCAACGATCCAGCCCGCATGCCCCTTGGCACCCCGTCCTGTCATGGAAATGCTGCCAGCCGCGCCGATGTTGAGAGAGTCGCACAGGACGATCAAACCCCGGCATCGGTTGGTGACGGACAGGAGCGCATTAACTGTCAGCGCGCCATACCGGACCACCTGGATCGGTCCGTCCTGTATGGTGGCGATGTTGGTGGCCCCGGATATGGTGGTGTCGCCCCTGGACGGGTAGAGATTGAACAGCCCGGCCGCCAGGGAACCGGCCGGAGCCACGTCCAGCTGCATCGTCCAGGCGGCTCCCTGCACCTGGGGCGGCGTTTTATAGTCGAACACGGATTGAGGCATTGCGTCCTCCTAATAATCGCCGCTCAAGGGGAAGATGGTCACGGTCTTGCCCGCGGTGACGGCGGCGGTTGCGGCCGCCTTGATGAGCGTGCCGGCGGCCAGGGACATGGAGAGGTTGTTGTTGAGCGTGGCCAGCCCCTCCTGCCAGGGCAGGCCGTAGCCGGCACCGGCAGGAATCTGGACCCGTCCGATAAAGTAATCCACGCCGCCAACCGTCGCGTAGAAGTCGAGATTCACCGCCGCGGTGTCATCCGAGCAGATATGCAGCGAGTCGAGCCTAGCCCCGGCGGCCCCGGCCTGGACGGCCTGCTTTTTCGTGGTGCCGTCCGCGTTGGTGATGGTGACCGGCTTGTTGACGGCTGTCCCGGCGAAGAGCGGTTGTGTGGCCATATTGCCTCCTAAAACGCGTTGCAGGTTTGGGCGAGAAAAAGGACGGCCCCCGCATTGGGCTTGGCCGTGAGCACCAACCGCTCGTTGCCGCCCGCATTCTCAATGGTCAGCTCCAGCCCCTCGGCCTTGATCTTGCTGGCCAGGGAGCCGGCCGCCGTGTCCGTGGGCGAGGCCAGAACCAGGCCGCCGCCGGTCACTGTCGCGGCGCGCAGATCGTCGGCCAGCTGCATGACCTCCTTGGCCGCGGCCACGGTCTCGCGGGACACGGCGGCATGGTCGCGCAGCGAGGGGACGTAATTCTCCCGATGCCCACCGGCGCCCAGGCCGCCCGGATTGTCGCCGGGATCGAAATCGCCGGCGTTGTAGAAAGTGTCCAAACGGTCGAGGGCATCACTCATGCCACAACCTCCTCGATGACGTAGGCCATGCCGTGGATGCCCACGGTCACATATTCCAGCGGCGAGAGTTCGCGCAGCCGGCCCAGGAAAGACGTCTGCTGCATGAGCATTTGATTGCCGGGATCGGATATGAAGAAGACCTCGCCGGAGATATCCAGGGCTCGCGTCATGGCCAGGGCCTTGTTGACCCCCTCCACGCGAGTCATGAAATCCAGCCGGAAGGCCTGGACGCGAGCGGCCGGCCGCTCCTCGAAATGCTTGGCACCGGACAGCGAGCTGTCGACATACGTGTTGGATTCGTAACCAAGGGTCAGGCCGTCGAAGGAAAAGTTGAAGACAGGCTGCCACCCCGAGGTAATGAACAGCCTGGACAGATCGACGTAGCCGTCCGGGTTACTCCGGTCGTCGATCTCCACGGAAAGGTAGCGGCAATACACCTGTCGCGGCGGCAGATAGATGAAGTTGTGCGGCATGGCGTCCACGTCCTCGGGCAGCACGCGGCCGCTCCACCAGTTGTCATCCTCCCATTCGAGTTCCATGGTGGAATAAACCGGCGGCCATGCGTCAAGCCAGCCGCTGTCCAGCTTGCACACGGCATGGGCGGCGTCGGCGTAACAGCACACACGGACACGGGCCGAGGGTGATAAGTTGTGCCCGGGAACGGCTACCAGCTTGATGGTACGCTCCCGCCCCAGGTCCACGTCGAACCGGGTAGCGGCAAGGTCCAGGCCGGCAGTCCTCGCGACACGGGACAGGAACCGGGCCTGGAGATTGGCCAGGGGTGTTTGCCAAGCCCCGCCGGAAAGCGCGGCCTTTAAGGCGTGGTTCGACCAACACAGCATGCCGGTGGCCATCAGCCCCAAACCTCCAGCGTCACTCGGCTGGTCTCGTACTCCTCGGACATGCCGATGACCGTGAAAAGGCGGCCCTCCGACAGCCCGAATCGCTTCATGCGCACCGCAACCACGGAACAGAGGTCGAGCCCCCGGGCGAACTGGCGCTTGACCGGCAGGCGCATGCGCAGCCGGGGCACGCCGTGCAGAGCCAGGAGGCGGTCGGCTTCGGCCCGGGCCGCCGCGGCGTCGTCCAGGGTGGTGGTCACGGACAGTTCCGGGGCCAGCACGTGGGCGACCTGGACGGACGCGTCCTCGACCGCGACCGTGCGCGACTCCTCGGCCAGCCAGTCCTGGAGCGCATCGGGCACGCCCCCGGCCAAGTCGTTGTCGTCCTGCACGGCCCAGTTGCGCTGATACTCGAGCGCCACCCGGTACACCGGCACGCCGTCCGCCAAATCCCTGGCCGGGAGGATTTCGAGCCCCTCGCCGCTGTCGAGCAGCTCCACCGTGGTGAACGTCGCGGCCGGCTCCCCGGCCGGGGCTTCGAAGCGGCCGACCGCGAGCCGGCCCTTGCGGTCAAAGCACCACCATGCGCCGATGCTCGCGCACAGGTCGTCGAAGACCTCATCGAGGTCCGCCTTGTCGCCGCCGTCGATGAACTTGCTGACGACATACGGACAGGCCGCTTCCAGGGCGTCGAAGGCGGCCCCGTCCAGGTCGGTCTCGGCGAGGCCGGCCCGGGTCAGGGCGATGCGGCGGATGATGGCCGGCACCGAGGCTGCCCACAGGCCGCCCGTGGCGTCGCCGTCCACGTCGGCCGTGACCGCGCCTGCCGGCTTGGCCCAGAGGCGGAAAAGCCCCAGGGCCAGGCACGTGGCGAACTGGCTGGCCTCGAAGGTGGCGGCGGCCAGCGCTTCGGCCGT
The DNA here is from genome assembly GCA_023399375.1 of Pseudomonadota bacterium. Taxonomy (GTDB): domain Bacteria; phylum Desulfobacterota; class Desulfovibrionia; order Desulfovibrionales; family Desulfovibrionaceae; genus Solidesulfovibrio. The sequence continues at coordinate 43,459 of JAEWPX010000186.1, read as the reverse complement.
GGGATGATCGCCGGCAGGCGTCAGCGGCATGCCCTTGTCCCGGACGGCCGGGATCGCGGCCACCTGGCCGTCATGCACCTGATAGGTCAGGGTCGAGGCATTGACGCAGGTGGCCGGGACGTTGCGGCAGCGGCCAAAGGCGAGAGGTTTGGTCTTGTCCTTGAGGCTGTCGCCGCCTTCGACGCCGACCGGCCCTTCGTTGTCGCCGGCATAGACGTTTTGCTGGATGGCCCGGCGCAGTTCCTCGCCCCGATCGCGCACCGGCAGCACGATCCGCCGCCAGGAGAATTCCGGTTGCGACAACGTGCCGACGAAGACCTCTTCGAAGTCGGCCAGCGGCCCGGCCTCGTCGCCGTACAGGAGCCGCACGCGGCGGCCGTCCAGGCCGCAATCCGCCAGGAAGTCATAGTCGCCCTCGGGGTTGACCAGTTCGATCTCGCCGTACCCGGCGTCGGCCGCGCCGGCCGTGACGCCGTCCTCGAAGATGAGCCGCTCGAAGTTGAACGGCACGGCGACACAGGGTTCATAGTGGGTGTTGGGCGGATCATCGTAGGGCTTGGTCATAAGGCCCACGCCCGAGGAAAAGCGCAGGGTCTCCAGCCGGGCCTCGGTGGCCAGGGTCGTGTCCGGCTCCGCGAGCAGGCCGACGCGGTCGCCGCCGCAAATCCAGGTGGCCGGCACGTAGGCGTCGATTTCTACGAGATAAGCGCCGGCCATCAGAACGCCCCGAACTGCCGCGCCATGAGCACGCGCAGGGCCGGCGAGCCCAGCTCGTCGGCGTGTTTGCCGTCCACGGTGTCGGCGTCCATGCCCGAGTCAGCGCCGCCATTGCCGGCGTGCCAGACTTTGTTCCAGCCGGTCGTGCCCGATCCATTGGTGACTCGGAAAAAGAGCTTCGAGGAATCGAAAAAGTTAGCCGCAAACTGCATGGAAAAGTAGTTCGCGTCATTGGTGTGGGTGGAGACGAACAAATGGTACCAGCCGTTTGAATCCTCCGGCCAACCTTCGGCGATTGTTGCAGTAGCGGTCTGGTAGAATCCGCTGCCCGTGCGGTCGGCGATATTATCTTTGGTCGCAGCGAGAAACCCGGCGACAGCTTGCCCGACGAGCCCTGTGAGCGCCCCGCCCGCCAACGGCAGATACGCATGGCCATGATTTCCCGGCGCGGCCTGGTTGGCTCCCGTGCCCAGCGTGTGGTGGATGGCGGCCTGGGAGGCGTCGGTGTCCACGCCGGCAAGCGCGCCATGGGCCACGGTGCCGCCGTCGGCCGGCCCGGTATGGCCATGGGGGCCGGGAACGCCGCCGCCGGTATTGGCGATGGTGATGGCGTCGTTTTCCGGGTCCGTGGTGATGGCGATGCCCGAACCGGCGATCAGGGTCAGGGTGTCGGATTCGGCGTCGGCCACGACATTGCCCTGGCCGGACACGGCGACGACGGCGAAAAACGCCGGCCGCCCGGTCAGGGAGGTGTAGGCCCGCTCGGACAGGCCGGCCAGGGCGTGGTTGTGGCTGGCGGATGCCCTGGTGGCCAGCCCACCTATGATCTGCGCGGCGCTCCACAGATCGGTGGCCGTGGTGCCGGCGTCGTTGATCGTCCGGTGCTTGCCCGCGTCGGCGATGTGGGCCTGGATGTTGGCGTCGGCCGGCTCGTAGGTGCCGGCGTGCAGGTGCCCCGTGGCCGCCTTGGTGGCCAGCTGGGCGACGATCTGCGCGGCGCTCCACAGGTCGGTGGCCGTGGTGCCGGCGTCGTTGATCGACCGGTGCTTGACGGCGTCGGCGATGTGGGCCTGGATGTTGGCGTTGGCCGGTTCGTAGGTTCCGGCATGCAGGTGCCCCGTGGCCGCCTTGGTGGCCAGCTGGGCAATGATCCGCGCGGCGCTCCACAGGACCGTGGCCGCGGTGCCGGCGTCGTCGATCATCCGGTGCCTGGCATCGTCGGCCACGTGGGCGTCGAGCTGGGCATGGGTGTTGTCACCGACGTCGGCCAGATTGCCGTGCGGGAGGGCCACGTCCGCCGTGCCGTCGAACACGATGCCCGCGACCGTGCGCGGGTTGAGCAGGCGTGAGGCCGTGCCCGCATTGCCCCGGATGTCGATGTCGGCCGGGTTCGGGAGGTGAAACTCGGTCAATCTGCGGAATTCGAACGTGGCCGGGCCGGTGGCCACCAACACGTGGCCCGCGGTCAGGCCGGTGACAACATGGGAAAGCAGGGAATGGGACGCCGCCGCCGCGCCGCTGTCGGCAGGCGTGGCCACGCGCAGCACCTGTTCGACGGTGAGCTTGAACGTCTGCCCGCCGATGTTCACCGGGATTTCGGCGACCCGGGACGCCACGCCCGCGGCCAACTCAAAAATAGTCTTGGTCAGCATTACCGCCTCGCCTTGGGACGCCGGGCGTCCCTGGAGAGCTTGTTGCCGATGACGGCCATTCCACGGCGCAGGCCCTCGATGGCCGTCTGGTTGGCCCGGGACGCCATGGCCGACGTGCTGGCCACGCGGTCCAGGCGGCGCTCGATGCCGGCGGTGTCCACGCGGGTCGAGTTGCCGCCGTCGACCAGCCACTCCAGGATCTTGGTGTGCTTGACGTCGATGACGCGCTCGCCGTCCATGAGTTTGGCCGGAATACTGTCCACGCCCGGGACGCCGCCCCGGGCCACGCCGCCCTCGGAAAAGCCCACCCATTGCCAGTTGCCGTCCTCGTCCACTTCCAGCCCGCCCGAGCTGCTGGACCAGTCAAAGCCCGCGCTCTCGCTGGCATCGGAACTGGTGGAGCCGCCCAGGCCGGCCAGCAGCGAGGCGGCGGCATCGGCCTGGGCCGCGTTGGCGGCGGCGATGGAATCGGCATAGGCCGAAGAAAAGGAGCTGTTGTTGATGGCTCCGACGACGGCGCTGATGCCGTCGCCGACCAGGTTGCCGAGGGTGCCCAGGTTGGTGTTGACCAGGGTGAGCTGGTTGACTTGCAGTTGCAGCACCGCGATCTCGTTATTAAGCGCGTCGAGCTGCGCCTGTGCCTGGTCGACCTGGGTTTGGGCGTAGTTCTCCAGGCTGGCCAAGGTTTCGTCCGCGTGGTTGAAGTCCGCGTAATACTGTTCGGAGCTCGCCCAATAATCGCGGGAGGCCTGCAAGAAATCCTTGGTGACGTCCGGCAGCTCGCCCATGGCCTTTGCGTCGCCGGCCCGGGCCTTGGCGGCGGTCTGGTCGAACAGCGTCTTCTTGGCTTCGTAGATTTCCTTGGGCGACAAATCGCTCAAGTCCGCATCGAGCTTGATTTCCTTGCGCAGGTCCTTGATGGACGCCAGAAAATCCGACCACATATCCAGGGTGTCCTGGATGGCGTCGCGCTGGGATTCCAGGGCCTTGATCTGGTCGTTGATGCCGTCGATCACGGTCTGGTTGGTGTCATCCCAGGCCTGTGCGGCGCTTTTCAGGGAGCCGTCCCAGGCCTCGACCCATTGCGCCGCGTCGTCCCATGCCTTGAGCTGGTCGGCGCTCATCGGCCCGGATTCCATGGCCGTGCGGTACGCGCCCCAGAAGTTTTCCAGGGAGAGACCCGACTGGTTGAGTGCGCCGATGGCCTCGCCCGCGCCCTCGGCATAATATTGCATGAGGCGCGTGGCCTGCTCGGTGCTGCTGTAGGCGTTGGTGAAATAGCGGTTGAACGCGCTTTGGGCGGCATCGGTGGAGCCGAAGGCCTCCACGATCTCGCTGGCGTACTGCGCCAGGGCGAGCTGGCGCAGCTGCTCGTTTGTGGCCTGCACCTCCTCGCCAGTCGCCGCGGCTTGCGTCTGCATGTCCTTGAGCGAGGCCAGGGTATCGGCGTCGAGCACGCCGGCCAGGGCCTCGAAGTCCATGCCGGCGGTGCCGGCCGAATCCCCGGCCGCCAGCATCTTGTCCACGAGCCCGGAAATGTAGTCCTCGCCGGCCAGGGATTCGAGGGAAAGCCCCATCTGCTTGGTGGCCGTGCCCACGGTGGTCATGGCCGACCCCAGTCGGTCGATCTGGTCAATCCAGTATTCGTTTTCTTTGGCGATGGCGGAAATGGCGTCCGTCAGGCCGGCGTCGGCTAACACCTTGCCGATTTTCGCGTTACTGACGTTGCGATAGAAGTCCTCTTCCTGGCCGGGAGCGACGTCCCAACTTGGAAAAGAAAAGTTGGAAAGGCTCTCCTCGGCCGAAGAAACGCCAAGCGCTTTGAACGCGCTCTTGATGCCCACGGTATAGGCACTCATGGCGTCGTTGACGGCGGAAGTGGTCTCGGCGTCCGCCGGGCCTGTTTCGGTGATGCCATGAGATACCGAGGAAGAGCCGAACATGCCCGAGGTGGTGGTGCGGGTGTACTGTGTGCCCGTGACTGTGTTGCTGTCACCGGACACACCGATACGCATGCCCGAGCCCGTCACCTCGGTCTTGGTCGAGGAACCGCCGAGCAGGCCCCCGATAAGCCCGCCGACCGCGCCACCGATGGGACCGAGCAGCGAGCCAATGGCCGTGCCGGCCAGGGAGGTGGCCGCGGCGACCCCCGCCCCGGCCAGCCCGCCGACCGCGCCGCCGATCGTGCCGGTCATGGAGTCCCCGGAGTTAAACAAGGAGCCGATGCCGGCCCCGGCCAGGGTTCCTCCGGCCAGGGAACCGACCGTGGACAAGGTGGACGAGCCACTGCTCACCCATCCGGTCATGTTCTTGCCTTCGAAGACACCACCCGGCCCGGTGAGCTTCGAAGCGTCCAGGGCGGACAAAGTCGAATCGCTCAAGGTCGAAGATTTGGACAATATACCGGTGAGGTTGCCGGCGGAGTCGAACTGGTACTGCTCGCCGCTGCCCGAGCCTTTACCGGTCAGGGCGCTGGCGAGGCTCGACCCGGAAGATGACGTACCCGACCCCACGAAGCTCTCGACAACAGGGACGATGACGTAGTTTTCCAGCGCATAGGCGATCATCTTCTGTACGATCGTCATGAGGTAGTCGAGCATCGAATTCATGGCGTCTTTGAAAGCGTCGGCCATGGAGCTGCTGCCCGTAACCCATGCTTTGAACGCATCCGTGGCCCCGGCAGCGATGTCGCTGGAAAGATCGTGGACGCCGGACGCGATCTCCTTGGAGAGCGAAACCCAGGAGTCGCGCTGGCGGGTGGCGGCGTCCTTGTAGAGGCCGAATTCGAGGGAAAGCGCGTCCTTGAGGGTCGAGAGGAAATCCGTCTCGTATTCCAGGCGGGCCTCGATCTCCTGCTTGCGCAGCTCCGAGCGCTTCTTGGCGGCGTAGGCCTCGTAGGCGACTTCGCTGTCGCAGTTGTCCTTTATGTGTTTGAGATGGATGTCCAAAAGCTGGGATTCAGCGTCCCAGTATTGTGAGGACACGCCGGCCAAGTCCTGATAGGCCTTTGCCTTCGTATCCAGGAGTTTTGCATTGTAGCCTTCTTCAAGGGCCTCCAAGGCGGCCGACTTCTCGGACTCATCCTTGATGCTGTTTTCTACGAGTTGCTTCTTCTCGGCATACCATGCTTCGGCCGCCTTCTTTTCAGCGGCATAGAGCATGCCAGGATCACCGGTCGCTTGGGCGATGTCCTGGAGGATTTGCGCCTGGCTTTTGAGCGCCGCAATCGTGTCCTTGGTGGTGGCCAGGATGTGATCGCCGGGCCAGGCGTTCTCCAGGGCCACCCAGGCGGCTGCATACTGCGAGACGTCGCCCTTCGCCCCGACGATGGCCTTGCGGATCGCGTCAAATTGCTTTTCAAACCACGCATCCACGCGGTTGGCGTTTTTTTCCGCCCCCCCCGTCAGGGAGTCCTGGAGCTGATCCAGGGCAGATAGCGTCTGGGCCAGGAAGGCGCTGGCGCGCTCGCCGTAGCGCTCGGCGGCGATGGCGGCGCGTTCTTCTGCTTTGCTCCCTTTATCCAACGACTTTTGATAATCTTGTTGGGCAATAGACAGGCCTTCATACAGTTTGGTCCTCTCGGCCAATGCCTTGTCCAAACCGGAACCTTGGAGATTTCCACTTGAAATATCCCTGTTGACCAGATCAATCTTGGGAAGGATGTCACTCCAGGTCTTTTCTAACTTCGATCGAGCAGATAATGGCACGCCGGACAAAAGCTTTGCGGAATCATACGACGGAGCTAACCCCATCATTTTGTTGTATTCATCCTGCGAATAGCTTTTGAGAATGGACTTTTGCCCGTTTTTGGCGATGCCCTCTATCTCGTCGAGCAATACCTGATTACTCTTGTGTTGTTCAGTTTCCTGCCCTTTATCTTTCAGCACTGACAAGCCAGCAACAACACCATCCTTGGCGACCATAAAAGCAGACAATCCAGGAACCAATCGGGCGACAACCTCTGCGACCTCAAGCAATTGGGCCGCCGTTGATTTTGCCGACGTCCCGACCGCCCCAATTGCCGCCGCAGCGCTTTCTGCATACCCCTTGATACCCAGCAGGTAGAGATTCACCGACTCCTTGTTCTCGTTGAGCAGGCTGTTCGTGCTGCGGATCGCCCCGGCCAAGTCATCGCTAAACGCCGAGTAAACCATGTCCTTGTACTCGGCGACGGTGTTCTTGAGGCGCTCCATCTCGGCGGCGGCGCTTTGGGCGGCTTCGGCCGCGCCGGCCCCATAGGCTTGGTGCAGGGCTTCGGCGAGCTTGGGCAGGAGGTCCACGGCCAGCACCTGCCCCTGTTCCAGCATCTTGCCCAGCTCGGCCGTGGTCACGCCCATGGCCTGGGCCGCGAGGTTAAACGCGCCCGGGATGCGCTCGCCCAGCTGGCCCCGCAGCTCCTCGGCCTGGACCGTGCCCTTGGACATCATCTGCTGGAGGGCCAACAGCGCGCCGCTGGTCTGATCGGACGACAAATGCAGCGCCCGTGACGCCTCGGCCACGGCGGAGAAAATCTTTTCTGTTCCCTGTCCCTCCAGCGCCGTCCCTTTGGCGGCGTTCTTGAGCTGTGCATAGGCTTGACCGGTCGAAAGCAGCTCCAGGCCCAGACGATTTGCCTCACTGCGGACAAACCCGAAGTCCTCCGCTGCTGTGGCGGAATCATTGCTGGCGGCCTTGAGAGAGTTGCGCAAGGCATCAAACTGCATGCCGACGTTGACAATGTCCCGAGCGACATCGGCCAACTCACGAAAAGTGAGATAGGAGGCAATAGCCGTCCCGGCGGTCCTGGCCAGCGACTCCAACTGGCCGATTTCGCCGGCTAACTGTTTCGCTTGGCGGAATTGTTCCTTAAGCCCATCGGCATCCTTCACCCTGGACAACTCTGCCCGCAGGTCGGCCAGACGCGAGCGAGAGGACTCCCATGCGGCTTTCAGATCGGCGGCAGAGGCGGTGCCGGATTTTTGGAGCGTCCGATAAGCGTCCGCGACCTCGCCGATATCCTTCAGGATGGTGTTGGCGGACCGCATGCCGAGCTTTTGGTATGCGGTCTCAATCGTATCGGCGGCGGTCTTCCCCTGCCGGGCAAGCTCCTTGGTCTTTTCCGTGGTGGCCGTCAGAGCCGCGTCGGCCTCTTTTCCAACTCGCGTGACCGTAGCCCCCAGGCCGTCCATGGCGTCGACAATTTGTGCGACGCCCTGGACGGCTTGTGCGGTTGGCAGATCGACGATGATCCGGACGCGATTTTCGGCCATGCTAAAACAGTCTCGGGGTTCGAGATTGGATCACGGTTTCCAGGACGCCAAGGTCCATCCAGGTTTGCAGCGGCAGGGCATCAGCCGCGAGAGGAAACCCGCCAAGGCGCAGCAGCCGTAGCTGCATGAGCCCTTCGACATAGTGGGAGGGGCGAGCGTGATACTTGGGGCACCTGGCGCAGACCACAGCCAACCAAGCCCCGTTTTCCTTCCTGCATTGCTCCCGCCCCCCGTCGCACCGGTCCATGGTCCGCTCGATGGCTAGGACAAAGGGTCGGGCTGCGCCTCGGTCGCAGGTGCCTTGCCATCACCCTCGAAGACGAAGTCGTCGCCCTTGGTTTCGCCTTCGTTGCCCGCTTCTTCTTCCAGGTCCTCGATCTCGATTCCGTCGTCCTCGGACGGGGCTTCCACGGAACCGAACGCGTGTCGGGCCAGATAGGCCATGACGTCGGAAGCCCCGGCCTCCACGTGCTTTTTCCAGTCCGGGTCGTAATCGGGGTCCGAAGGCTCCGAGGCGTACACCTTTCCGTGGTTGGTGAAGTCCCCTTTCTTGATGCCGGAAAGGATGCGCAGGCCGTACTTCGCCTGGATCGAGAAGGGGTCCTTGACCATCACCACTTTCTTGCCCTTGCGAACGAACAAGGCGTTGCCGTAGCTCACGCGTTCGGTGTTGGTGGGCATGTTGTAGTAAAGGGTCAGGATGTCGCCGGAGATTTTGTCCTGCACTTCCAGCACGTTTTTCTCGGCGTAGCATTCGCGGGGCATAAAGGACTCCTTTCCTGTTGCGGAGGGTTAGAAGATCAGGAGGCGCGTATCGTCGTCGCCCAGGCGTTCCTGGGTGGGCAGAAAGCCCAGCTGGTAGGTGGCCAAGCCGATGCGATCGCCGTACTTGAGGTCCGTGTATTGGGCCGAGCCCATGTGGATGGCCAAGCGATTCCCGGGAGTGGAGCCGATGTAGCCGTTGATGCGCGCCCGGGCATTGCTGTCTTTCCAGGCGGTCCAGGGATTGAAGCCGGCCAGCTTGTCCACTTCGGGGTCCAGCGAGCCCGAGGGGCTGCGACTGGTAATGAGCAGGCCAACGATGCCTTCGACGCTGTTGGCGTCCTGCCGGCGCTCGATCTTGTTGCCGATGTCGAGCTTCAGGGACGTAAAGACGGGCTTGTAGTCCCCGATCATCATGTCGGCGTTGAGGAACTGCGCGCCCGCCAGACTGGTCAAGGCCGGCGCGGGCATGTTCGCGTCGACCGGGTCGGCCCAAAGGCCGGACAGCTTGAAGTCGATGGTGGGGATTTTTCCGACCTGGGCGTCCATGGAAAAGGTGCCACGGATGCCAAGCGTTCGATGCAAGATGCCGTCTTTGTGGTAATAAATGCTGTCCGACTTCTGTGTGGAAGGAGTCGCCGTGTTCGGCGTGTACATCAGCGCGGGGGTCACGCTCGCGACCGTGGCCGTCGCGGCCGAAGCGTTCCCGGTAATGGTCTCGCCCCCGGCGAAAGTCCCCGTGACCTGTCCTATGACAAGCATCTTGTCGCGTTCGATGTATTCGAGGACTCCATGCGCGGCAGAAGTGCCGCCGGTGATCTCCTCACCGGGCGTCCAGGCCCCGGCGGCATTGATTCCCAGCCGGACAACACTGGATTGGGCCATGCCGCAGGCAAGCAAAATCGGCGCATAGTCCGGGGGCAGAGGCTTGCCGTCGCCGTCCAGACCTCCGCCGCGCGCTTCGACCTGGACAGCCAAGTCCACGGATTTGGCCCCGACGGCGGAACCGGCCGGAGAGAACGTGTCACGGACGATGTTCCGATCGACCCGGTCGGCTTGTGGCGTGATCTCGACGCCGTTATTGATGAGGACGCCGTTTTCAGCCGGCGTCGGCCCGGCATCCACGGCGTAGGTCGTTTCGACCTTGGCCAGGATGGCCGCCCGGCGTGTAAGTTGGGATTCGACTGCCATCGATTTACTCCATGGGCACGCGGTAAACGGTTTCGATCACGTAACGGGCCGAGTACACGGAGAGACACTGGCCCTGGATTTCGGATTGCTGGGAGTGCAGGACGCACGGGAATACGTCATCCTCGGGAATGACGCGCCGGCCCTCCAGGCGATCGGCAACGCCAGCCAGCAGCGCATAGCTGCCCGGATTGGTCAGGCCGCCCCGGCGGGCCTGGGATTGCTCGGCCGCATGCTGGTCGCAGGCGAAGATCACGAACTCCAGGAATTCCGCCCGGCGCTGGCCGCGATCCTCCACCGAGGAACCGGCGTAGTGGACCAGCACGGCCGGCCACTGCTGGACGGCCCCCTGGAACTTGTCGAGGTCCAGTTCGCCGTTGTACGCCTCGACCGCGCGCACACCATGGGTCGTGGTCAGGGGGGCCAGCGCGGCCAGAATAGCGTCTTCGATCTCGGTAATGGGGCGTTTAGCCATTGGCGCCACCTCCCATCAGCCCCTGGCTGATCGCATCCAAACAGGATTGCAGGTAGGCGTCGGGTAGTGGCGACGTGGGCAGGTACGGCCGCGCCGGGATCGTGATCGGACCTCCGCCGAAGGTGACGTCCTGTTCAAAGTTGGCATTGGACTTCTTGGCGAACCGGGACCGCCCGTCCTTGTCGATTTTGAACCGCAACACGCCGCGTCGCATCGGGCGCAACACGCGACCGCCGAACTGGTGGATTGCGGCGTATGCGGCGCTTTCGCCCCATCCTGCCCCGATTTCCACGGAGGTTGGCGTCACCTTCCAGTTCAACGATCCGAACAGCTTGCCCGACACGCGCAGGATTGGCCCAGGCCAGTGTCCGGTGCCTTGCCGGCTGCGGATGGTGGACGCGGCCAGGGGCCGCCAGGGTGAACCCTCGGGAGATTGTTGGCGGTCGAAGCCGGCCTTCGCCAGATTCACCAACCGACTACCGATGTCATCCATGACGTCCTGCATGTTGCCGAGCCGGGCCGACAGGCTGGCCAGAGCAGTGCGGAGCGCGTCGTCCTCAACACGGATTGTGACGCCGGCCATCTCCTAGAACTCCTTGAGGCTGCGGCCGGTCATGATGCGGTCTGGCGCATCGAACAGCACGGCCGCACCCTCGGTCGGGGCCGGAGCCTCGACGCCGGCCGCCTGCAAGGTGATGCGCCCGGCGGCCAAGTCCTTGAGCTGGCCGAGCGCGATCTCATAATCCTTCTTCGCCTTCTCCTTGGCCTCGCCCTGGTAGAGGAGATAAAAGGCGATGCACGCCTGCCAGCCGGCAACCATGTCCGGGGTCTCGGCGAACGGCACGGCGTAGCCGGCGGACCGGGCGTAGCCGTGGATCACGGCGGCCGCGTCTTCGAGGGCCTTGCCCAGGACCGTGTCATTGATGGCCCCGGTCCGGGGCGTGCTCCGGTCCGTTTGCTGGATCAATACGACTTCGCCGTAGCGGTCGACCATTCCCTGGCGGTCAACGTACATCGCCTTTCCTCCTCCCTATTGTCGCGCGGCTACTTGCCTTCGGCCTTGCCCTTGCCGGGCTTGGCGTCCTTGCCGGCGTCCTGGGCTTCCGGGGCCAGGGGTTCCCCGGGCCCGCCCTGGCCGTCGGCGTCGCCGGCCGGTTCCTTGGCCGTGTCCACGGTCGCCGCGGGGGGCGTGCCGCTCCCCTCCAGGATCAGGGGCTCGGGGATGTCGGGCAGGTCCAGCACCTGGACCACAAGCCGGGGCTCGGCCTTGAGGGCCGCAAGCTGCTCGGGGGTAATCTCGTCGGCCCGGTGGTCCACGGCCCGGGTCGGATGCTCCAGGCCCGCCCGGCGGAAGCCGGCAACAGTCGAAATGATACGGACAACCTTCATGGGGCGATCTCCTTAGGCCAGCCAGGGGGTGACCAGCAGCTGGGCCGTGTCGCGGTAGACGTTGGTGGCCCCATAGGCGTCGCGCTCGGCCTTGAGCACCTCCAGGCCGGCGGCCTCCAGGGCCGGGGGAACCACGAGCAGGGAGGGTCGAATGCCGAGGGGCTTGCCGTTGTCGCCCTTGAGGCTCGCCATGGCCGCCCGGTGCGCGCCGTAGTGTTCGGCGTCCAGCTGCTGCTTGGAGGCAAAGGCCAACTGCCAAAGCCCGAAGCCGACGTTGACCCGGCAGTCGACCCCGTAGCGGTAGGTTTTCTTCGAGAAAACCGCCTCGTCGGTGACGGAGTCCATGGCCACGAACTGGTAATCCCGGCGCTTCTGGAAGATCACGGGCCGGATGGCGCGAGTGACGTCGAGGAGATACCACGCCGTGCCGGTGCCCCCTCCGAAGTTGCTGACGCTCTGCTCCTGTCCCTGGCGGCCGACGGGGTGGTCCGTGTCGAAGAAATACTGGCCGTCATAGCAGGAGGTGCCGAAGCCAGCTGCCAGCAGGGCGAAGACCAGCAGGTCGGGGTGCGTTTTGGCGTCCTGGCCAAGCTGCGTGATCAGCGGGGAATAGATGCCCAGGGAATCGTCCTCGATGTCATCGCGATCCACGCCGACGGTATTCTCGAAGCTCTTGTTCTTGATGGTGAAGTCATGAGTGCCCAGGTTCTGGATGACGCGGTCGCCGACCCATTCGCGGAACTGGGTCGTCTTGCCGAGCCACGGATAGACCTCCTGGGTCTTGGTGCTGGGCACCGTCATGGCGATTTTGTCGTAGTCGCTCGGCGCACCGTCGAAGGCGCTCTGGAAGAGCATCTTAAAGCCGGTGCGCGCGGCGATCAGGCTTTGGGTGTTGATGATCACGACCGCTCCTTAGAAGTTAACCCAGACGCCACGGGAATCGACGTCGAGGATGGTTCCGACGGCCGAGCGAGTGCCGCCGCCGTCCGTGGGGGCCACAGTCTGGTCATCCACGGCGTAGGCGCTGCCGCCGATGTGGGCGTGGGTCACGGTGCCGTCATTCGCGAAGAGGAAGCAGCCGCGCTCGACGACGATGGCCACGTCGCCGTCGCCGCCGGAGGTGTTGGAAACGGCCTCCATCACGCGGCCGAGTCCCTTTTTCCCGGTGGCCGTGGTGGCCGGCTCGGCGTAGCCGGTCGCGTTCAGCACGGCCAACGCCCCGACGAAAAAAACTTTCCCGGCCGCCACAGGGTAGGAGAACGCCTTGGCCAAGCGCTCCTGGGTATCGCGGTCCTTGGTCAGGGCAGCCATCAGCCCACCTCCTTACCGATGTTGCGTTTGTAGTCCTCGGCCGAGAGGCCGAGCTGGGAGCACACGGCCAGCGCGGCCTCGTCGAGCTGGCCGGCGGCGGCCGGCGGCTGCCCGCCGGGGCCTTCCTGGCCGGGAGTGACGACGGCCGCCGCACCGGCCACGTAGGTCTTGAACCCTTCGAGGTCCTTGGACGCGTAGCCGATCGCCCACTCCTTGTTGCTGGGCGTGACCTTGCCGGCCTTCATGGCCGCGTCCACGGCCTCGGCGGCCTTGTCCTGCGCCTGCCCCTCCTCCAGGGCCTTGAGGCGCGAGGACACGGCTTGCAGCTCGGACACGGGAGCCCACTTGGTGGGATCGGGATCGGCCGTGGCCGCCTGTCCCCGCTTGCCCAGCAGCTCTTTGGCATGAGCGGACAGCCGGCGATCCGACGGAGGCAGGCCCGTCAGCTCGGCCACCGCGCCGAACAGCTCGTCGACATTGCGGGAAAAATCGCCCCATGCGGCGGAGACGTCTTTGGGGCTGGCGTTTTCGGGGAGCCGCATGTCCTTGGCCATGACGGCCAACACTTCCCGGGTCGCTCTGCCGTCCTCGACCAGCGCCTTGGCGTGCGCCACGAGCTGCTCGGCCTTGGTGTCGGCCGGCAGGCCCAGGGCGGCCAGGAGCGCGGCGAACAGTTTGGGGTCCATCTCTCCTCCGTTGGGAGACCTGGAGGCGAGGGCCTCCAGCTCCAGGTTCGGGGTGTTGGTGAGCGCCGCGTGCTCGATGCGGATGATCCGGCCGGCGGCGTCATGCCAAAAGACAGGCGACAGATACCGGTACTCGCGGGCCGCGATGTGCGCGGCCGCTGCCGGCGTCCACTCCACGCGCGCCCACACGCTCCCCTCGCGAGCCTCGAAATCCTTGAACCAGCCGGAAGCGAGCGCCGGCTGTCCGTTATCGCGAGCCCAAAGGAGCTGGTGGTCGTAGTCGAGGGGCAGGTCCGCGCCGGCCGCCGCCGCCAGGGTGGCGGCAATGACGGCCTGGGGATCATCCAGACTGTAGGGTCCGGCCCCGTCCCGGCCGGCAAACGTGCCGGCCGGCAGGAGCTGCACCCATTGCGGAGCCGCGCCGGCAGGGCCGGCGGCCAGGGGCATGGAGTTGTGGGCGCGTCGCAGCATGGCCCGATGTATAGCGGGCCGGACGGCGGGAGGCGGGGACGACAAATGTCATCCCCATGGGCTTTTCCGAGGGAGAGGAGCGCGCCCCGGACGGGGCTGGGCTACTGGTAGCCCGGGTGAGGAGCCGGAGGCAACCCCGGACATGCCCCGCAAACGCGCCAGGCCCTGTTTACTAGGCGATTTACTGGTTTTCTCGGGCATCGCCCTGGACGGGGTTGCTCCGGGGTGAAAACGGGCTTATATTCATATTGTCCTGTTGGGCCGCCTGGAGAGGTCGGGAATGTCGCTGCCGACCGGAGCTATCCTACCCTAGCAGTAGTGGAGTTCCTCCGTGGAGTTTGCGCACCACCCAGGCGGCCTTCCTTATTTGATCCGCTCGTACATGCCGGCGTTTTCCAGGTCCGCTGGGTCGATCAGCCTCCCCGACCATAAGTCGTTCGTGCGGATGGTTTCCCGCCTGACCCCGCCACCTTCGGGTACTCTGACCCGAGTGGCATAGTTCACGCGCACCACCAGCTTTCCCGAATCCTCCCCGGCATCGACCAGATACAGCAGCGCCGGGCTGCTCTTGTCCCAGTAAATCGCCTCGGGCTCCCACAGGGCGTCCACGATCCGCTCCAGGGTGTCGCGTCCCAGGCCGACGCCCGAACCGCGCTTGGCCTCGCGGTACAGGTGGGCGATGCCCTCCTCTGACAAGGTGACGGCCCCGCTGGACAGCTCAATAGCTTCGCCGCCGGCACTGGCCCGGCCGGCTGTGAAAAACTCCAGCACCTCATCCGGCAACGCCCCGACCACCCGGCGCTCCCCGGTCTTGATCGGCTTGCCGGCCTCCAGAGCGTCCAGGCGCGGCGCGATCCACTCCTGCAAGTCCCGCTTGATCGCCGGCACGACAAACCGGGCGCTGGCGGCCTGGGCGGCGGCCATGTCCGGCGAGGCGTCCACCAGCTTGCCCATGAGCGCCCGGGCCGCGTGGCCGTCCAAGGCAGCTTGCCCGGGGTTGTAAGCAAAGCCCGGGTCGATGCCCCGGGGGATCATCTGCGTCTCGCCCGTGCGGTCGTTGGTGTACATGACCAGGTCTTCCTCGGGATCGGGCGAGACCTGGAGTCCCAGGGCCTCCAGGTCGTGGGCCGAGAGCTGGATAACCCAACAACGGCAGTGCCAGCCGTTGGGGGGGAAATGCGTTTTCCACCAGGGGTGATCGACCGGCAGGATGGTGCCGTTCCATTTCCTGTGCTCGGGCCGGGTGCGCCCGTCCAGGATGGCCACATACATCAGGTATGGGGCCGTAGCCTTGGTCCGCTGGATGCGCGCCCATTCGCCGGTCGCCTGGGACATGCGCATGTTGGTGTCGTAGATGATGCGCAGCCGGCGCGGGCTGCCGAGCTGCACGTCTTTGACTTCACCGATCAGGGGGTCGGCCAATTCCTTTTTGCCCCACCAGCCCTTTCGCTGGAGGATTGGCGTCAACTGGGCCGAAAACTGCTTGAGGGTCAGGCCTTGGCCCAGGGCGTCGTCGACGGCGGCCTGAATATCCTTGAGCACGTCGAAGCCGGCGGATTTCGCCACGGTAAACGCCGTGGCGTGTTGCGCCTGCCAGACGTCCCGCCAGTCCCAGCTCTCGACCTGGTTAAACCCCTTGGCCTTGAAATAGGCGATGGCCTCTTCCGGCGGCAGGGCCTGAAACCGGATGTTGCCGTCGTCGCTACCGGCCACGACCGGCCCTCGTCATTCCGGCAAGGTGGGCGAAAAAGCCCAGCCGAGCCAGATGCTCGGTCAACGGCCCGACGTCCTGGCCAGCCAGGGCTTCGGGCAGACGCGCTTGAAACTCACTAAAAGTGAGCCCTTGAGCGAGACAGTCATCCAGGATCGCGCGGACCGATGCCAGCAACGGGTCTACCATTTGCTGCCAGCCGTCCAGCTCCTCGGCCACGGCCACGTCCACGGCGTCCATGGCCTGGGCCGGCGCAGGCGGTAGCGCGGCGGCCACAGCCCGGCGCGAGGCGGCGGCCTGCCGCCCCTGGGGCGGTGCTGGAGGCTCGGGCAGAGCGGGATCTGCGTCTTGCCCCTGGCCGGGCGCGTGGAGCAAGACAGCATCGGCGGGGGGATCGGGCAGACCCAGCTTGTCACGCATGACGGACTCTTCGACGCGCAGCCCGTGCGGCAGCAGCTTGGTCACGTTGTTGACCAACGCCGCAGTGTCTTCTTTCTTCGCCCGCCTGACGGCCAGCTTGGGGTAGAGTTTGCGCGGCCCCAGGTTGAGGTCAACCATGGGGCGCACCAAACCGCGATTAAGCGTGGCCGAAAGCTGGACGGCGTCCGCCTCCTCAATATCTTCACGCACATGCTCGTGGGCATTGGCCGTGCCCACCCGCGTGCCTGTGTCCGTGGTACCGGTCTGCCCCAGGACGGCCTTGGACACCTGCCGGTCCAGCCAGTCGGCCAATTTCTCGAACAGGGTGATGTTGCCGCTGATCTTGGCCTCGATGAACTCGATGGCCATGCTGGCAGGGATAATGCCGGCCGCGTCCTGGGCGATGTTGCGCACGGCATTGAGCAGCACCTGCTTGTCCTTCTCGGACGCGCCCGGGCCGTATTTGCCCAGCCGCAACGGGATGCCGCAAATCTCCGCGAACTGCACCCAGGCGCGAACGTCGAAGTTTTTAAACAAGTACCCCCAGGCCGCGGCCCGGGCCAGCCCGCCCCTTATGGGCAGGCCGGATTTACTGTGATGCACATGGTAAATGTACTTGTAGGGCGAAAGCGGCTCGGGCTGGCCGGCCGCTGAAAGCAGCATCGGCGTTTCGCCGTCCACACGGTCGAACACGAACCAGCGGGGGTCGCGCCATTTGAGCCGCGCCGGCAACCACGTGCCGCCCGAGGTGTCCCAGATGATCTCCGTCAGGCTGTAGCCTTTCCCCACGGCGTCCAAGATGTCGAAGAGTTCGTCCCGAAGATCGTCACGGGACAGCCAGTCCCGGACCAGATCGGCAGCTTTCACGTCCTCGGCCGCATCCGTGGCCGCCTCGACCGTGATATCCAGGCCGGCTACCTGATACTTTCTCGTGGCCAGGACACTGCGATAATGGAGGTCTTTTTCTTCCATCTCCTCGGCGAGTTCCAGGTAGGCAACCGGGTCGCCGTCCTCGGCCGCGCGCAGCAACCGGGCCAGCCGCCCGGGCGTCAGCCCCTGGGCCGGGTGGCCGGACAGCACCTGCCGCACGCCGGTCACGGTCGGGCCGGCCTCCTCCTCACGCAGCCGCCCCAGGTCCACGGGCCGGCCCAAATGGTCATAGAGCGTCGTAGCCATCAGTATGCTCCCCGGCCGAACCGCGCCCGGCCGCAAAATGCGTTGTCGTCATCGTCAAAGGCATCATCGCCGCCCTGGCCAGGGTGGCCAGCGTCGCGCCCGGCCGGGGTATAGGCGTATTCCACTACCCCGGAGAGCGCCCCGGCCACTCCCAGGAAACAGGCCCAGGCCCGGTCCGCATGGCCCTGGGTATCTCGGTCGGCCAGCAGGCGCGGGGCTCCGGTCGGACCGACCACCTTGCGGATTTTATGCAGATCATCCCGCAGGACCGCATTGCCGGCCGGGATACGCACCCGCCGGTCCTCGAAAGCCTGTTTGGCGGCCGTGGCCACGTTCAGGGGCGTCGCCCCGGTCAAGAGCACGCCTTCCACACGCTCGACCCCCAATGCGGCTTGCATGTCCTCAACCGGCTTTTCACCCATGCCGGTCTGGTCCATGATAAGGCGCGAGAGCCGGTATTTCGCGGCCAAGGCTTGGATGATGGCGTCCTGGGCGGCGAAGGAGATGCCGCGCTCCTCCACGATCTCGCGGGTCCAAAGCACGTCCCCGACCAGCTCAAACACCCAGGCCACCCACAGGTCGCGACGGCGGGCGATGTCGTTGCCGATAAACACAGGATTGCCCCGGTAAAGGCGCGGGTTACCGGCGTCGGGATGCTCGCAGGAGAGGATCAGGTCATAGGACAGCCAGGAGGACGCCTCCTCCAGGAATTCCAGCTCGTATTCCTGCCGCCACGCCTCTTCGTCGCCCAGCCCGCGCCGCAGGGCGTCCACGTCCCGGTCAAGGCCCTGGGCCACGGCCTCGTGGATGTCCACGCGATGTCGGCTCCAGATGTCCTCTTCGGACGTCCACAGCTCGTAAAACTTATTGTCCTTGCCGTTCGGCGTGGAGGTGACCCGCAGGCGCAAGCCCTCCTTGGAGATGACTGGGAAGATGGCTTTCCAGATTTCGCGGCTCTTTTCGTGGAAGGCAAACTCATCCAGGAAGACGTTGGCAGAAAAGCCGCGCGCCGTATCCGGGTTCGCCGGCAGGGCCGTGATCCTGGAACCCGAGGGGAATCGGATTTCAAGGGCCGTGTATTCGGCCCCGGATTCGCCCCGGAACACTTCCTGGGAGAATTCGGGCGGCCGCTTCCCGGCTAGCAGCTTGTTGTAAACGAGATAGAAAGCCTTGCAGAAAGGCTTGATGGCCTCGTCCACGGCCTCCTTGGCCTGCCGTTCGCCGCGCGAAAGGATGACCCAGCGCACGCGCCGGCCGGCGATCTCGGCTTGGATGCAATCCTCGACGATCTCGGCGCAGGTCGTGAACGTCTTGCCTGTCTGGCGCGAGAACATCCCGAGCTTGAATCGGGAATCATCCTTCAGCCAACGGCGCTGGTAGGGGTGAAACGTGATAAGAGGGGCGGTCTCGGGCATCAGGCAAACCCCATGATGCGCATGGCCTCTTCGGCGGTTTCGGCGTCCAGGCGGCCGTCGCCCACGGCCGTGCGGACATTCCGCTTGGCCTCCTCCTCCAGCTCCTTGCGCGCCTGCTCCCGGGCCTTCGCCTCGGTTTCGATGGTCAATTTTGCCCCGGACTCGATGTCCCGGACGGCCTTGGCCAGCTTGACCAGGTCGCCGGGGTCAATGGTCCCGTCGTCGGCGTGGGCCGCGATCTTAAAGGCCAGCCCCCGCACCAGCTCCACGAGATGCGCGCCGAGATTGCCTTCTGGGGCGGTCCCCACCTCCCGGGCGAAAGCGGCCGCGATTTCCCGGGACTCGCGAATTTTCGCCGCGGCCTCCTCGAACGTCTTGCGGTAGCGGCCCACGGCCGAGCGCGAGACCGTGACCCGGACGCCCGAGCCGGCCAGCTGCTCGTTGAGCCAGGCCGTCACGTCGTCGATGGTCAGGTCCTTGCGCGAGGCCAGGAAACGGTCGAAGGCAGCCCGCAGTTCGGGCGGCAGGGTGACGATGGTCGAGGGCCTGGGCATGGCCTACCTCGCCCGGGGGCGCTTGACGCCCGGCACTGTCGCCCGGCCTTCGGCCACGTCCTGGCCACGGCCGGTCAGGCGCACCACGGTCACGGCATTGTCCTTGCCCACGTGCTCGACGGCCACCAGCCCTTGCTCCTCGAGCCAGGAGCATTCGGTTTCCACGCAATCCCGCGAGCAGCCGTGGCCGATCAGGTCCAGGGCGTCTTGCAGCACCGACGTGTTCAGCTTGTGGTCCAGGTCTTCGGCCAGCAGGCGCAGGATCACCAGCCGGCGATCCTGGGATACCAAATCGGAAAAACTCACTTCCCGCCTCCGTTGATGTGGTGTTCCAGGAGCAATTGAATGGGCTTATCCAGCCGGTCGATGGAGATGCCGAGCGATTTTACGGACTCCTTTACGGCTTCCAGTCCGCCGCGTACCGCTTCGACCTCCCGGGCCACCTCGTGCAGGTCCTTGGCCTTGGGCAGGCTGTCGAGACTCGCGCGCAGCTCCTTGCCCTCGGCCGCCATACACCCCAACTGTTTGTCGTATTCGACTTGGCGCTTGTCGTATTCGGCCCGTTGATCCGCTTGGCGCTTGTCATTTTCCGCTCTAGCGGCGGCGCAGGCATCGCAGCTCACGAAATTGCGGCGCAATGACCAAAGCACCCAGGCGAACAGGCCCTGGACGAGCAGCACAACAAAGGGCAGGATTTTCCAAAGCAAGTCTTCCACATCTCCCCCTATCCCTCGAAATCCTCTTGGCACTCCCGGCAGCGCGTCGCGCCGGGCACGGCGGCCAGCCGTGCGGCCGGGATTGGTTCGCCGCATGCGGCGCAGACAACCCGGCCGCTCTCCACAACCTGGCTGCCGGCGGGAGCCGGGCGCGCGGCGGCGATGGCCGCCTCCCTGTAATGCGCCTCGGCCGCCGCCGCTTCGTCGCCGAAATCCATCACGCGGCCGGCCCCTGTCCGTTGGCCCGGACTTTCGCGATGTCCACCAGTCCCTGCATGACGATGTAGGCGACCGCCACGATGGCAAAGGCCAGCAGCTCCTGGGCCGACAAACGCTTTTCCAGGGGGACCTGCACGAGCATGCCCGCGAGCGTCGCCAGCGAAACCCAAAGATTGGGGCTCTTCCAGCCGCGTTCGCCGCGCGTCTCGACAGGGGCGGATATGGTGAAAGCCTTTTCCAGGGCCTGGGCTTGTGCCGTGGGCAAAACGGCTTCACCGGGCTGCATGAGCACACGCGGGGCAGGCTCCCCGGGAGCGACCGGAGGCACGACGCCGCCGGAGACGCCGGCCTTTCGCTCGACCTGCGACAGCACCTCCAGGACGTCGTCGGGGGACAAGCCGATCCGGTTCTGGAGTACGCCGACCAAGGCGACCCGCTTTGCTTCGTCCATGATCCGCCTCCTATTCCGGCCACTTCCCGCCGGGGATCAGCGCGAGGATTTTGCCCGGATACGGGCTGTCCACCTTGTCCCGGTTGCCCGGGCCGCCGTTGTAGGCGCGCATGACCGTGGGCCAGCCGCCGTCCGCCAGATAGCTGTCCGCCAGCCGACGCAGGTAGCGGCAGCCCCATTCCAGGCCGATTTCCGGCAGACACAGCGCCGGGAACCAGCCCCGGAAGCCGACACAACGGGCGGTCTCGCCCATCACCTGCATGAGACCCCAGGACGTGGCGCGGCCGATGCGCTCCGTCTCCCAGGAGCACGCTTCGTGCGGCCGAAAATCGGGCGTTTTGCCCTTGAGGTAGGTGTTGTAAAAGTCCGGCTCGTACCGCACGGCGAAGGGGATGCCCATCGACTCATGCTTCACCATGGCCCGCACGACCACGGCCGGCAGCTGGTAGCTGCCGGCCATGGTCACGACCAGTTCATCCTGGCTCGGGGCCTGGACGGCGGCCACCTCGGGAACCGGCGCGGCCGCGCGGAGCTGCGCCAGCTCGTCGCGCGTGGCGGCCAGCACGCCCACGACGTCATCGAAAGTGAGAGTGGTCATAGATTACTCCTTGGCCATCACCAGCAGCCCGAACCCGGCCACGGCGGCGTAGACGGCAGAATCTTTGTAGCCCTGGGACAGCAGCCAGCCGCCGAGCAGTACGGCCACGACGCCGCAAAGGCTGGCGATGAAACGCATTGCCAGCCGCCACCACGGAAGGTTTCGGATCGTGACGCACAACTGGCGGCCATCGCCGAGGCAGATCACGACCTTTTCGGAAATCGCCATGGCCCTACACCCCCGCCGCGCCGGTCACGGCCAGCGCCTGCACAAGGCCGGCGGCCACACCAACGGCGGCCCGGGCCTTGGTCCAGAGCGCCAGGGCGTCGGACGTCGACGCCCCTCGAACGGCCGCCTCGGCGTCCGCGACCTGTTGCCGCGCCGCGTCGAGCGCCTTCTCGGCCACGGCCGCCGCGCGCGGCGCGACCGTGGCCACGGCGGCCAGCTTGCTTTTCAGGTTCGCGACCGACGCCCACAGCCATTCCATGCCGGATTCCAGCCGGGCGGCCGAGACCGTGCCGCCGGCCTCGGCTGTGGGCGGATCGGCCGGCCCCAGCTCGGCCACGGGCGGGGAGGCCGCGCCCAGGCCGGCGCAACCGGCCAGGACGCACAGCAGGACCAACACACACAGGATCGACGTCACGCGCTGCATAAAGGGCTCCTCACTAGGGTTTGGCCAGCATCCAACCGGCACAGGCGAAGCACCCTGCGACGAGCGTCTCCATGATTCCGCCAAGCCGCAGCGTCTCCCAAGCAAGGCAGAATGCCGCTACGGCCAAGCAGTCCAGGTAGAGTCGCTTTAAGCGGAGGCTGGCAACACGTCGCAACATGGCGACGGATATAGCGGGGCAAATGCAAAAGGCCGGGGATGACAAATGTCATCCCCGGCCTTGGTGGGGTGGGTATGCCCCGTTTGCCTTAGAGGGGGCGAGGCGTCAAGGCCGGGTACACCCGCGGCCGCAGAACCTTATCCATAGCCCCATCCTATTTCTTCTTTTTTCCCGAGCAAAGGACCGGGTAGAGGTCTGCATATTCACTCCCAAGAATCTCCTTGTCGAAGGGGGAAGCGTTTGCCAAACTCACAGGCTTGCCGTCTCTTGAGATGGAAGACAAGGTTATTTTATACGTTGCTCTGGCACAATCCATAACAATGACTTCGTCTTGAGTTCTCCCATCCCCGAAATCATATTTCGTCATGACCTGAACCTTACTTCCCATTCGCTGCACAGTAGCTTTCATGTAAGACAGCCTTTCCGACCCCTTAACAGTCGTGTAGGCACCTTCGGCATGGGAGACCACAGGCGTCGCAAAGAGTGCTCCGGCAGCAACAAGACCAACAAAAAACACCTTGACGCTTCCCCAGGCCATGAAACCCTCCTTGTTTGCCCTCGCCCTACCAAACACCAAATAATCAGTAAACACCTACTGCCGCCGTTCACTTCCCGGCGCGGCAGCTGCCGGACCGGATGCGGCCGGGCGCGGACTCCAGGCTGGCGCTTTCATCGGTTTCCGCTTTTTCATAGCCCCCTCGGATAGCGTTCCAAGTCGTCTACCAGCACCGGCTCCCGCCGGCCAACCAAAAACACCCGCCAGCGGCCGTCCGGCCCCTGCCAGGGGTCCGTCATGGCCACCACGGCCTCATACACCCCCGCGCCGTCGTCGGCCCGGCCGAGCAACAGCCGCCGCCGGTCGCCGCGCCGCAGCTCCGGCCGGGGCGCGTCCTCGTGTGGCCAGCCGGCCACGGCAAGCGCCTCGGCCAGCGGTAAAAACGCATACTTGAGCCCCTCGGGCGCATGCCACACCCGGTCGACGCGCACGCGGTAGCGATCCGCCAGCCCCTCGCCGCCCGGGAACAGCGCGGCCGGGTACAGTTCGGCTACGCGGCGGCCCTGCGGCCCCTTGATGGCGATGCGGTAAATTGGCTGGCGAATTTCGGCCATTTTGCGTCCCTATGCGCGTAAAACGCGCTAAAAAAGTCGGTGCTGATCGTCTTGGCCCTGGTCGCCGTCGTTGGCCTGCCGCTGCACGGTTCGCAGGGCCACGCCCACATGGCGCGCTGTCTCGCGCCGGCTCGCGCCGGCCGCCAGTCCTTCGCGTATGGCCTTGGCGATGGCGGCCCGGTTGCCGGAGAGCGGCCCCAGGGGCACCAGCTCGCGGCACCGCGCCAAGCGCCGGGCGATCCGTCGCGCCGCCTCCCAGCCGCAGGCGGCCACCAACCAGTGAGTGTCCGTCAGATGCTCCGGCTCCGGGAAATAGGCAGGCACGCCGCCCTTGGCCTGGGCCACACGGTAGGCCGCCATCGGCCCGGCCACCTCGGCGATCTCGGCCAGGATGCCCGGCCAGTGCAGGCCGTCGGCGTCAAAAGGGCATCGGGCCGGCATGGCCGCCTCCCGCCCTGGCCAGCATAGCCTCGCGGGTCAGTTTGCCCACGCGCTTGTCCAGCGCCGCGAGCACGGCGCGCAGCTGGGAGGGCGTGGCCCACTCCAGGCGCATGACACTGCTTTGCCGCTTGAGGATGCCCACGGCGTAGTCCCATGGGATGTGCCGCCCCTCAAGCTGCCCCAATTCGGTGAGCAGGGCCGCGATCTTGTCGAGCATGGGCTGGCGGTTGCGGGCGCTGTTCGAGGGCTTGGCGTCGCCCTTTTTCGAGGCGACGAACCCGCGCTTGGTCAGGTGGTCCAGGAGCTGGTCGAGCTGCTTGGGCGAGAGCTTGGCCGAGGACGCCACGCCGAACAGGTTGTCGAGCATGGCGCGGTAGTCCTCGTCGGGGATGCCCAGGTCTTTGAGGGCGATGTGGATTTTCGCCAGCATGGCACGCCGCGCGGCGGATGTGGGGGCGGCCACTACCGGGTCCTCATCGCGGCGGGGGTATAGCGCTTGCGCACGATGATGGCCTCGCCCGGCGAGGGGTTGTTTACCGCCTGCATCCTGCACATGAGCTTGCAACCTGGACAAATCAACACGTCACCAAAGGAGCGCACCAGATAACGTCCCGGCTCCCGGCAGTCCTTGTATCCCGCCTCGACAGTAAAAACCCGCGTACCTTGTGCGAGCGTCTCTTGCAGTTCAAGATACATGGCTTCCTCCCTGGCGCTTGGCCACAACGGCATTGAGCGCGTCGGCGCATACCCTGGCCATGGCCGGCGCGGCGTCGGCGTTGTCGGGATCGGGGAAGAAGAAGCAAACGAGACGATTCCCCTTGGTCCGATCGAAGATGCCTGCACGGCCCCGAACGGCCTTGTCGTCAGCGTAAAAGCGGTCGGTCATGACGCTTCCCCCTCGGCAGCCTCGGCGATGGCCTCTTTCAGTTCGTCGAGCGACGAAAGAGCCTTGTCGACAAGCAACACGATGTAGTTGTCTTCATCGCCCCATATATAGGCGACATCCAGGAACAACTTTCGCATTGCTTCGATCTTGCGCCGTGACTTGGCCGCCGCACGTTTCGGAGTCCACAACTGTGTTGCCATACGCTTTCCTCGGCTGCTCATCAGGCCCAGGCCGCCACGCCTGGACGACCGCCCCGCAGGGCGGTTTCGCAGGGGCTACTCTTCAAGCATTGGAGCGACGCCCCCTTCGGTCCCCACGGGCGTTCCCCATTGCACTCGCTGGCCCTCTGCAAAACCAGCCTGATAGGCCTTTGTGGTGCGCACCTTGTTTACAGGAGCCATTTTTACAAGGGCAGGGTACTTGCTCGCTATATAGCTCTTGGCAAGCCTGTTCTTGATGGGCACCAAAGCCACCTCTTGCCTTGACTGTTCCTGGTGCTGGTATTCGCTGAAACGATACGCAAGCGCAGTCACAAAACCCATGCGCCATTGATTCCTTTGACGCTCCCTCTTTTTCTGCATACCTGGACACGACTTGCCGACGCGATAAAGATATTCGAACGTGTACGCCGCAAGCGACAAGTCCGGCTCAACGCCCACAAAAGTGACGGCGCTTTTTTTGCCGGCCCAGGTAAAGAAACCCTCCACGCCGAAGCCCATGCGCACGCCGCCGAAGAGGACTTTCACCCAGGACGGCGCATACGTTGTCGTGAGAGGTTGTCTCCGCTCGCCGCAAGCCAATTCCTCGGCAGCCGCCTGCAACTCCACATCGGACATGGAGAGGCTGTATTCCGAGAGCAGACGCCGGGCCTTCATCGCCGCGCTTTGCGCCTCTTCCGGCGTACCAGCGCCGTTCGCCAAATCGAACAACTTGCGCACGACGCGGAGGATTCGTTCTTGTTTCTCGCTCATATTCTGTTTAACTCCTGTCGCGCCTTTTCCAAACAGAGCAGCCGTTGCGACACAGCGCTTGTTTGGTCTACTTCACACAAGTAGTTGTCGTGACAGTCCACAAGGGCCTTATAAGCTCTGATCTTTTTGTCCTGAATGTCTATTCTGGCTATCATTTCTTTCACAACATCCAGAGGCAATACTATTTGTGTCGATCCGATACTGACGACTTCCCTGACAATCGACAATGATGCGTCCGTAATTGCCTTGTGCATGTCGGGTTTTCCCTCGGCTGCTCATCAGGCCGGACGCGCCACCGTCCGACGACCGCCCCGCAGGGCGGTTTCGCAGGGGCTACGCATGCTTCAGCTTGTCCGCCAACCCCTTCCCGGGCTCGAACTTCACGCTCATGTGGGAGGCTATGTCGATGGCTTGGCCGGTTCTGGGATTGCGCCCCGTGCGCGCCGCACGCTTCTTGCCCTTCAGCTTACCCAGGCCGGCCAGCGGCACCTCGCCGCCCCTGGCCAGGGCCGTGCCGGCCACTTCACCCAGGGCGTCGAGCACGGAGCTGATCACCGACATCTGGTGGATGTGTTTCGTGTTGATGCTGTCCGCAAGACGCGCCTTTATCGCTCCAACAAGCTCCAACTTGGTCATGATATTCCCCTTCTTAAATGGTTACGGCGTCGATGATGCTTTCAATTGCATTTGACGATAGCCCGGATTCATGCATTTCCTGCTTCCGCGCCTCCAGGAATACTTGGAATTCCCGAAGCTCTATTTCCGACACACCCATGATGCAGGCAACGCATTCCGCCCCCCCCTCATGGGCGTGGCACTCCTCATCGCAAAACTCCCAGTCGATCATGGCCGCGCCCCTAGATCGTCCCGGCCATGACGCGGCTGGCCTGGGTCACGTACCTGTCCGGGAGCGCGCCGCGCGCGGCGGCCTGTTTGATGAGCACCGAGAGCTGCTCGGCTTTCGTCTTCCAGTTCCGCGCTTCGATCTCGGCGGCGGTCATGAAGCGGGGGGCCGAACACGGTTCGATCTCGAAGGAACCGCAGCAGACGCACACCTTGGCCTCCTCTTGCCCCTCGTCGTGTCCAACCTCGGAGCCAACGTAGCCGCAACGGATGCAGCGATACCAACGGTCCCCGCTCATGCCGCTTCCCCTTTGATTTCCTGGGCGTCCAGCTCATAGTAAAAGGTGTCCTTGCCCACGATCCGCGCGCCAACTTCCGCGAGCCTCTCCTCGGGCCACGTCTTCAGCACGTCCCTGTCCACTTCCTCCTTCACCCGGATCGCGGCCTGGAAGGGGTCGCCGTCCTCCTTGGTGGCCAGGGACTTGATCTTCTCAAGGATGGCCGCCCACGTGGTCCGGGGCTTTGCGACGGGCTTGACCTCGGAGGAGCGGCGGAAGCCGAAGACGCCGAAGGTCAGAGCCTTGGATCGGGCCTTACCAAACAATTCGTCCTTCTTCGTCTCCGCGAAGGTGGCCAGCGCGGCCTCTATGGCCGCGCCCTCGGCCAGCTTGGCCGCCAGCCGCTCTTTCGACAGGGCCTTCATGCGGTCCACGGCCGCGTTCAGCTTGCCCATCTCGGTGTCGAAATCGCGCTTGATCTCGGCCAGCCGGGCCAGGGCCTTGTCGGCCGCATCCAGATCGGCCACCACGTAGGCGGGGTTGGGTTTCGTCCTAGCCATGGTTTTCCTCCTTGGCCGTCAGCCCGGGCACCATGCCGGCCACGGCGGTTTCCAGTTCATCGGCCGTGTCGGCCGCGTCGGTCAGTTCCTCGCGGGCCATCTGGATCAGGCCCCATTGCTCCTCGTTCACCAGCCCGGCCAGCACGCCCAGGCCGTTGCGCACGTTGCGGATTTTACTGCCCAGCATTGGGGTTCTCCCGGCGCGGACACTGCCGGCACTCGCGGTAAAGCCGCACGCACAAGGGGTTTACCGGCGTCCAGGGCCGCGCTTGATGCTCACGGCAGGTCTCGACGGCAATCTCGCCCACAACCGGGCAGGCGACGACGGCCGCCATGAGGATTTCCCGCACGCGGCGCTCCATGCCATCCGTGGTCCCGTAGCTGTTGCCGAGCACGCGGGACACAGCGGCCGGCGACACCCCCAGGCGGCCGGCCACGATCCGGCCGGAGGCGGCCTCGCAAGCGGCCGCCAGCGATGCCACCCAGTCCGGCAGCTCGCCCCAGGCCCGCGTAGCCCTGGCAGTGACGGTTTCCATGCCGGCGCTCATCGGGCCTTCTCCTCGACGGGCTCGGATTCGCAGACGATCTCGCCCGTGTTGGGGTCCAGAAGCCGCCGCACGCGCTGGATCATGGGCGCGCGGGGGCCGTGGCGCATGGCCGGGACAGCCAGATACCGGCCGGGTGTTGTGGGGCGCAGATAGCCGCCCTTGGCAAGCCAACGGCAGTAGTACACGGCCTCATCCGGGGAGATGGGGGCCTCGGGCAGGCTGGCGGACGCCACGAGGTCCATGATCGAAAACTCCTTGAGGATGCCCATGCAGCGCCACATGCGCTGCCGGCCGGGCGTGGGCAGGAGGCTACCGTCCTTGCGGACGCGGGGGGCTTCCATGCCCATATCCCGCACAAGCCGGAAGACGCGCCGGGTCCGCCCCATCGGCCCGATCCTTTCGTCCACGACCTCGACGATGCCCGCTTTGCACAACGCCGCGAGGTAATCCTTGGCCATCCCCCCAGTCTGGCCCGCAAGCCTGGACAAGGTGCCGCAATCCCCCTCGCGCACGCGACGCAAGGCCTCCCACACCCGTTCGCGCCCGGGGATGCCGCCGATCAAATGCGCTTGCGGCCTGCCCATCACGACCTCCGGCGGGGCGCGCGGCCGGTAAACAGGGGGCGATTCCCCCAGGCTGCGCGATCCATTACGTCGCGACCGTCCATCTGGCCGATCTCCTGGATGCGCTCCAGGTTGACGCAAATGCGGCGCACACTGCCCTCGGCGGCAGCCACGACGTCTGCCAGCAGATCGTCGGCCACCTGCACGCGTTTGCAGTAAAGCTCCCGCAACTCGACGGCATCGTCCATGTCGGCCGGTTGCGCCGCAACCCAGTCCAGGATGCGGCCATGGAACCGCTCCCACTGCGCCAGCTTACCGGGCAGCGCCTCCTCTCCGATAAGCAGGATCGCGGCGCGGGACGCCTCGTACAAGTCGCGCACCAGTTCCACGGCGTTTTTCTCGACCACATGGTCCATCTCGTCGATGATGAGCGGCCGCCCGGACCCGGCGAGCTGCTCGGCGATCTGGTCGGCCATTCCCGAGATGGTCCTGGCCGGCTGCACACTGCGCCCCTTGCGGATGTCCATGGACATGAGAATCGCTTCCAGCATGGCCCGCTTGGTCCAGCTGGACCGCGCTTCCACGTAGTAGGCATCAAGGCGTGTGGCCACGTATGCGGCGGCCGTGCTTTTGCCGATGCCGGACGGGCCGTACATGACCACCAGCCCCGGAAGATGGCCCGGCCGCTTGGCCGCCTTATCCAGTGCCGACAGGCACAGCGCGACGTTCTGGAGAGGGGCCACGCCGCCGCGAGCGTTGACAGTTGATTCGTGTTGCGTCACTTTTCAATCTCCCTGCTTTGGTTTTCCTTGAACGCTCGCTGCTGCAACGGCGAGCGTTCGCCTTTTATCGGGCCTGGGCGGCCTGCCCCTGGGACATTTCCCGAAGCAGCGCCTGTCCCGAAAATTCGTGCGTTCGCTGATAGCTGACCCACCACTTCCGATCCTGTTCCGAGACCGCCGCGCCGGCCTGGAGGGCGGCATCAATCTCCCTCCACCGAGCGTACTTTTGGCGCGGGGTAAGGTCGCCGCGCAGTTTGGACACGGTCGCCTTCTCCCTGGCCATGTCCTCGGCCAGGGCGGCGCGCGCGGCCATTTCTGCGGCGGTCGGTTCGTGGGGTGCCGGCGAGTCCCCGGCCCGGGCCGCGAGGCCAGCCTCTTTGAGCATCGGGGTCTCGTGGGGGGTGGTGGGCTTGGGCAGGTGCGAGAGCTTGCCGGCTTGCTCCACGGCGTGCTCCACGACCTCGCGGTAGACGTCCTTCGCGCCCACCTTGCGGGAAGCCGCGCGCATGGCCGCCTTTTCCTCGGCGCGCACCTTCTTGTAGACCCGGCTGCGGGCAAGGGCCTCCTCGCGCCTGGAAATGCCCGTCAGCAGCGGGCAGACGGCCCGGCACAGGTATTCCAGACTGCCGTCCTCGTCCTGCTGGTCATGTGGCAGGAAGACGTGGATCGCGCCCCAATCGGCGGCATCCTCAAGACACAGCACCTGCCGACCCTCATGGCCGCCAAGTTCCGGGGCGGTATAGTGATAGCCGCCGATCTCAAGGCCCTTTTTGCGGACGGGGCGGTAGCCATCGCCTTTCTTGCCCGGCACCGGGGAGAGCAGCACGTCCAGGGCACGCTCGTCGTTGATCCGCCGGATCGGCCCGGACCATTCCGCCGCCTTTTGCCAGGGCGTCTTGCCGTCCATGCCTTCGCCGGAGTGCGGCTCGTGGGCGTAGATGGCATCGGTCCACTCGTCGCAAAATTTTTGAAGCGCGTCAGAGGAGAGGAGCAACTCGGGCGGCGTGTCCAGCTCGCCATGATGCAGCCCCTTGGCCAGCCGCACGGCAAACGCCTTGCGGTCCTCAATGGTCTTGCGCTCGGCCACGCTGTGCCCGATATAACCGGGCAAATCCTCGAAGATGCCCCGCAGAAAGGTTCCGAAAACACGCTCGACAAAAGGCTTGTGTTCCGGGGTGAACGGTGGGGCGACCTCTCGTGCGATGTCCAGGGCCAGGGTCAGACGCACCATGTGTTTGCTAACGAAATCCGAGCCGTTGTCCGTCACGAGGGTTTCGACCTGCCCCCAATCCAGCAGACAACGGCGCAGGCATGAAGCCACGGCGGCGGAACTGGATGAGCGCGAAACCAAAAATTTGACCCGGCGCGTGTAAACGTCGATGCAGGCAACAATGATGTGCCGGGATTTCTTCTTTCCATCCCAAAGCATGATGTCGCCCTTGGTGCTGTCCATCTCCCATCGCTGGTTCGGCCGCACGATGCCTTCGTAACGGCTCCCCGTGGCGGGCTGGTATCGGGATCGGCAGGCATCGGGACTGGTGATGTCCAGCATGAGGCGCGGATTGTTCGTGCGAAACGCCTTCAACCAGTCCTGAACCATCTTTTGCGTGATGCCCGCGGCCGGAAACCGCGTCTCAATGCCCTTCAGCACACGCTTTGCGTTGATGCCTGGGCTTTCGTACAGTTCGCCTTTGATAAACTCGGCGATTTCCGGGTTGCGATCGATCTTTCCCGTGCCCTTGCGGTGGCCAAAGTTTCCGGCCAGCCGTGAAACGCCTTTCTCGGCGATGGCTTTTTGCCAGTTCCCGATGCTGGTTGCGCATACCTTGGGCAGCAGGGCGCGGACCTCGGCGTCGATTTGGATCACGCTGTCGCGGTACTGGACGGAAAAGACGTGGCGGGCGGTCGAGGGCGGCAGGCCCGTGGTGCGGATGAACTCGTCGAAGGCGGCGAGCAGGGTGGCACGGGCCTCGGCGCGCGCCTTGGCCTTTCCGCCCATGCGCACGAACTTGGCCAGCCCTTCCTGGCGCGCGGCATCGGCCACGGCCTCGGCGGCTTCCTGTTCGAGCTTGAGCTTGAGGCCCTCGCGCCGTCCGGCCGCCGCCGCTTCCGAGGCCGCCACGCGTCCCAGGGCTTCGCGCACGTCGGAAGGGAGGCCGGCGAGCAAGTAAAGGCGGCGTTTACCGCCACGGCACGCGGCCTCCTCAAAGGACCAGGACTCTTTGCCGGCCCGCTCCTGGCAAGCCTGCCGAGTGATCCTTAGCGCCGTTGCGATCCGCTTTGCCGTAACCCTGTCTTCCATCGCCGTTACCGCCTGCCTTGCCGCCTTGTAAGTTTCCCGCGTCCCCTGATAGGATCGCCGTTACCTGTTTCCACAACCGTCAACCCACACAGGAGACGCGGAAATGTCGTATTCTGATGATGCAATCCTAAATGTTGCCAAAGAAATTTATCTTTCTCGCGTTGAGACAAGGTATAATGTTTCACGCTCTCGTGATGAAGCAGAGTATACGGAACGCCTCCAGCTGATCGCTTCTGACTTTGTTAGTTTTTCTCGGGCGATTCGCGAAAAGTTGCTCCAAGAATCTGAACTCTAAAAACCACTCCCCAGCTCTGAAACGAGTTATTCAAGGCGGCCGCCATAAGGATGGCCGCCTTGCCGGCATCACCCCCCGCATGCTGCATCATCAAATTTTGGATCGCCTCTTTGGCTTTTTCGAATTCCATGACATTCTCCCCTTTGGCTGCTCGTCAGGCCGGACGCACCACCGTCCGACGACCGCCCATGTGGGGGCGGTCGTCGCAGGGGCTATGCCTCCATTTCTGTCTTGAGACGCTCCGCAAATTCGAATACAATTTCAATTTTATCCCTGTTTCCGCTCGTAAAAAATCCAGGAATGAGTCTTGTTTTGTTGTCATGTGCTAGAGTTGACAAACAATTAACAGCCTCTTCAAGAGCAATGCCCTCGCCTACCGCCAGGGGAAGAGCTCCATTCGGCATCCTTTTGCCAATGCCAATTTCCCCAGTAGCCCAACAATACGCGACAACCATCACGCCGCCTCCTTCTTTCCTTCGCCCAAGTACTTCGCCGGGCACCCTTGCCCAAGAAACCAGTCCCGGATCACCAGTGCTTTCTTCTTGCCGGCCAAAAAATGGTACACATAGGAATGATGCACGCCCAAGCTGTCCGCAATGTCCTGGACACGAAGGCCCTTCTTGAGCATCCATATTTTGATCGCCCGTTTACGCACCATTGATCCGCTCCCATAGCTCGCGCTTCTTGCGGCTGCGCCGCCGTTCTTCCACCACCACCTTGCCCATTTCGTAGACGGCCGCCTCTTCCGGCGAGAGCAGCACGTAGCCTGCTGGGCAGGCGGCGGCCAAAATCCGGGCGTCGCCCAGGATCACGGTCAGGGCTGCGGCGTATTCCAGGGGGATGTGCCGTTCCCCGGCCTTGCTCTCGGCGGTCCAACTGTTGATGTGGTGGATGCTGATCTGGTCGCCCGTTAACCGGGACAGCTCCCCGGCGACGTATTCCCGGGAGAGGCCGGAGCCGGACAAGGCGTCGCGCAGGGCTTCGTGGACGGCCTCAAGGCGGCGCAGGCTGCCGGCCGCCATGTTGGCCGTGGGCAGGCTGGACAAGGGCAGGGTGAGCTGCACCATGGTCCCGCCTAAATTTCGTTTCGCCTTAGCCATTGCCCGTCCCGTGATTCTCGACTAGAAATCGGGGAATGCGGTCATATTTTGCGACCGCCCAAGGTCAGGATTAAAGGCTTAGCTAGTGCAGGTCAATAGAAATTTTACTTGCAGCTTAATTTTTATAGCGCATATCTAGCAAAACTAGTAACTAGCTGTTTTTGCTAGTGAACAGAAAAAAAGGGAAAACTACGATGCTTGCAGCTTCGCTTGCACCTTTCGACGAAAAAGCTGCAACCGCAGAATTCATGGAAGTCTTCGGTCGCTTGAAGCAGGCCACGGGGACAACTACTGACACCGATTTGGCAAAAGCCCTTGGAATTAAACAAGGAGCCGTGTCAGCGGCAAAAAGAACCCTCCAAATCCCTCCGGTTTGGATTGCCAAAATATCCAAAGGGTTTTCCGTTTCTGCGGACTGGCTTTTTTATGGGACAGGGCCAATGCTTCGCGGTGACGCCCAAATTGCGCCCGGGGAAGCGCAAAGCGCTTGTCCCATCCCGCCGGACGAACCACAATGGATGAGCCCCGAAGCCGCGCCACGCATGGGTTACAGCCTGATTCCCAAGGTCAAGGCGCGGTTGTGCGCGGGAACAGGGAGCCTGGAGACAGAAGGCGAGGTTATTGGGTATTACGCCTTCAAGACGGACTTTTTGCGCCGGAAGGGACGGCCCAAGAAAATGGTCTTAATGGATGTGACTGGCGAAAGCATGGAGCCGGTTCTTATGGATTGCGATACCGTGCTCATAGATGAAAGCCAGCGCGAAATTATAGATGGCGGGCTTTTTGCGGTTGGCCTGGATCAGGAAGTTTTCGTGAAGTATCTAATACGCGTTCCAGGGAAGCTCGTGTTGAAGAGCAAGAATCCTGAATACGATCCAATTGAAGTCGATATGAATGGCGAGATTTCGAGTTCTGTGCGGATTATAGGACGCATTGTCTGGAGCTGCCGCGAGTACGTGCGCTGACCTTCAAAACTATCCGTCGCCCTCACGACGTTTGACCAAAACTAAGCGTCGTCGGCCCTGTCTCGCTTCACAGGCCCCCGACGACACTTGACACCCCGGATTCCCCCACGGCCCGGGCCTCCTTGTCCCATCATATCCCGCTTCCTCCCGGCATATCCCGGATCGCTCCCTCTTCAAAACTAAGTGTCAGGGCACAACAGTAAGGCGGCGCGCGATTTGGCACTGATTGGCGCGGAGTTCGGCACGCCGCCCTTTGTTCTCCCCTCCTATGTTAACGCGGTGGCTACGGCTTCTTTCGAGCCCGATACCTCGGTCTGGCCAAGGTTGAACTGGAGTTTCTGCTCAATGCTATAGCCTTCAATCTGAAAAAGGCGGTCCTCAGGGTCGCCTGCTGCGCGAACGTGCCCCCTTTGGCTGGAAAATGCCGCCAATGGGGCGCAACCATCCTCGATAGGGAGAAAAATCAGCCTCGACTGACGCCTTGAGAACCTGAAAAGCGAGGAGCGCAGCCACCTACGAGAATTACGCAGCAGTCTCACATTTCGTATGCGTACGCTTGAGCGTAAAAAGCAAATAACAGACCCGGCAGTTTGGCTGCCGGGTCTGTTATTCGAGCAGAAAAAAACGAGAAGAACTCAGCGACAGTTTGTCCCCCCTGTCAGGGGGGCGTGCACCCTGTTAGACGTCCATGACTTCCAAATAGACCAGAGTCTGGTTTAATAACTGATAGGCGATTTCGCCGAAGGTCACGGGGCCGGTGAAGGGGTCGGTCTTTTTGCCCTCCAATTCGGAATACAGGTAATTGAGAATGCAGTTGCAAGAGAAGGCTACCCGGTCGGATTCGATGGAGCACTCTTTGCATAGACGCTCGTTGAAGACCTTGACGTAGTCCGCCACGGGCTTGGCGTGTTTATAGCGGATGCCGGAAAAAACCGGGGCGTAGAACTTCACTCGGCCTTCCACCTCGTCCACGCCCTGGAAGCTTATGTTGACCAGAGCGCCGTAATAGTCGGCTACGAGGGGCAATTTGGTGTCGAGCTTGTTTTTGACGATGTAAGCGGCGAAATTGCGTTTTTCGCCGTTGACCATCACGGTCTCGGCGGAAAAGTCGTCGGAGGTGAACGTCAGAATGTCGCCGTCGCCTTGCTCGAACAGATTGACGATGCCGATTTCGGCAATCTTGTTTTCCGGCAGCTGCGCCTGGAGCACGAAAGCGCCTTCCTCCAACACCTCGCCGGTCTGGCCGTTGAAGACCTTGGGGGTCTTCTTGCCGAGATCGCTGAGGTGGACGCCGGCAATCCAGCCAATGAGGGGGCGAACGCCGAAATCCTTATAGTTCGGAGCGTTGAGAGCAAATGACAAGTGTGTTTTGCTCATGGCCGGAATGACGATAAAGCTGAACCCATGTTTTGGTCCTTCGGAATAGACCCTGGCCAGAGTGTTTTGATCGTATTTGACAATGTCTATTGCGTTTACGAAGGAACTTATGTCGGTCACGCAAATCAATTCGCGACTGACCATGCCGCCTTGTTCTTTCGATATGAAATAAGGGATTGTTCCTGCGACCCAGTCTCCTTTGGGCAACAGTTTGAGAGCCTCTTCCTCCCCTGCGAGCAGGAGTTTATTGCCGCCTTTGATCAGGCTTTGGACATCGCTGACGCTTAGGATTGACTGTTTCATATCAGCTCCTATCCGAATATTGTTTTTATATCGTCCTGTACGCTTGGCATTTTTATATTGTTTGCAAATATTGCATGGAGTTCATCTATGCAATTGCTGATGTTTGTTGGGGATGGATCTTCCTTTGCAGCTCGAACGAGTCGGCCAAGTAGTATCTTTGTGGCTAGAAATTTCAGCTGAAATGTTTTCTTTCCCGTTATGATGTCATGCCATGTTTTGTTTGTCTTGTTTGGAATGTCCATAGCCTCCTCCTTTGGTGTTTCAAGAGTTGCGATTTTGTATTGTCGGTATCATTTCTGCCGAGGAGTTGTTATTGAATGTAACTACTTATGGCATATGCATGTTTCTATCATAACAATTTAGTTGTCTTTATAATATAAAGACTCACGAAAATTTTAGAATTGATGCAACCCTACACCACTCTTTGCGATGACGCAATGGGGGTGGGCGCAACAGCAGGGTGGTTCAGCATTTTGGGTGAACACATCGTCAACAGTTTCTACCGAAAGTGGTGTGCTCAAAATGGCGCTATTTTATTGCGGATAGAGCAGTAAGAGATGAGGTCTTCTATGGAAGCCTTATGGCATTCTGTTCGGCGAAGAATGCGAATCATCGCGTATTGCCAAAAAAAACAGCGGGTTATCGTGCCGAAAAGACCGGACGATGCCCCGCTGATTCTTTTGCCGCAGGAGGTTGTGCCGTTCCTGCGGGCGCGCCGATGACGCGCACGCTTTTTTCGTCCCGGAGCCTCCCTTTTCGTGGTGGGATGCGCCCGCCGTTTTCGCGGGCGCGGCGCCAGTGTTGCGACCTTAAATAATACGTCAGTATTGTTTAAAAAAAATTAGTTATTCAAATGATTTGACCACAAAAAACATCCTGTTTTTCGGGGACGAGACACTAGTCCATCTCCGGGAAGATGATGGATGCCCGGAATTTGCCGTCCTCGCCGATTTCCACACGCAACAAGCGGCCGCCGCTGTTGAGGATGGCGATTTCCAGGAAGAACGTCTTGCCGTCGTCGGAGTGCCACGAGCCCACATCGCACTTGGGCTTGTCGCCGGATTTGTTGTCTTGGATGGCCTGCCAGATATCCGTCACGTCCTGAGCGTTGATTTCCCAAAAACACTGCATCAGCTTGTGATAGTCCTGCATGCCGCACCTTTTGTCCTTGTTGTATGGGTTTCGGCCGGGAGACGAGCTTTGCTCGGATTTATAGCAGCAAGCCCGGCCGAAGGGTAGCGGGGTATAGGGGATGCGCGCCGATGCCGGCCGCCTCCTTGCGGGCAACCGGGAGCGGGGCGCGCTTGCGGTTTACAGCCCGACCGCCGGCAGGCATAAGGAGCCATGAGCCTGCGTCGCACCGCCGTGTGCATCATCTGTCTCACCTTCGCGGCGCTTTTCGCCGTGCTCTACGCCATTTCCAGCGGCAACCTGCAGGCCAGCTTCAGCGCCCTGGAGCGGGAGGAAGTGGAGGAGGAGGTGACGCGGGCGACCCGGGCCCTCGCGGGCGAGATGCAGGGCCTCGAAGCGACCGTCGCCGACTGGGGCATGTGGGACGACACGTATCGTTTCGTCGAGGAGCGCGACCCGGAGTATTTGC
Organism: Pseudomonadota bacterium; assembly: GCA_023399375.1. Taxonomy (GTDB): domain Bacteria; phylum Desulfobacterota; class Desulfovibrionia; order Desulfovibrionales; family Desulfovibrionaceae; genus Solidesulfovibrio. Next base: position 6,545 of record JAEWPX010000186.1, on the reverse strand, counting down.
GCCTCAACGTCAATGCCCAAAGCCTCGAGACCCTCCGGGCGGACCTGCTGCTTCTCTACGACGCCGGCGGCGGCCTCGTGCTCGGGCGCATGCGCGACGCGGCGGCCGACGGCCTGGTTGCGGTCCCCCAGGCGCTCGCGGACAAGGCGGCCGCCACGCGGCGGATGGTCGCGGGGGAAAAGGACCGCACGGCGTCCGGCATCCTCGTTGCCGGGGAGGACATCTGGCTGCTGGCAGCCTGCCCCGTGTTAACGAGTGTGCGCGAAGGGCCGGCGCGCGGCACGCTTCTCATGGGGCGTCGGCTCGATACGGCCGCCATCGCACGGCTGTCGGAGCTGATCATGCTCGACCTCGGCGTGGTCAATCTCCAGGCCCCCGGCGTCGCGCCGCGCTTCGCGGACATCGCCGCCGCCCTGGGCCGTACCGGACGCCCGCTGCTCGTCCCCGAGGGGGATGCGCGCGTTAAGGGCTTCGCCCTGCTGCGCGACTGGGCCGGCCGGCCCGCCATGCTGCTTTCCGTGACCATGGAGCGCCGCATCTTCGCCCAGGAGCGCATCGCCCAGCGCAACAACGTCGTGTTCCTGCTGGTCGCCGGCCTGGCTTTCGGCCTGGCCATGCTCTACCTTCTGGAGCAGCGCATCCTGTCGCGCGTGTCGCGCCTGCGCGGGCAGATCGGCGAACTGGGCGCGGACTCGTCCGGGCAGCGGCGCACTTTCATCGCCGGCAACGACGAGATCGCCGACCTGTCCAAGGCAATAAACGCCATGCTGGCGGCCCTCGACCAGGCCCACGGCCGCTACGCCATGGCCACCCGCGCGGCTCGGGTCGGCGTGTGGGAACTGTGGAAGGACAGCGGCGCATACTACGTCGATCCCGAGTTCCTGGCCCTGCTCGGTTACGACGCCGACGCCGGCATGTCACCGGGGCTCGACGCCTGGCTTGCGCATGTCCACCCCGAGGACCGCGAACGGGTCCGAGGCGAACTCGCCGCCTGGACCGCCGGGGACGCGCAGGAATACGTGGGCGAGCAGCGCATGCTCGCGCGCGACGGCGGCGTGCGCTGGATACTCGTGCGCGGCAAGGCCGTGCGCGACGCCTCGGGGCGGGTGGCGCGCTTCGTCGGCACCAATACCGACGTCACCGAGCTCAAGCAGGCCGAGGAGAGCGTGCGCGAGTTGACGGGCGCGCTCATCAAGGCCCAGGAGACGGAGCGGGCCCGTATCGCCCGGGACCTCCACGACAACGTGGCCCAGGATCTTTCCGCCGCCAAGATCGCCAGCCAGACGCTGCTCGACGGTGTGCTTCTCCCCGCGCCGGCGTTGGAGGAGCGGTTCCATGGCCTGACCGACCTGCTGTCCCGGGCCATACGTGCGGTGCGGGAGATTTCCTACGACCTGCGCCCGCCGGACCTGGAATACTTGGGCCTTGTCCAGGCGCTCCAGCGCCTGTGCGACGATTTTTCGAAGACCGCCGGCCTGCCTGTCGATTTCGCTGCTTCCGGCATGGAAGGCGTGGCCGTGCCCCAGGACGTGGCCATCAACGTCTACCGCGTGGCCCAGGAGGCGCTTGGCAACGTGCGCCGCCATGCCGGGGCGCATCAGGCGACGGTGCGGCTGGTGGAATCCTATCCCAGGCTCATCTTGCGCGTGAAGGACGACGGCCGGGGCTTCGACGTGGCCGAAGGGCTCGCGCGGGCCGGCAGGACGCGGCGCATGGGGCTTGCCGGCATGCGCGAACGGGTGGGACTTTTCGGAGGGACGCTGCGCATCGTGTCCGGACCGGGCAAGGGCTGCCTGTTGGCGGCCGAAGTCGTCTACGCCGGGGAGGCGAGGCATGGGAACGAAACGGATACTGATCGTTGACGACCACCCCCTGTTCCGCGAGGGCCTCAAGGCCATCCTGCGCCGCGACGCCGGCCTCGTGGTCGCAGGCGAAGCGGGCGGCGCGGCGGAGGCCGTACGCCTGGCGCGCACCTGCGCGCCCGACGTCGCCCTGCTCGACATCTCCCTGCCGGACCGCTCCGGCATCCATCTGGCCCGGGACCTGCGCGCCCGGCATCCGGAGCTGCGCATCCTCATGGTCAGCATGCACACGAAGGTGGATTACATCGTCGAGGCGGTCAAAGCCGGGGCCAACGGCTACGTGACCAAGGACGCCGCGGCCGAACGGCTGCTCGAGGCCCTGGCGCAGGTGGGCGACGGCGGGTTCTACCTCGACCCGGCCATTTCCCAGGAGGTCTCGCGGGAGCTGCTCCTCGGCGCGCAGAAGCGGGAAGCCGCCCCGGCCAACGCCTACGACAGCCTGACCGCCCGGGAGCGCGAGGTCATGCGCATGGTGGTCGAGGGGCTCACCACCAAGGAAGTGGCCGACGCCCTCGCCATCAGCGTCAAGACCGCCGAACACCACCGCTGCAACCTCATGAAGAAGCTCGGCCTGCAAAACTCCGTCGAACTGGTGCGTTACGCCTCGAGACTGGGGCTTATCGACTGACGCGCCGCCGCTTCCCTGGGGGATTCCCCCGAGGGGTTGGGGAATCGAGTCCATCGACGCGTGCGGGCGCGGTGGCTATCCCATACTCGTAGCCCGGACTGCGGGCGACACACGACGCGGGGTGGCGACATGCGACCGAATCGAAAGACACAAGGCCAGCGGGGCGCTTCGGCAGTGGAAATGGCGCTGCTCCTGCCCGTGCTCCTGCTGGTGCTCTTCGCCATCTTCGAATACGGTCGTTTTTTCTACCTGCAATCCATGGCCGCCTCGGTTGCCGCAAGCGCCGTCCGCGTCGCCAGCCTGCCCGGCGCGACGGATGCGGCCATCGCCGCGGCCGTCACCGGCGAGCTCAACAACGGGTCCGACGGCAATCCACCGGGGTTCTCCCTCGGCGTCACGCCGAGCATCTCCATTTCCCCTGCCGAGCGGACGGCCGGCGAGCCGGTTACGGTCTCCTTCAGCTATCCCTTCAGTCCCCTGATCCTGCCGCAATTCGTCGGCAGCACGCTCTTTCCGGCGAGCATCGCCGCCGGCGCGAGCGCCATGGTGGAGCCATGAACACACGCCAAGCGGATGACGCCCCGTCGCGACAGCAGGGCTCCCTGTCCGTGGAGCTGGCCCTGCTGCTGGCCTTCGTCCTCATGCCGCTTCTGGCCGGCGTGGTGGACTTCGGCCAGCTCTTCCTCGCCCAGGCCGTGGTGACCCGCGCCGCGCGGGAAGGGGCTCTTGCCGCCTCGCGCAACCAGGACGTGGACAGGGCCGTCGTCCTGTACCTGCAAAACGCCGGCTACAGTCCGGACCGCACCACGATCGCGACCAGCGGGGAACGGAAATCCGGCACGCCGGTGACGGTGGAAGTCCGCTACGACACCTCGAATATGGTCATCATTCCCTGGTCCGGCATCAACGCGAATATGGCCCGGGTCGTGGGTTCGGCCACGGAACGGCAATCCTGACGCCAAGGGAGGAGCGACATGACGACAACGCGTACATCAAGGCAAACGCCGGCGCAGGCGGGTTCCGTGGCCGTTTTCGTGGCGCTGTCCATGATCGTCCTGGCCGGGTTCGCCACGCTGGCCGTGGATTACGGCTTTCTGGAGTACAAACGCAGCCAGCTGCAAAACGCCGCGGACGCCGCCGCCTTGGCCGGAGCCAACGTGCTCGTCCAGTACGGCTCCAACCAGGGGGCGGTGATCGACACGGCCATCCGCTACGGCCAGGCGAATCTCGACGACGCCGACGGCAGGGACGTGGCCATCCGCAACTCGGATGTGACCTTTCCCGATGCCGCGACGGTGCAAAGCAGGGTCGGGCGCACCACGGAGCGCGGCAATCCCGTGGACATGTTCCTCGGCCGCATCCTCGGTTGGAACACCCAGGACATCAGCGCTTCCGGCAAGGCCGCGCTTTTTTGCTCCAAGAGCAGCAAATGCCTCAAGCCCTGGTCCCCACCGGCGAAGTTCACCTGGAACGATACGTGCGACGGGAACAAGAAATTCAACAACAACGGACAACTCGACGCGGAAAGCACCTGCGAGATGAATTCCGTAGAGGTGCAGGGCTACGGCAACAGCGACGTCGGCACGCAGATCGTGCTCAAGTTCGGCGACCCGAGCGGCACGGTAACCCCGGGCCATTACCAGGCCGTGGACTACCCCGCGCTCGAGTACGGCAACCCGGTTTCCGGCGGCGACTCCTATCGCGACAACATCGCCGGCTGCACCGGATCGAACGACAGCGCCGTCAAGACGGGCGATGCACTCCAGGTCGAACCCGGCGACATGGTCGGGCCGACCAAACAGGGGCTGGCGGCGCTTTTGGCCAAGGACCCGGACGCGTCCTGGGACGGCGACACGAATTCCATCGTCGGCAGCGCCTACGCCGACGCCCTCGACAGCCCGCGCGTGGCCCTGATTCCCTTTTACGATCCGCGCTATCCCCAGGTCAGCGGGCGCAATTCCCTCAAGGTCTACCAGCTCGGCGCGGTCTTCATCGAAGGGGTAACCGGAAACGGCGACGTGACCGGGCGCTTCGTCAAGAGCATGGCCGTCGATCCGGTCCGCCAGACGGGCTGCGATGCGAGCGCGGCCTACGCCCTCTACGGCGCGGGCCTGGTCCAGTAGCCGGGCGTTGCCTCCGGGCCGCGCATCTCCGGGGCGCGACACTGCGAAGCGGCCCGTCTCCGCAAGGAGGCAGGCCGTTTCGCCGCTTGCAAGCGGCTGCGCCGCTCTCCCGGGGTCAGCTCGCCTTGGCGCAGAACCGTTCCCAGCCCATGAGCGCCGCCGCGCCGGCCACGGTGGTGCCGTAGAAGATGACCGGGCGGTCGATGAGGAAGTCGCCGATGCTGTCGTTGGCCAGGGTCGAGCCCGTGACCACGAGGAGTTCGGCGCGATCAAGCGCCTCCTTTTGGCGCTGCGGCCCCAGGATCTCGGCTCCGTGCCGGATCGTGCCGACGTTGTCCGGGTCGAGGTCGAGCACCTTGAGGTCGAACGCGCCGCTTAGGGCCTCGATGATCTTCGGCTGGAAGCCCACCTGGGTGATGCGCACGTCGCCGTAGCGCTCGAGGATGTGGTCGCGGAACCGGAGGGCGCATTCGCCGGGTTCCTTGTCGCGGCAGTGGATGGTGGCCATGCAGAGCCCGAGGCCTCGCATGACGGCATTGAGCGAGGCCACGAACACGGCGCGGCGGAAGTTGTTTGTGAGGGGCATGGCGGCCACGTCGGCCAGGGTGCCGGAAAAATCGCCGAAACGGTCGGTGAAGGCCTGCCCCTTGGCCCCGCGGAAATCGGCCTCCATGAGTTGTTCCTTGCCCTTTTGCAAAGGGAAGTCATCGCCTTCCGGGTCGCCGATGGCTTCGTGCACGGTGAGCGTGCGGGCCTTGACCGCGATGGGTTCGTGCAGCAGGTCGTGCTGCTCCCACAAGGCAAGGGCCTTGCGGCGAACCGTTTCCAACATGCCGGATCCCATGGCGTCGCTCCTTGTGCGGCTTATATTCCTGTACGTGAAAGCCTGTACATAGAGGAGGCTCTCGCCGCCGTAAAGGCCGCGAACCGTGGTCCGGCGCTGGGCGCACGAGGCGAGGGACGTTTGAAGTCGGGAGGGCGTCAGGCGACGGGCGCGCCCTGCATTTCGGGCACGCCGGCGGTGAAGGCCGCCAGGGCCGCGTCGCCGGCCAGGAAGGCGTCGGCGGCGCGGTCGGGCGCGTCGTCATCGGTCATGGCCGCGTCCAGGAGCCGGGCGAAGCCGAGCAACCGGCCGAGCAACGCCAGGGATTCGGCCGTGGCCGCTTCCGGAGCGTCGGCCAGAGAGGCGCTCAGGAGATCGTCGCCGCGGCTGACGAAAAAGCCGGCGGACTTGAGGATGCGCTCCAGGCAGCGCGCCCGTCTGCGGCGTTTTTCCGGGGACGCGCCGCCGCCCTTGAAGCGCAGGCGCACGTGGTTGCCGCGCGCGCGCGGGCCGCAGACCGCGTCGATCATGGCGAAATGGAATTCCACCCGCGCGTTGACGTTGACGTAGTCCCGCGCCGCCAGGGCGTAGTTGGGCTCGCCCACGGGGCGCTTGCTGCGGGCGTCGGTCAGGCCCCTCCCGAAGACGCCGGACGCGTCGGACCCGGGCAGGGGGGCCGCGCGCTGGCCCGGCGCGGACAGGCCGCGCCACAGGGCGGCCAGGGGGATCGAGGCCACGGACTCGGGCCGGATGTGCCGCTCGGGCGCGTCGTCGCGTAAGCCGCCGCCGAGGTCGATGACCATGACTTCGAACGGGCCGTCGCCGCGCAGGATGCGCACCTGGTCGAGGGACTGGGAAAGCAGCGCGTCGCCGGCCGAAAAAAGCGCCATCACGGCCACTTCGTGGGTGAAGCGGATGATGTCGTGCAGGGTGCGGCATTCGAGCACGGAAAAGGTCGGGCCGTAGGCCCCGGTCAGGGTCAGGGGCGCGAGGAGCTCGTGCAGGCGCAGCCGCGCGGGAGACAGGCACGGTGCGGCGCAGGCCGGGGCGAGGCGCACGGGCGGGCGCAGCAGTCCCGCGACGTCGCCGATGGCCGCCGGGGCCGCGGT